>CALROF020000042.1:0-34450 GCA_943369775.1 Reyranella massiliensis 521
CCTCGACGAAGGCCAGCGCGAAGTGTTCCGCGGCCTGATCGAGCAGCACGCCGCCAAGCGCCGCGAACGCCTGCAGGAAATTCACCGGGATCGCGAACAGGTGGCGGCTGAAATGCGCCTCCCGCAGCCGGACCTCAAGAAGGTCGAGGGGCTGATCGACCGTGTGAGCGAACTGCGTAGCGAGCTGATCAAGGAGAATCTGCGGACGCTGGCGGCGTTCGAGCCGAAGCTTCGCCCTGAGCAGCGCGAGCGCATGTACGTGATCTTCGCCGACCGCTTTGCGGGCGTACCGCAGGCGCCGCAGCGTCCGCGCGAGCCGGCGGCACCGCGGCCGCCCCAGTAACAGGAGGCACTGCATGGCCTTCCATCTCGGTCGTCGTGGGTTCGTTGGCGGCATTGCCGCGCTTTCCACCGGTCTGTGGTCGACGTCATCGGTTCGCGCGGCTGCAGCGATGGACTTCGACGAGGCCCGGCATCTGCTGTCGCGCACGTCGTTCGGCGCAACACCGGCGGAGATTCATGCCTTCGAGCAGCTCGAGTGCACCGCTGCCGTCGACCGTTTGCTCGGCAATGTCCGGCGCACAGCCGGTACACCGGCGCCGGAGTGGCTGAACCAGGGGCCGGCCGAAGTTCGCCGCCAGCAGCAGGCGGCTGAAGCGCAGCGCAAGGACGGCATCGACGGCAAGAAGCTCGAGACTGTGCGGCCGATCCAGGAGCAGGGTCGCGAGCTCAAGAACTGGTGGATCGAGGAGATGCTTGCGACCGACCAGCCGCTGGTCGAGCGCATGGTGCTGTTCTGGCACAACCATTTCACCTCCTCGATGCTGAAGGTGCGCTACGCGCCCGCGCTGTTTCGGCAGAACGCGCTGTTCCGCCGCGAAGCGCTGGGCAACTACGCGACCCTCCTGAAGGATGTGGCGCGCGACCCGGCGATGCTGATCTATCTCGACGGCATGCGCTCGGTGGCACGTCAGCCGAACGAGAACTTTGCGCGCGAGCTTCTGGAACTCTTCACCCTGGGCGAGGGGCACTACACCGAAGCCGATATCAAAGCCGCGGCGCGTGCCTTTACTGGCTGGTCGGTGAATCGCGAAACCGGGCAGTTCGTCGAGCGCCAGGGACAGCACGACGACGGCGAGAAGACCTTCCTCGGCAAGAAGGGCCGCTTCGGCGGCGAAGAGATCCTGGCGATTCTGCTTGCGCACCCGCGGACGGCCGAAACGATTGTCCAGAAGATGTGGCTGGAGTTCGTGTCGCTGAAGCCCGACCCCGCCGAGGTCAAGCGGCTGGCGGCCGACTTCCGCCGGGGCGGCTACGAGATCAAGCCGCTGGTGCGCGCCATACTGTTGTCCCCAGCTTTCCGCGATCCGGCCAACCGCGGTGCGCTCATCAAGTCACCGATCGATCTGATCGTGGGCAGCGTCCACATGCTCGGCCTGCCGGTGCCGGAAAAGACCGGTCTGATCCGCATGCTGCAGGGATTGGGGCAAGTGCCGTTCGACCCTCCCAATGTGAAGGGCTGGCTGGGCGGTGAGAGCTGGATTTCCACCTATACCCTGCTGCTGCGGCAACAGTTCCTGCGCCGCATGATCGAGGCCACGACTGTGGCGTCGATGGAGGGCGGCATGATGATGGCGCAGCGCCCCAATCGCCGCACAGATCGTAAACAACAGATCGGCGGCGACGACAGCACGATGCAAATGCAGCAGATGCAAATGGCGGAGCGTCGGCCAGTCGAAGGGCGCAGCCTGCGCAATGCCGGCGTCGAAGTACGGTTGGGTCCGACGATGACAGGCGTCGACAGCGCCACCCTCGTGCGCACGCTGCTGCCGCGCCAACCGATCGATTCGGTCGATGCTTCCGGCACGCCGGGCGCCGCCGTCGCGTCGGCAATGCTCGACACGGCCTATCAGCTCAAGTGAGGAGGGGACGATGAGCCGGATCCTGCTCCTGGTCGAATTGAAGGGCGGCAACGACGGGCTGAACACGCTGGTACCCTATGCCGATGCCAAGTATCGCGAGTTGCGGCCGGCCATCGGCGTGCCGCGCGAGCGAGTGATCCAGCTCGACGAAAGGGTCGGGCTCCACGAGAAGCTGCAGCCGCTGATGGACTCATGGAAAGCCGGCGATCTCGCGATCTTGCAGGGCGTCGGCTATCCATATCCCAACCGCTCGCACTTTCGTTCGATCGAGATCTGGGACACGGCGTCGGCCTCGAGCCAGACGTTGAACGAAGGCTGGATTGCGCAATCGTTCCAGGGCGTCAGCCTGCCCAAGGGCGCCGGGGTGGATTGCATCGTGGCCGACACCAATGCTCTGCCGTCGACCGGTCCCGAGCTGCGCACCATCGTGATGCAGGACGCCGAGAACTTCCTGCGCCAGGCGCAGAACCTCAAAGACGCACAGGGCATGGGCGATGGCGGCAATCCAGCCCTGCGTCACCTGCTGGCCGTGCGGCACGAGATCAATGCCGCAGCGGCGGGCCTGCGCGACAAGCTGCGTGCAGCGGCAGCGCCGGCCGAGGCCTATGGCCAGGAGTTTCTGCTCGGCCGGCAGCTCGATGTTGCGACGAGGGTGATCACCTCGAAGGTGCCGGTGGTGGCGATCAAAGTGGCGCTGGGCGGCTTCGATACGCATGCCAACCAGACGCCGACGCAGGAGCGGTTGCTCGCTTATCTGGCGTCGAGCCTTGCCACCTTGCGGCACAATCTGATCGCGGCCGATCGCTGGAACGACGTGGTGGTGATGACCTACTCGGAGTTCGGTCGGCGCGCCAAACAGAACGCCAGCGCCGGCACCGACCATGGCACCGCTGCGCCGCAGTTCGTCATGGGTGGCAGCGTGAAGGGCGGGCTGCACGGAGCCTACCCGTCACTGCACGACCTGCAGGATGGCGACCTCAAGCATACGGTCGATTTCCGCAGCGTCTTCGCCACCATAGCGCAGGGCTGCTGGGGCCTGCAGCGCGACTACGGACTGCGCCAGCCCCAGAAGCTTAGCTTCCTTGCCTGAGCCTGGTTAGGCCACCGCGCCAGCGCGGCGGCCCAGGATTTCGTCGCGCACCGAGCCGCGCTCGGCTTCGATGCGGATGTACCAGATGAGCAAGGCGGCGATGATTTTGATCGTCACCGGCAGCGCGATGTAGACCACGATCAGCGCTGTGCTGCTGTACTGGCCCATGCCGGGATTGAACCCCAGCATGGCTGCCACGGGCAGCGAACCTGCCGCGCCGATGGCGGTGGCCAGCTTGGTCGACAGCGCCCACAGGCCGAAATAGGCGCCGGTGTCTCCGCGTGTGTCCTTGCCTTCGTCGGAGTTGATAATGTCCGCCAGGACCGAAGGCGGCAGGCCATAATCGGCGCCGATGCCGAGGCCGGTGATGATGGCGATGGGCACGAACCAGATGAAATCGCCGGCGCCGAGGAATACGGCGAGGAGCATCGCGGCAGCGGTCATCACCATCGCAATGAACCAGGCAGCGGTCTTGCTGAGCCGGCGCGACAGCATCAGCCACAGCGGCACGCTGGCGGCGGCAGAACCGAAATAGACCAGCAGGATGACGCCGGCCTGCAGCTTGCCGCCCTTCAACACGTGCTCGACGTAAAACAGCATCACCGAAACGGCGACGCCAAGCGCCGAGCCATTGACGATGAAGACCAGCAAAAGGCGGCGGAACAGCTTGTTCTTCATCGGTGCGAAGAACGGCACGAGGGTCTTGAGCGTGAAGCTCTTGTCCATGTTCTGCGTCGGCCGAGCGAGCCACGGCATCAGTCCGACCAGCCAGTTCCGGAAATAGCGGACATGGGTCTCGGGCTCTTCGCGGACGACGGGCGGATGCACCGACGGTGGCGACCAGATGAGCGTCGGCAGAGCAAAGAGGATGGCGATGGGGATGAAGATCAGCCCCATGTAGACGTAGCCTGCGTGGTCGCCGAGCTTCGCCGTGAAGTACGTGGGCAACACGACGGCCAGGGTCATGCCCAGCAGACCGAACACCTCGCGACCGACGGTGACCCGCGTCCGCTCGTTATAGTCGTCGGTCAGTTCGGCGCCGTGAGCGTGATAGCTGATCGAGACGCCAGCGTAGCCGAGATGGACCACGAACAGCGCTGCGAACAGCCAGGTCGCGAGCAGGACCGGCTGGTCGAATAGCGACTGCGGCGGATGGAACAGCATGTAGAAGCCGCCAGTCAGCAGCGGCAGCATCAGCGCCACGAAAGTCAGCCGCCCGCGCGGGCCGCGATGGGTGAACTTGTCGCTGATCAGGCCGATGACCGGGTCCTGAATCGCGTCGATCACGCGGGTGGCGATGAAGATCAGGCCCATGATGCCCAGGGGCACCTTGAGGACCTCGCCATAGAAATGGCTGACATTCAGCACCACTGGCAGGGCCGCCATGTTCAGTGGGAGCTGATTGGTGGAGTAGGCGACCAGGCGGTCGAAACTCAATCTCACAGACGTCGTCATCGTGGCGATGCCGGACTTGGGCGCATGCACGCGGGTTTTGCCTTCCTGTTCGGCACACCTTCGAGCGGCGGGCCCTTTTGTTGCCGACAGTTATATATGCCTGAAATGCGCCTGCAAAACGTCTGTGCGCCGAGTCGAGAAGCCTGCGGCACAGTAGGCCAGGTAATACCGCCACATCCGACGGAAACGCTCGTCGAAGCCCATCCGGCCGACCTGGTCGGCTACCCGGTCGAACCGTCCCAGCCAGGTTTCGAGGGTCCGCGCATAGTCCAAGCCGAAACTATAGATTTCGGCGACCTTCAGGCCGGCCTGGCGGCACTGTTCGCGCAGGCTGGTTGGCGAAAGCAGCATGCCGCCGGGAAAGACGTAGGTCTGGATGAAGTCGGGCTGGCGGCGGTAGCGCTCGAAGAAGTCGTCGGCGATGACGATCGCCTGCACGATCGCCGAACCGCCGGGGGCGACATGCCGCTTCAGAGCCGCGAAATAGTCGGGCCAGTAGTGTTCTCCCACGGCCTCGATCATCTCGATCGAGACGATATGGTCGTAGCGTCCCTGGATATCGCGATAGTCGCAGAACTGCAGGTCGACCCGGTCGGCGAGCCCGGCGCGCTCCAGGCGGGCGCGGCCATATTCGAGCTGCTCTCTGGAGATCGTCACGCCGGTGACTTTCAGGCCGCGGCGAGCCGCCACTTCGGCGAAACCGCCCCAGCCGCAGCCGATCTCGAGGATGCTGTCGCCCTGACGGGCGCCCAGCCGGTCGAGGATGCGCTCGTACTTGGCGATCTGAGCGACTTCCAACGGTTTGCCTTCCTCGCCGTCGTAGAGGGCAGAGGAGTAGGTCATCGAGGGGTCGAGCCAGAGGCTGTAGAACTCATTGCCGAGATCGTAGTGGGCGTGGATGTTCTTCTTCGAGCCCTCGCGCGTATTGGCGTTCCGGCGGTGCAGCAGCTTGCGCATCAGGGTGTGCAGGGCGCCGGTGCGGCTTACCTTGCCGAGTGCCTTTTCGTTGGCCGCGAGCAGGCGAATAAGAGCGGGCAGGTCGGGCGAATCGCAGAAGCCTTCCATGTAGGCCTCGGCAAAACCCATATCACCGTCGATCAGAACCAGGCGGAAGAAGCGCCAGTCCCTCACGTCGACTTCGGCATGGAGATCGGCCTGTGGGCCGCCGAAGACATGTACGCGGCCATTGGGAAGCCTCATGGTGAGGCGGCCGACGGAAAGTCGATCCAGGGCTTTCAGGACGAAGCGGGCAGCGAGCGGCATAGCGCTAAAAATCTCGCCCGCTTCGGTTTCAGATGCAAGACCCGGCGGCCTCAGACCTCCTCAGGATGCGGTGAGTTTTGCTCGTGCAATCGGTTGCACGAGGGGCGGCGGTCGTGCCCTCAGCCCGTCACGACCGGGGGCATGTCGCGGCCGGCCGCATCTCCAGGGATTGCAAGTCGGCCGTGACGGTCAGCAGCCCGGTCTCGACGGTGAGCCGGTCCAGGACGCCGTTCTCGAGGACCTGGGCCGAGACCGCGAACAGTGGCTTCTGCGCCTGCTGCCGGCCGCGCGTGAAGGTCATGTAGACAGGCCAGGATTTGACCTTGGGCAGGGCGACGGGCTTGTCGGCCGGGCGTGACCCGCGCAGCCGACCGTCCTCCAGCTCTGTCACGTCGATCAGGAAGACATCGCTCATCACTTCGGTGTCGAACATGAGGGCGGGGAAGGCGGCGGCCTTGGCCCGCAACCGCTCGATCAAGTGGTCGATCGCGGCAACCGGCATCAAGGTCGGCGGCGGCAAGGTGAACTGGGCAGGCGGTCCTTCCGGGTAGGCAATCTCGGCACGGATTTCCTTCTCGGATTTCTGGACGCGCCCCTTGGTCTCGCGCGCATTGCCGTTCTGAACCTGCACGGTACGGTAACGCAGCGCATTGCCGGTGCGCAGCTCCTCCGCATCGAGCTTGGAGGAGAGGTTCATCTTCCAGGAAGCGGTGAGCGCGATCTCCGTCAGGATGTCGCGCTTGAGGCGCCAGCCGGCGCAATCCTGCGTCAGGTCCTGTACGGCTGTGCCGATGCGGGGCGCATTGGCAGCCGTGCCCAGCCTTAGCGCATATTCGGCGCGATGCGGCTGCATCTGGGCGAAGGCTCCCGCTGGCGCGATGGCCAGGGCCGCGAGGACGAAACACACAAGTCGACGCATGGGATCACCTTGCGCACGAGGCTGGGACCGGTCAATCGTGCGCGCCATGAATTGGCGGGAGATCGTGGCGGGATTCTGGCGCGGCTTCGCGCCGCCGGCGGTGGCGCCCGCAATGGCACCGGAGGCGGAGCAGGCCGACCTCGTGGAAGTGTACAAGGGCGATCGTCGCATGCTGCTGAAGCGTCAAGGCAGGATCTTGAAGGAATACCGTGTTGCCCTGGGATTCGCGCCGGACCAGCACAAGGAGCGGGAGGGCGACGGCCGCACGCCCGAAGGCAGCTACACAATCGATGCCCGCAACCCCCGCAGCTCCTTTCACCTGTCGCTGCGCGTCTCCTATCCCGACGACAGGGACAAGGCGCATGCCGCGGCACTCGACGTCCCGCCGGGTGGCGACATCTATATCCACGGCCTGCCCAATGGCTGGCGCAAGCTCCGCACGCCCCATCCAGCCCGCGACTGGACGACCGGATGTGTCGCCGTCACCGATCCGGAGATTCGCGAGATCTGGTCCCTCGTGCCGACCGGCGCGCAGGTCGTGATCCATCCATGAATGGCCTTGAGTTCATTTGCGCCGGGGAGACGTTGCAGGCGCTGCCGATGGGCGCCCTCTACTGGCCGACGGAACGGCTGCTGGCGGTTGCCGACCTGCATCTGGAGAAGGGCTCCTCCTATGCCGTCAATGCCCGCAAGCTTCTGCCGCGGCATGATACGCGCCAGACCCTGGGGGCGCTGGCCGCCCTGATCGACGCAGTGCGGCCACAGACCGTCGTCTGCCTTGGCGATTCCTTCCACGACCGCGATGCCGTTGCTCGTCTGCCTGAGGAGGAGCGCGCCGAGATCGAACGGCTCGCCGCTCGGGTGCGCTTCGTGTGGATCGCCGGCAACCACGATCCTGCTCCGCCGCCCGCCGGTTGGGGCGATGTCGCGGAGGAGATCGACCACGGTCCGCTCGTGTTTCGCCACGAGGCGCATTTCGGTCCGGCCGACGGTGAAGTTTCCGGCCACTTCCATCCCGTGGCCGCGCTTACGGTGCGTGGTCGTGGCCTGCGGCGGCGCTGTTTTCTGACTGACGGCAGGCGCCTCATCCTGCCGGCCTTCGGTGCCTATGCCGGCGGCCTCAATGCGCTCGATCCGGCAATCGCCCAGCTCTTTCCGGACGATTACGACGCCCTGGTCGTCGGCCGGGACGCCGTGCGCCGCCTGTCATGGCGGCGGCTGCGGCCGGACGCGACGCTGGGCTAGCTACTTCGGCAGCTCGTACTTCAGCGTAACCTCGCCCAGGCCCTCGATGCGGCCCGTCGCGGTGCTGCCCGGCGGCACGAACTGGCAGGCGACCATGCTGCCGCTCGAGACGATCATGCCCTTCTTCAGGCGCTTGCCGTGCTCGCCGAGCTTGTTGGCGAGCCAGGCCAGCGAATTGTAGCAATGGCCCAGGACATCGCCGGAATGACCGGTCCGCACGACCTTGCCGTCGAAGGAAATCGAGCCATCGAGGTTCGCAAGGTCGAGCTTGCGCCAATCCTTGTTCGGCTTGGCGAGCAGCGAGCCACCGTTCCAGCCAGCGTCCATGACCAGCGCATTGACGGTGAGGCGGCTGTAGTCGGCGCCGCGGTCCTCGATCAGCTCGAAGCCCGCGCGAGCGTCGCCGACATACGGTGCGATTGAATCCTTATCGTAGCCTTTGCCTTTCGGCTTCGGCACATCGGCATTCACGGTAAGGATGATCTCTAGCTCGACACCGAGGCGGGTCCAGCGGTCGGCGCGAACCGTAGCCTTGTGCTCGAACACACGCTTCTTGCGGATCGGTCCGTAGGCGGGCCCGCGCAGTCCGGTCTGCTCCCAGATCTGCGGCGAGGTCAGCGCGATCTTGTAGCCGACGCAGGGGCCTTGCTTGACGACCTGCTTCTTCAGGAACGCGTCTTGAATCTTGTAGGCCGTGCGCTCGTCCGCGGGCATGAGATGTTCGGGCCACCAGCCGACGACGGCACGCGACTTGTCGACTTGCTGCAGCCATTTCGCGACCTTGGCGATGCTGAGCGCCATGCGTTCCTCCCCTTGCTTGATTTCAGGCGGCCCGCATAGTGCCACCATGATGGCAGAAGCGGCGAAACATTTTGGCCCGGTGCGTGCCGGAGCTCTGGTCGGTGTTGTCCTGGCGGGCGGTGAGGGGCGACGGATGGGACCTGGGCCGCTGAAGCCGCTGCGGCAGCTGGCAGGCCGGCCGATGGTGGCGCATGTGGTTGAACGGCTCCGGCCTCAGGTCATGGATCTGGTCGTCGTGGCAAACGATCCGTCGCCTGCCTTTCGCAAGCTCAAGGTGGCGGTGATTGCCGATCCGCCCGACATCCAGCGCGCGGCACGACGCGAGGGGCGGCGGCTGGGCCCACTGGCCGGTATCCTGGCCGGGATGGAATGGTCGCTGCGGGAGCATCCGCACGCCGGCTGGATCCTGACGGCGCCGGCCGACGTGCCCTTCCTGCCGCTCGATCTGACGGTGCGGCTTTGCGGGCTCATGCATGTCCCCGAACCCGACGTGCTGATGGTCCGGCACGGCAAGCGGCGCGAGCACACGCTCGCCGTCTGGTCGGTCAAGCTCGCAGGCGATCTCAGGCGGGCGGTATTGGAGGAGGGCGTACGCCGGGTCGACGAGTTCGCGCGGCGCTACGTCTTTGAGGAACTGGTCTGGCCGGGCGGTGGCGCTGAATCGTTCCTGAACGTGAATACGCCGGCAGAACTCAAGGTCGCGGCAGGTCGGCTGGCTGGAGCTCGATCACGTTCCCGTCGATGACGACCTTGCCGGCGTTCTCGAAATTAACGGTGATGCGATGCCCGGCAATCGACTGGATCTGGCCGAGGCCCCAGTCCGGTCGATCGGCGTGACGCACGAAATCTCCGGGCGAAAGTAAGGCATTGCCGGGCTTGTCGAACAAGTTTGCGTGACTCCAGGCTGTGGCTACGATAGCCCGCGTGTGACGGCCGGTGAACTCGAGCTGGCCTATATACTCCATGCCGTCATGTCAGGAGATTTTCATGAACACGACCCGCATTGCCATTGCTACGGCTCTCGCTGCCGCCCTTGCACTGCCGGCCACCGTCCAGGCGCAAGGCAACATGGAGAAGTGCTACGGCGTGGCCAAGGCCGGCAAGAACGACTGCCAGACGGCGAAGTCGTCCTGTGCCGGGACGTCGAAGACGGACCATCAGAATGACGCCTGGATCTCTGTTCCGAAGGGCACCTGCGACAAGATCGTTGGCGGCAAGCTGACTGCTGGCTGAGCATGCGAGCTGTCGCCGGCATCGGCCTGCGCTCGCCGCATCTGGCGGAGGTGGCGCATGACCGGCCGGCGGCGGGTTTTCTGGAGATCCACGCAGAGAACTATCTTACCGGGTCACCGGCCCTGCGGACCCTCGAGCGGCTGCGGGGCGACTACGAGTTCTCCCTTCATGCCGTGGGCCTCTCGCTCGGCTCCGTCGAGGGCATCGACGACACCCATCTTGACCGTGTCGCGGCTCTCGCAGATCGCCTCGCCCCGGCACTGGTCTCCGATCATCTTGCCTGGAGCGTGAGCGGCGGCCGTTACTTCAACGACCTTCTCCCGCTGCCCTACACCGAGGAAGCGCTCGACGTTGTCGTGCGCAATGTCCAGCGGCTTCAGGATCATTTGAAGCGCCAGGTCCTGGTCGAAAATCCATCCTGCTATTTGGGTTTCGCACATTCGACGCTCTCGGAACCGGCCTTCCTTGGCGAGCTCGTGCGCCGAAGCGGCTGCGGTCTGCTGTTGGACGTGAACAACATCGTGGTGACGGCGCACAATCTCAGGCTCGATCCCGCGGCCTGGCTTGCGGACCTGCCGGCATCGGCCATCGGCGAATACCATCTCGCCGGCCATGCGGTGAACGATGCTGATGGAGAGCCGATCCTGATCGACGATCACGGCAGTCCGGTGAGCGAGGAGGTGTGGTCGCTGTTCGATGCGGTCCTTGAAGGTTACGGGCCGCGTCCGACGTTGCTCGAATGGGACACCGACATCCCGGCGCTCGCTATCCTCCTTGAAGAGGCAGCACGCGCCGGTCGCGCTTTGGACGTCAGGGCAGGGGCGGATGCTCGGGCTGCGTGATCTACAGGCGGCCTTTGCCGGCATCGTGAAAGGCGAGGACCAGCCGCGACTGGAGGCGGCCGTGGTGGGAGACGCCATCAGTGCGGCGGCCCGGCTTCGCGTTTATCGCCATCACGTCGAGCAAAGCCTGGTCGCTGCATTGGCGGCGACCTTCTCGACCGTGCAGGCGGTCGTCGGCGAGGATTTCTTCCGGGCAATGGCCAAGCGCTATGTCGCAGCCGATTTGCCGCGCCAGCCGGTGCTGGCCGAATACGGTGCCGGCTTCCCGGTATTCATCGCAGGTTACGAGCCTGCAGCCGCCCTGCCGTATCTTGCCGATGTGGCTCGCCTCGATTGGGCGCTGAACCTCGCCTTCCACAGTCCGGCAACGAACCATTTGACCGCCGCGGACCTCTCGTCGTTGCCGGCGGCGCGCGTTGCCGAGCTGGCCCTCGCGCTGGCGCCTGGGGCGGCCGTCCTCCGTTCGAGCTATCCCATCGATCGGATTTGGCAGGTCTCTCAACCAGGGGCCGCAGACGAAACCGTCGATCTTGGGGCCGGAGGCGTAAACCTCCTGGTCCTGCGGCGGGAGGGCGATGCGGCCTTTGTCGGCCTCAGCGAAGCCGAAGGGGCATTCCTGTCTGCCGTCAGTCGGGGTGAAACACTGGAACGGGCAGCCGAGGCCGGCTTTCAAACGGATAGTGCTTTCGACCTATCCACGACGTTTACCCGTCTGCTCGCTTTGAAGGCATTTGCTGCAGCGCAACATCACTTTGCCGAGAGAGTCGAAAAAGCCCTGTAAAAATAGAGGCTGATCAAACGGCAACCTATGCTGCAGTGCACGGCTAGAATCAGTCAACGACACTGAACCTTCTTGCGATGGAAAGGGCCGTCCCTATACTCCGCGCGCCTCAAGGGCCCGCCGTCCCCTCGGTGGACCAGTAGTCGCTGCGAGTGGAGTTGCCGACGATGTCGATCACGTTGCCGCAGAATTATCGGCCGACTGAGCGTGAGCCTTTTATGAACCCGATGCAGCAGGAGTACTTCCGTCAGAAGCTGCTGAAGTGGAAGGGCGAGCTGATCGAGGAGTCTAACCAGACGTTGCAGAACATGCAGGAGGAGAGCCTGGCGCAGCCCGATCTCGCCGATCGCGCGACTGCTGAAACCGATCGCTCTCTTGAACTGCGGACCCGCGACCGCTTCCGCAAGCTGATCTCTAAGAT
The DNA here is from genome assembly GCA_943369775.1 of Reyranella massiliensis 521. Taxonomy (GTDB): domain Bacteria; phylum Pseudomonadota; class Alphaproteobacteria; order Reyranellales; family Reyranellaceae; genus Reyranella; species Reyranella massiliensis_C. Next base: position 11,973 of record CALROF020000042.1, read on the forward strand.
CGACCAGGCGATGAAGTCGATCGAGGAGGGGACCTACGGCTACTGCGAGGAGACCGGCGAGCCGATCTCCCTGAAGCGTCTCGAAGCCCGTCCCATCGCTACGCTCTCGGTCGAGGCGCAGGAGCGCCACGAACGCATGGAGCGGACACGCCGCGACGAAGGCTGATCTTTTGAAAGTGTGCGAAGGCCCTTAGGCCTTCGCTTCCTTCTGGAGATGCTGGCGCAGCAGCGCGCGGCCTGCGCGACCGCTGCCGACCTTGCCGTCGCGCCAGACGATCTCCCCGTTGCACAGCACCGTATCGATGCCCTTGGCCGGCGAGATCGGCTTCTCGAAGGTTGCCGTGTCGATCACGGTTGCCGGATCGAAGATGCAGATGTCGGCATAGAAGCCGGGCTTCACTTCGCCGCGCTTGGTGAGATGGAAGCGCTGCGCCGAGTAGGACGTCATGCGGCGCACCGCATCTTCCAGCGGGAAGAGCTTCAGTTCGCGCGAGTAGTGGCCCAGCACCCGCGGGAAGGTGCCCCAGAGCCGCGGATGCGGGTGGGTATCGAAGGGGATTCCGTCGGAGCCGATCATGGCGCCGGGATGCGCCATCGCGCTCTGCACATCCTTCTCGTCCATCATGAAGTAGATCGCGCCCGCGGGCTGCAGCCGGTCGGCTGCGTCGTAGATCGAGCAGCCCATCTCCTGGGCAATCTCCTTGAGGTCGCGACCGCTGACGTTCTTCACCGTGTCGGACCAGGTGATCAGCACCTTGTCGGCGCGGTCCAGCATCTCCTTGCGCAGGATCGTCGAGCCCGCGACGTAGGGATAGACGTCGAAGGCGATCTGCTGCTGCTTCATCGCCTCGGTGAACTTGGGCAGCGTCTCCGTCATGCGACCGAAGTTCGTGCGGCCCGAGCACTTGTGATGCGAGACGATGACGTCGGCGCCGGCGCGGCGGCCGATCTCGAACGTTTCGTCCATCGACTTCAGGATGTCGTCGCCTTCGTCGCGCATGTGCGCGGTGTAGACGCCACCCCACTTGCCGAGCGGCTTGGCGATCTCGGCAACCTCGTCGGTCGAGGCCGCCATTGCTGGCGGATAGAAGAGGCCGCTCGACATGCCGATGGCGCCCTGTTCGAGGCTCTGGTCGAGCAGGTCGCGCATGACGCCGATCTCGGGCGCCGTTGCCTGGCGGGCGAGATTGTCGCCCATGGCATTCATGCGCAGCGTCGAATGGCCGATCAGGAAGGCGCCATTGATGGCGGGCTTTGCCGCCTGGACCTTGTCGGCGAACTCCCCGAAGCTCTTGGCGACATTCTCTGGCTTCTTCACGATCAGAGTCAGGAAGTGACCGATATCGTCGCGCGTGAACGGTGCGGCCGAGGCGCCGCAGTTGCCGCACACGACGGTGGTCACGCCCTGGCTCGCCTTCATCGCCATGGTGGGATTGTCGATCAGCGCCGTGTCGTCGTGGGTGTGGACGTCGATGAAGCCCGGCGCCACGACCTTGCCCTTGGCGTCGATCTCGTTGTCGCCCTTGAGCGAGCCGGGGGCCTCGACCGCCGCAATGCGATCGCCCTTTAGCGCGACGTCGGCGGCGAAGAGCTTCTTGCCGGTCCCGTCGGCCACCTGGCCGTTGCGGATGACCACATCATAAGCAGCCATGTCGAACCTCCTAGGCTTCGTTGCGGCCGAGCCGCATGTCGAGGTCGAACGGATAGAGCGGCCGCTTCACCCTCGTGTACTTGAACAGCTTGAGGTCGGACGCCGTGCAGCCGTCACCGTCGCACATGACGATATGCTTGGCGATCGGCTCGAAGCCCGCGCGGAAATGCTGGCGCGACTTGATCAGCACGTACTTCTTGCGCCGCGGATCGATGCCGCAATGGGTGAAGACGCCGAGGTCGTAAGGCTCCGCGCGCTTCTCGGAGACCACGATCTGCATCTTGCCGGTGTCGAGGACGGCAGTGCGGCCCATGCGCACCGTGGTGCCGGTCGCCATCGGGCCCGTGACGACGAACTGGCCGTCGGTAATCGCCTTCACCTTGCCGGTGACCTTGAGCGGCTTGCCCTTCAGCCCCATGGCCGGCATGTCGACCTTGCCGCCTAGTTCCAAGGTCACTTCGGCGCCGACACCGGCCTTGATCATCTGCTCGACACAAGCCGGATCGCAGATCGGCCCGGCGCAGGCATCCTCGAGGTCCTGCTTCATGGCTTCCTCGATGACGCTCATCACGTCCTGCGTGCCACCCGAAGCGGTGTTGTCGCCGTGATCGGCCATGACGACGGGCCCGCCGTCATACGACTTGGCGCGCGCCACCTGGACGGAGAGCGGCTCGGGATGGAACAGGAAGCCCTCGCGCTTGTCCCAGGCCGTATCGAGGATCTTGTTCAGGAGGATCTCGCCTTCGGCGGTGCGCTTGTCGCAGACGATCACGGAAGAGAGGGCGAGGTGCGGGATGTCGGCTTGCGGGAAACCGCCGAACACCGAGGCGTTCAGCACCTGTCCGGTATCCTCGGCCTGGTTGGCCATGCCCATCAGGGTCTTCATCGGCTCGCGCGACGGCGTGTGGACCAGTGAGCTGCTCATGATCGGCCGGTTGCCCCACACCATCTTCGGCTCGACTTCGCCTGCCAGCATCCGGATCAGGGTCCGGCCCGCACGCTGCGCGGTGTCGGCCATGTCGATATGCGGGTAGGTGCGGTAGCCCGTGATGATGCTGGCGCCGTTGATCATGGCGTCGGTCATCTGGGTGTGGAAATCGAGCGCCACGGCGATCGGCACATCGGGGGCGATCTTGCGGATGCGGTTCAGCAGCTCGCCTTCGCCGTCGTCGTAGTGCTCGGCGACCATGGCGCCGTGCAGGGCGAGCAGGACCGCGTCGCAGCCCTTCTTCACCTCGTCGACGATCGCCGTCGTCATCTGCTCGTAGGCGGCCTTGGTGACCAGGCCCGACGGATGGGCCGATGCCGCCATCGGCACGGTAAATTCCGCGCCAGCCTTGCGTGCAACGTCGATAAAGCCGCCCAGCGAGGTGTTGGTGCCTTCGGCCTCCTTGATGGCGACGGGACCGTCCAGAGACCCTGCCCGGGCAAAGGATTCTATGGGCGTCGGTAGGGGAGAGAAGGTGTTCGTTTCATGCATCATCATTGCAACGACAAATTTCTTAGCCAACTCGTCCTCCATCCAGGCTTCAAGCCTTTGAATATCCTACAAAAAAATGCAGGGTGCCTGCTTCTGCAGAAGCAATGCGTTCGGCGCAGAGCTGTGTCCCAGGATTATTGTGCGTTGCAAAAAAGACACACCGAATCGCACACATAGACAGACGTTAAACATGTGAATTCAGGGCTCTTTTTTGTTCTTGAAATCCCTTCGCAGGTGCACCATTCTTAGGGGGCAGCAAACGCCGCCTCGGCGGCCTCTTTGTTTGCTGTATGCCCGTCTTGGGCGTTTCCTCCCTAAACTCGGGCCGTGCTTGTCACGGCCCCTTTTTTTGGCCCGACGTCTGGTTACTCAGCGGCGAGCCGGTGAGGCAGCAGTATCTCGAGAGACTGACTGCCTATCTCTTGCAAAAACCCGGTGATCAGTTTGGTGAACACGCCGATCGTGGGCAGTCGTTCGTGGCGCGCTTCATCCATGTAGAGCGCGCGATTAATCTCGATCTGCAGCGCGTGGCGCGACAGCGATGGACGGCCGTAACACTGGGTCGTGAAGCCGCCGGCGTAGGGCTGGTTGCGCAGAACGCGCAGGCCACGCGCGCGAAACCACGTCTCGGCGCAGGCAACGAGGTCGGGTGCACAGGACTCGCCGTGATTGTCGCCCAGCACGATGTCGACGCGGCTGTCGCGGTCCCGTGTGCCGAGGTTGGAGGCCGAGGAGGGCATGGAGTGGGCGTCGACCAACAACGCCCCGCCGAAGGTGCTGTAGGTTCGCTCGACCAGCATCGACAACGCCGTGTGATAGGGGCGCCAGCAGGTTTCGAGCCGCTCCTCGATCATTTCTGACGGCACGCGTCCGCGATAGATCGCTTCGCCGCTGGCGGCCACGCGCGGGATCATGCCGAGACCCGCGGCCACGCGCGTCGTGCGGTGATTGAGCGCCCGCGGCAACGGACCTTCGAACATGCCGGGATCGAGCTCGTAGGGTTCGCGATTGGCATCGACGTAGGAGCGGGGAAAGCGCGCCGCCAGGAACGGCATGCCGAGGGCAGGGGCTGCGCCGAAAAGATCGTCGACGAAGGCGTCTTCGGCCCGGCGCAAGGCGGTGAGGGGTACGGCGGCCTGGTCGAGGAAGGCAGGGGGATAGAACGATCCGCTGTGCGGCGATGCCACCACCACGGGAACCATCTGCTGCGCCGGAAGGCGGCAATCCAGGGCCTCGTGATCGGGCAGCGCCGGGAGATTGTTCATCCCCTGCTAATAACCCGCGCGGCGAAGCGCGTCACGCCTCACGCTCTTGCCAACCGCCGATCCGCGATGTAGACGACCGGGCTTCCGCGTTGCCGGTGCTCAGGCACCCCAGCAACTCAGGCGATGGGCGCGTAGCTCAGCGGTAGAGCACTGTCTTGACATGGCAGTGGCCACAGGTTCGATCCCTGTCGCGCCCACCATCGCCTCCAACTCCCTGCCGAAGATCCGGTTTCAGTAGAATTTGGCCAGAACTCCGCGAGCCGCGTTGCTTGATGGAACAAGTGCTCTCTGCTGCTGCGAATTGTTTCTACCAGGATGGCTTGCCCGAGAAGCTCGCCGTGGCGTGCGAGATGCGCTCGTCTGGCGAAGTTTCGGGGTCGAACTTGTACGTGGTGCCGACGGCCGATTGGCTGACCCGGTCGCCGTAAGCGTTCGCCAACGCATGCAGTGCGCGCCATCCGGTGCAGTGCCCGGTGATGAAGTAGCGGACGTCGAACGGCTTGAGCGCTTCGACAGTCTGCGGAATCAGGTGTTCCATGACGCCGCCGAGGTGCAATCCGCCCATGACGGCGTGGATCGGCGTGTCGGGAAACAGACGACGCGTTTCGGTGCAGACATTGACGATGCCGGCGTGCGAGCAGGCGCTGAACACGATCAAGCCGAGGTCGCGCACGTTCACGATGAGCATGCGCTCGTCCATCAGGAAGGGATCGGGCCGCCACTCCTCCTCGTTGTCGCTCCGGCAGAGGTGATCCTCGCGGCCCTTCTCGAAGGCGCTCACTCGGGGAATCTCGCCGCTGTAGTAGAAGTGGCCGTCGAGGAGGAGACGCGCCTTGCCGTCGTTCACGACACGCGCGCCGCGCGCCTCCATTTCCGCAGGTGTGGGAACGCGCGCAGCGGGAAAGATCGTGCCGTCCTTCAGCAGGACGCCGCGCTCGTTAAACATGCCGGGATTGACGTGGACCGATACGCTGTTGCGGCCGCGGCGGGCGACGATGGCGTCGAGTGCGGCGGGTAGGGCGCCCATGTGATCCCAATGGCCGTGGGTCACGGCGATATCCTCGACCTCACCCAGGTCGATTGCGAGATTGCGGCAGTTCCGGATGAAGGCGGCGCCTTCGGTGCCGGTATCGAAGAGAAGCACATGCTCCTTGTCGCCAATGCGCGACCGCAGTCGCAGCCCGTAACCCAGATTGGCGACCAGCAAAGTCTCGCCGGATATCTCCTTTGCGCCCGCCAACAAGATGCTTGCCATTTCCGACACGGCGAAGGCCGGTTTGCTCGCATACGTGTCACTCACATTGTCGGTGATGACATCCACCGTCAGCGAATCGAGGGCAACGAGCGAGGACATGCTTTTTACCTTGGTTTGGGTTGGGTGAATCCTGGCGTCGTCAGTAGTGCTTGATGAAGAATCCGATCGAGATCGCGATGCCGAGAATCACCACGACGATCCGCAGCACGTGCGGATTGACCTTCGATGCAAACAGGCCGCCGAACTCTCCACCCACGAAAGCTCCGACCCCGAGAGCAATCGCCGCTGGCCATTCGACCAGCCCGGATCCGTAGAAGAGCAGGGCGGCCGCAAAGTTCGAGAGCAGGCTGACCGTCTGCTTCACGGCATTGATGCGCGTCAGCGTCTCGGACATGACCAATCCCATCAGAGCCAGCACCACGATCCCCAAGCCGGCACCGAAAAAACCGCCGTAAAACGCGCCGACCAACACGACGCCCACCAGCGCGAGGTCGCTGCCGGTCCCTTCCGGGGCGGCCTCACGGTGCGACAGGCGAGCGACGGCTTGCTTGATGCGGTCCTCGAACGCCAGCAACAGCGTCGCAAGGAGGACCAGCCAGGGAACGAGCTTTTCGAACGTTGCGGCATCTGTCCGGAGGAGAAGCCAACCACCCAGCAGGCCGCCCAATGCGGCGGCAGGAACCGAGATCAGGACCTTGCGGCGCTGGCTGATCAGGGCGCTACGCTGGGCGAAGGCGCCGCTGAGGTAACCCGGGATCAGGGCCATCGTGTTCGTTACGTTGGCCTGCAATGCCGGCACGCCGAGTGCGGTGAGGGCAGGGAAGGTGATCAGTGTGCCGCCGCCGGCGAGCGAATTGACAGCGCCGCCGACCAGTCCCGCCAAGGCAGCCAAGGCGAGATGCACCCATGTCCATTCCATTCCGTCCCCTTGAACCGTTTACCGGCCTCGATGGCATCTGTGCGGAACAATCGCAGTGATGCATTTCTCAGCATCACCTTCTTGGGTATCGCCGATAGTCTTGACATGTCGGGGGGCGCGGGTTCAATCCCTGTCGCGCCCATCGTCGCGCAACCACCGGCCCTTGATCGGAAACGAGCGCTATCGGACCGTAGAGGATCACTGGAGTCCCGATGTCCGATTTCTATTCGCTCTACTCCCACGAATTCGTACGAGTGGCCTGCTGCGTACCGCGCACCAGGGTCGCCGACACGGCCTATAATCTTGCCGAGACGCTGAAACTTGCGGCCAAGGGCGACAAGGCCCGCGCGGCAGTGATGGTCTTTCCGGAACTTGGTCTCTCGTCCTACTCGATCGAGGATCTGCTGCTGCAGGACGCGCTGCTCGACCAGGTCGAGGTCTCGATTGCCGAGGTCGTGGCGGCGAGCCGCAAGCTCTTCCCCGTATTGATCGTGGGCGCGCCGCTTCGCGTATCCAGCCGCCTCTACAACTGCGCCGTCGTCGTCCACCGCGGCGAGATTCTGGGTGTCGTTCCCAAGATCTACCTGCCGAATTATCGCGAGTTCTACGAGAAGCGCCATTTCGTCTCCGGCGCCAACGTCATCACCCACGAACTCGAGCTGGCCGGGCAAACCGTGCCGTTCGGCACCGATCTCCTGTTCCAGGCGAGCGGTGTCGATCTCACCTTCCATGTCGAGATCTGCGAAGACGTGTGGGTGCCGATCCCGCCGTCGAGCCACGCTGCCCTCGCGGGTGCGGAGCTGCTGGTGAACCTGTCGGCCAGCAACATCACCATTGGCAAGGCGGAGGCGCGGCGGCTGCTGTGCGGCAGCCAGTCGATGCGTGCGGTTGCCGCCTATGCCTATTCGGCCGCGGGGCCGGGCGAGTCGACGACCGATCTCGCCTGGGACGGCCACGCCGCCGTCTATGAGCTGGGCGACCAGCTTGTCGAGTCGACGCGGTTCGAGAAGGATTCGACGCTCGTACAGGCCGACATCGACCTCGGCCGCATCCGCCAGGAGCGCCTGCGGTATGGCGGCTTCGCCGACTGCGCCCTTCATGAACGCGAGCGGGTCGGGCGCTTCCGGCGCATTCCGTTCACCCTGGAGCCGCCGAAGAATCGCGTCGCGCTGGAGCGTGCCGTCGAGCGCTTCCCCTATGTGCCATCGGACCCGGCGAAGCTGCGCGACAATTGCTACGAGGCCTACAACATCCAGGTCCAGGGCCTGGCGCAGCGGCTGCAGTCCAGCCGCACCGAGAATGCAATCATCGGCGTGTCGGGCGGTCTCGACTCGACGCATGCGCTGATCGTGACCTGCCGCGCCATGGACATGCTTGGGCTCAGCCGCAAGAACGTCTTTGCCTACACCATGCCGGGCTTCGGCACTTCGGATAAGACCCACAAGAATGCCTGGCGGCTGATGAAGGCGCTGGGCGTCACGGCAGATGAGATCGACATCAAGCCGGCGGCGACGCAGATGCTGGCCGACATCGGCCATCCTTTCGCCAAGGGCAAGAAGGTCTACGACGTCACTTTCGAGAATGTGCAGGCGGGCCTGCGCACGGACTATCTGTTCCGGCTGGCCAACCAGCATCGCGGCCTCGTGGTCGGCACGGGCGACCTTTCCGAGCTGGGCCTCGGCTGGTGCACCTATGGCGTTGGCGATCACATGTCGCACTACAATCCGAACGGCTCGGTTTCCAAGACGCTGATCCAGCATCTGATCCGCTTCGTTGCCGCCTCGGGCGACGTCGACAAGGACACCGCCGACATCCTGCACGACATCCTGAACACCGAAATCTCGCCCGAGCTCATTCCGATCGGTGCCGGCGGCGTTATCCAATCCACCGAGCAGTCTGTCGGCCCCTACGCGCTGCAGGACTTCAATCTCTATTACCTGACGCGACTTGGTTATCGTCCGTCGAAGATTGCCTTCCTCGCCTGGAACGCTTGGCACGATGCCGAGAAGGGCGCGTGGCCGGTGAACCTTGATGGCGATGCGCGGCGTGCGTACACGCTGGCGGAGATCCGGCATTGGCTGGCGCTGTTCCTGCGGCGGTTCTTTACCAACCAGTTCAAGCGTTCGGCGGTGCCCAACGGGCCGAAGATTTCGTCGGGCGGTTCATTGTCGCCGCGTGGCGACTGGCGCGCGCCGTCCGACGGCAGCCCGGACGTCTGGTTGGCCGAGTTGAAAGCCATTCCGGAGACGAAGGGCAAGTAAGCGCCTCCTTCTCTTGCGTGCCCGGGCCAAAATGCTACCAAGGCCCGGAGCACTGCGTAGGGAGGGTTCGATGCCGCTCGAGATCAAGAAGACCGTGCAGCAGATGGTCGACGAGGCGAACAGCCAGATTGAGACCATGTCGCTTGCCGATGCCATGAAGGCGCATGGCCAGTCGGGCGTCACCTTCATCGATATCCGCGATCCGCGCGAGCTGTGGCGCGACGGTACGATCCCCGGCGCTATCAACGTGACGCGCGGCATGCTCGAAATGTGGATCGACCCCAAGAGCCCCTACGCCAAGGACTATTTCCAGACCGGCAACAAGTTCGTCTTCTTCTGTGCGGGCGCCTGGCGCTCGGCGCTGGCGACCAAGACGGCACAGGACATGGGCCTGACGCCGGTGGCGCATTTCGAAGGCGGCTTCGGCGCCTGGAAGAAGGCCGGCGGCGCGGTCGAGACCGTCGAACAGAAGAAGTAAGCCCCAAAGGCAGGAGAGGGACGGAGATGAGCCCCGACCAGCATGTGCTGCCGGAACCGATCGTGCCGCAGCCTGCGGTCGAGGACATTCCGAACTTCGTTTCCATCCCGCACCTGATCGCGAGCCATGCCGCCGCCCATCCCGACAAGGCGGCGGTCAAATGCGACGGTGTGGTGCGAAGCTGGGCGGACTTCGACAAGCGCCTGAACAAGATCGCGCGACGGCTTTCGGAGATGGGCCTGGGGCGCGGCGACAAGATCGCCGTCCTGGCCGCCAACTCCATCGAATATCTCGAGACGTTCATGGGTGCCTTGCGCGCCGGCGTCTGCGTGGTGCCGCTGTCGACCATGGCGGCTGCCGATGCGCTCGAGAAGATGCTCGACGACTGCGACGCCAAGGTCCTGTTCCTGTCAGATCAGTATCGCGCCCTGGTCGAACCCTACGAGGATCGCCTAGCCAAGCTCGTTCCGGGCGGCCGCATTGCCTACGACTTCGCACGAGCGGGGTGGCAGGGCTTCGAGGCCTGGCTGTCGCCGGCGAGCGACGCGCCGTTTGCGGTCGAGCTTCAGCCGCTGGACGATTTCAACATCATCTACAGCTCCGGCACGACCGGACTGCCCAAGGGCATCCTCCATTCGCACGCGCTGCGCAGCCAGCTTCCGATCCGTTTCACGGCCTTCGACTATGGCCCCGAGACGATCTCGCTAGTCTCGACGCCGCTCTACTCCAACACGACGCTGGTTTCGCTGCTGGCCACGGTCGGTGTCGGTGGCACGACGATCCTGATGCGGAAGTCGGACGTGGTGAAGTTCCTCGAACTTGCCCAGGCCGAGAAGGTGACGCATGCCATGCTGGTGCCGGTGCAGTACCAGCGCATCCTGGCCCATGCCGATTTCGACAAATACGACCTCAGCGCCTTCAGGACCAAGATGTCGACCAGCGCGCCCCTGCGGGCGCAGGTGAAGGCAGATGCGCTGAAGCGCTGGCCGGGCCGCTTGATCGAGATCTATGGCCTGACCGAGGGAGGCGGCAGCTGCATGCTCGAAGCCAACCTCCACCCCGACAAGCTCCATACCGTCGGCAAGCCGGGCTTCGGCGTCGAACTGAAGATCCTCGACGAGCAGGGCAACGAGCTGGCTCAGGGCGAGGTCGGCGAGATCGTCGGCCGTGCCGAGATGATGATGAAGGGCTACTACAAGCAGGACACCAAGACCCGCGAGCTCTTCTGGTACGACAAGGACGGGCGGCTGTTCTTCAAGTCCGGCGATATGGGCAAGATCGACGAGGATGGTTTCGTCGTGCTGCTTGATCGCAAGAAGGACATGATCATTTCCGGCGGCTTCAACGTGTATGCCGCCGACATCGAAGTGCTGCTGCTGAAACACCCCGACATCGTCGACACCGCGGTCATCGGTGTGCCGAGCGAGCAGTGGGGCGAGTCGGCGATGGCGCTGTGTGTGCGGCGCGACGGCGCTTCCCCATCGGAAGACGCCGTGTGCGAATGGGCGAACGGCCAGCTCAGCAAGACACAAAGGTTGGTCGCTGTGGAGTTCCGGGACTCGCTTCCGCGCAGCACCATCGGCAAGATCATGAAACGCGAATTACGGGCGCCTTACTGGGAAGGCCGCGCCGCCAAGATCTGAGGATTGTTATGTCGGGACCGACGCTTCGTTCCACCCATCTCTTCACGCTCACCCTGCAGGTCGATCCGAATGTGACGGACGTCGGCGAGACGCCCTATGGCCGCCGGCGTATCGCCACCGTGACGGGTGGCACCTTCGAGGGCGAGGAGTTGAGGGGAACGGTATTACCGGCGCCGGCCGGAGACTGGCTGCTGCAGCGCCGGGACGGGATTCTTCAGCTCGATGTACGGCTCACGCTCAAGACCGATGACGGCCATCTCGTCTACATGAGCTACCGCGGCATGCGGCACGGCCCGGCCTGGGTGATCGAGCAACTCAACAAGGGCGAGAAGGTCGATCCCAGCCAGTACTATTTCCGCACGACGCCGTGGTTCGAGACGTCGTCAGAAAAGTACCGCTTCCTCAATCGCATCGTCTGCGTCGCCACAGGCCGACGCGAGCCGGCCGGACCCGTCTACGACGTCTTCCAGATCCTCTAGCGACCCAAGGCACCATGCTCGACCTTTCCACCTTGGCGCTGTTTGCCGTGGCGTGCCTGGTGCTGACGGCAACGCCCGGTCCGGACATGCTGCTCATTGCCTCGCGGAGCATGAGCCAGGGCAGGGCATCGGGCTTTGCCACATTGGCCGGCATTCAGGCGGGCACTTATTGTCATGCGCTTGCCGCAGCGCTGGGACTGTCGCAACTCTTCCTCGTGGTGCCGGTCGCCTATGACATCGTGCGCTATGCCGGCGCCGCTTACCTGCTCTATCTGGCCTGGAAGACGTTCAGGGCGACAGGCGAGACCTTCACGCCGGACGGCGGGTTGCGAGCCTATCCCGCAGGTGTCGTGTTCCGGCAAGGGCTCTTCACCAACCTGCTCAATCCGAAGATGGCGCTGTTCGTCCTGGCGCTGTTCCCACAGTTCATCCGACCGGAGGCGGGCTCGGTCGCGGTACAGATCATGGTGCTGGCGACGATGCTCAATCTGATCGGACTGGTGGTCAACGGCGCCGTTATCCTGGCCGCGAGCCGCCTGCGCGGCATCTTCGCAGGCACGGGGCGTCTGCGCCGTCTGCCGCAATATCTGCTCGGTACGGTCTTCGCCGGACTTGCCGTCAGGCTGGTTTGGGATGATCGGCGCTGAGGCTGCGCACAGCTTCCTCGACGGAATGAAAGACGTGATCGGCGCCCAGGGCGTCGAGCAGGCCGCTGCGCTGAGCTGCCGCCGTGGCGCGGCTGGATTCGAGGCGGGCCAGCGCCACATCGATTCCGTTGCTCCTCAGGCGCGCGATCTTGTCGATGAATGACTCGGCGCCCGTGTAGTCGATCAGGGTGACGCCATTCGCCTCGATCACGACGAGCCGTACACCCTTGGTTTCCGCCAACGCCTTGTCGAGCTGGCCGTGAATATACTCGGCATTGATGAAGGTGATCGGAGCGGCAGGGGCAAAGACCAGCACACCGGGAATGCTCTCGCTCGCTTCTCGGCTGGTCGGCGGCCACCATATCGTCGTGCCCTTCAGCCGTTCCAGACGGGTGGAGAGGGGGCGCGCCAGCAGATAGGTGTTGTGCAGGAGGGAGAGCACGATCGCGAGCCCGACACCGAGCTGGATGGGCAGGAGGACGACCAGCAGGATCGACGCGATGACCAGGATAATCTCGCCGGCGCTTCTGCGGGCGATTCTGATCATGTCGCCCAGGCGGAAGATGCGGAGCGCGATGTAGACCAGCACGGCATCCAGCGCCGCCCGCGGCACGTAGGCCGCCGCCGCGCCGGCCGTCGCGGCCAGCAAGGCGATGACGGCAACGGCAAGCAACTGCGCCGCTTGCGAGCGACCGCCTGCCTCGACCACGACGGCGGTGCTCGGCGGGCTGGCATTGACGGCGAAGGCCCCGGTAACGCCCGCGATCAGGCTTCCGGCGCCGACGCCGACGAAATCGCGGCTGACATCGTCTGCGACTCCCTTTGTCGAGGGAAAGGATCGCGCGACCGCGGCGGTCTGCATCATGCAGACGAGGGCGACCGTGCCCGCCAGCGGCAGCAGCTCGGTCAGATCGCCCAGGTTGACGAGGGGCAGGGAGATCGACGGAGCGATGGCCGACAGCGCTCCCAGCGTCTCGACGCCGCGCCCGGCCAAGTCGAAATGCCATGTTGCGAGGCCGGCGGCGGCCAGGCCGAGCAAAGCGCCGGGAATCCGGGGGCCAAGCCAGTGAGCGCCGATGGTCATCGCCAGGACCGCGATCCCGATCGTCGTGGCGTAAAGGTTGGCCTCCGGGATCCGCTGCAGGACGTCGACAAGCCGTATCAGCAGATGCTCCTCGGGGTTGGGAGCGGGGACACCGAGGATGGCGGGCAATTGCCCAACGACAATATGAATGGCGATGCCCGCCAGGAAGCCAGTGGTCACGGGCACGGAAAGCAGGTCGGCGAGCCAGCCGGCCTTCAGGCTTCCGGCAATCACCAGGATCGCTCCGACCAACAGGGCAAGCGTCGCTGCGAGCTGGATGTGACGTGACGGATCGCTGACGGCCATGGCCGCAATGACGCCGGCGAAGATCGGAGCGATGGTCGAATCGGCGCCAGCCGAGATGAAGCGATTGCCGCCGAAGGCAGCGAAGGCAATCGAACCCGCGGCGAATGCGACGAGACCGGTCTCTGCAGGCATTCCAGCGAGGCGGGCTGTCGCCAACTGACCCGGGAGCGCGATTGCCACCAGCATCAACCCTGCCATGGCATCGCTGAGCAGCCACGACCGCTGATAACCCCGCAAGGACGCGAAGGGCCAGGCGCTCATGGTTTCTAGCCGCGGTCTTGGGTGGCGATCTTGTCCAGCACCGGCAGGATATACTCGCGGAACTTTGTGGGGTTCTCGCTCATCGGGAAATGGCCCAGTTCCTTCATGACCTGGACCTCGACGCCCTCGATGTGCGACGCGGTGCGCAGCGTGTCTTCGGCCGTGCAGGAGAAATCGTACTCGCCGGTCAGCAGGTAGAGCGGGCAGACCTTTGTGTCGATGGCCTTCACCTTTTCGCGAAGGTCGCCGTCGACCCGGTAGAAATAGAGGTCGCCTTTGAAGATGCCGGGCCCGCCCTGCATGTACATCCAAAGCGTTTCGTGCCGACTGACCGGCGGGCTCTGCGGGGCGATCAGCCCGGAAATCAGCGCCGCACAAACCTCGCCGCCGTGGACGTCCGGCCGGTGAAGCCACGCCGTGTCGTACCAGGGCTGCTGGAAGTCGGCGGCCTCGAGGGCGATCAGGGCGCGAAACTCCGCAGCGTGCGCAATTGCGAGGTTGAGCACGATGCGGCCACCGATGGAACAGCCCATGACGACCGGCCTGTCGAGTTCCATGGCCCGGCAAAAGGCACGGATGGCCGCCGTGTAGGACGCCGTCGTCAGTCGATACTCGGTCCTCTCCCAGCCGTCGGGTGGTGTCGACTTGCCATGCCAGGGCATGTCGAAGGCCAGAACCCGAAAGCGCTTCGTCACTTCCGGGTCGGCGAGCAGATGACGAAACTGCCGATTGTCGGCGCCGGCGGTATGCAGGCAGACGAGGGGAATGCCATTCGCCGGGCCTGCTTCCTCGACGTAGAGGCGATGGCGAACGCCGTCGATTTCGAGCCGCAGGTAGCGGCCGACCATCGGATCCAATGCCGGTGCCATGATCAGGTCACCTCCGGCAGTCGGCGCGGAAGCGCCAGCAGGTCTTTGAAGAACTGCAGGTTCTGCAACAACGGTCGGAGGTCACCCTCGAACGACGCGGCGCCGCGTTTGGTTAGCGCGAAGAGATCGTGCCAGCCTGGCGCGGGAACAGGTTCCCAATGTTTCTGCCACGCCTCGTCGGTGCCGCGCACCGTGAACACGGTGGACTGCATCAGCCGCGGTCCGCGATCGAGCGAGGTGAGAGCGCCGTCGCTCAGGGTGAGGTGAAAGGGCTCGCTGCCGATATCGATTCGGCACTCGACAGTGAGCCATCGGCCGCGGCGACGGAGATCGTCGTCGGCGGAAAGGAGGTAGGGAAGGCGGGCGAAGCGATCCGCAGGGGTCATCCCTGCAGAATGTACTCGATCGTCGACCCGTCGGAAGCCTTGAAAGAAATCTTCACCCATCGGCCGTGGTCGTCGAACCACTGCTCCATGACGACGTCACCGGTGTAGCTGTAGCGCGTCGCCGGGATCATTCCGGATGAGGTCTTGATGCTCTCGCGGGCCCCTGGCGTAACCTTGACGCGGGCCTCGGTTCCCTTCTGCGTGTTGAGAAGGACGGACTGGCGCACCTGCTCGATGTTCCAGTGCGAGGAGGGTAGCGTTTTCAGCGGCAGGACCGTGCGGGCGCCATCGTGTGTGACCGTGATGTCATTGGCCTCGCGGGCCGCCTTCACACTGTGCTTCGTGCCGTTGTCGTCGGTCTGGCTGACCAGCGACACGAGTGAATCGCCCGACCAGACTTCCTGCGCCCGATGCGTGTAGCGGTAGGCCGTGAAGCCGACGAACTTCACGGCCAGGTCTATCGAGGTCGTAACCTTGAGTTGTCCGCCCTCGCGCTCGAAGGTGACCGTGTGGCGACCAATCGCTTCGCCATTGCGATAGGCGATGAAGGAGAGGGACGGGCCGTAAGGCAGTGGTCCTGATGCTGCAGCGCTTGCAGCACCTGTCAAAGTCAGCATAAGGGCGATCCAGAAACGACGCATTGCCGGACTCCTTTCGGGAATATACGTCCCGAAAGGCCGGCCGGATCACCTTGAGTGGGCGGCGAACTTCAGACCACCCGATCCGCTCTGAGCTTCGCAATGGCGTCGGCGGCGTAGCCCAGCTCCTGCAGGATCTGGTCCGTGTGCTCGCCGAGCTTGGGCGCGCGGCGGCGGATGCTAAGCGGCGTGCGCGAGAGCTTGACCGGCTCCTGCAGCACGGGCACCGGCTTGGCCGCGCCGGGAAACTCCATCGAGTGCATGAACTTCGCTTCCTGCACGTGCTTGTCGTCCAACGCCTGCTGCGGTGAGTAGACGGGCCCGGCAGGAATGCGGCTGGCTTCGAGGGCTGCGAGCGCCTCGGCGACCGTGCGGGTGTCGCACCACTTCTGCATGATGTCCGACAGAGCCTCGCCATTGTCGCCGCGTGCCAGATCGTCCTTGAAGCGCGGATCGTTGGCGAGCTTCTCGTCGCCCATCAGTTTGCACCAGCGCACGAACAACGGCTGGCCGATCGTCATGGCGTAGATCCAGCCGTCCTTGCACTTAAAGGTGTCGGACGGGCCAGCGGTGAAGCCGCGGTTGAGGGTGGCGATGCGATTGAGGTTGAGCATCGCCTGCTCGATCAGATGGCTGTTGGTGATGTTGATCGCGGTCCGCAGAAGCGCCGTCTCGACCTTCTGGCCCTTGCCGCTCTTGGCGCGATCCAGCAGCGCCGCGAGCACGCCCACGGTGTTGAGCAGCGCCGTGCCGAAATCGATGACGGGGGCGTTGACGCGGGTCGGCACCTGACCGTCGCCGGAGAGGTACATGGCTCCCGACATCGCCTGGCCGATCGTGTCGAAGCCGACACGCGTGGCGTAGGGGCCTTCCGAGCCGAAGGTCGAGGTCGTGGCAAGGATGATCTTCGGGTTGAGGGCAGAGAGGGTCTCGTAGTCGATGCCCATCTTCTGCAGGTCTTCGTAGGGCAGGTTGGCGATCACCACGTCGGAAACGGCGACCAGCTTCTTCACGATCTCTCGGCCCTCGGGCTTCATGGGATTGAGCGTGAGGCCGAGCTTGTTGCGCCCCATCTGGAGGAACATGGCGCCTTCGCCGCCCTCGACCACCGGAGTCACCCAGCGATCCTCGCTGCCTTCGAGTTTCTCGATGCGGATTACTTCGGCGCCGAGGTCTCCCAGCATCGTGCCGCAGAACGGACCTGCGATGTAGCGGCCGAAATCAAGTACGCGAATGCCTTCCAGAACCCCAGCCATGATATGTCTCTGCCTCCGCGCTTGGTTACCCTGCGGCCGCGTCTCCTGTCGGCCGGTTGCGACGGACCATTAGCAGAGCCAGCAGCACTGTGGGAACGAGCAAGGCGGCTGCGAGCAGCTCCATCTGTGCAATGCTGAGGGGCATGATTCCGCCACCGGGCGTGGCGAGGACCAGGCCACCGATGATGAAGAGCACACGCAGGGGCCATTCGAGCGGGCCTGTTCCCCGCAGATCGCCGACGCCGGCCTGGTAGCCCTGGATGCCACCGCAGATGAACACGATGCCGATACCGGCGGTGATCGTCAGGTAGCCCGCCTCGAGCCACGGAATGGGATCGCCCGGAGCCGCGCCCTGCAGGACGAGCGCAGGATTGAGCACGAAGAAGAAGGGGATGAAGTAGATGATGCTTCCCACCCACATCGATTCCCAAGCCGTCTTCATGGCCGGCGCGCCAGCGATGCCGGCGGCGGCGAAGGAGGCGATGGCGACCGGCGGCGTGATCGACGACAGCATGCCCCAGTAGAAGATGAACATGTGCACGGCCATCTTGTTGAGGCCGAGCTTCTCCAATGCCGGCCCGACCAGGATGGCGAGGAAGATGTAGCAGGCGGTGGTCGTGAGCCCCAGCCCGAGGATCATGCTGGTGATCGCGCACATCACCAGCAGCAGTAGCGCGTTGTTGCCGGCCAGACTCAGAAGGTCGTTGGCCAGCGAAGCGATGACACCGGTGAGCGAGAAGGCGCCAATCAGGAGGCCGCAGCCCGCCAGAATGCCGATCAGTTCGACGAATGTCCGGCCGTTTACCTCCAGGAAGGTAACGTACCGGCTGAAGCCCCAGCACTTCTCCCCCCAGATTTCGTTGAGTACCACCAGCACCATCATGCCGCCGAGCAACGGCAGGAGAACGGCGTTGAGCCAGGCGTCGATGGCGGCTTCCGGCGTGGCGGCGAGCGCCTTGGCGTAGTGCTCGCCCATCATCGCGAATACGACCGTCGCGGCCACGGCCAAAATCAGATTGATGGTGTTGGCGATCCGCCATTTGCCTGGTTGGGTCCACTGGTTCAGCACCAGAAGGAGTGCGGTGGCGTAGAACGGTGCGTGGCTTTCGCGCTTGAAGTAAAGCAGCATGACGATCAGCAGGCCGACGACGAAGACGTAGTACCAACCTTCCTTGATCGCATCCCACGCATTGGGAAGCTCGCTCTTGTCCAGGCCCTTGAGGCCGCGCCGCGCCGCGTACGAATCGACCTGGAAATAGAGGCCGATATAGAACAGCGCAGTCGGAATGACCGCCGCCAACGCGACTTCGGCGTAGGTGGTTCCCATGAACTGGGCCATGACGAAAGCAGTGGCGCCCAGCAGCGGCGGGGACAACACGGCACCGGTCGAGGCGCACGCTTCGATGGCGCCGGCATAGCTCGACGTGAAGCCTGTGCGCTTCATCGTGGGGATGGTCATGGTGCCGGCCGTCAGGACGTTGCTGACGATGCTTCCCGACATCATGCCGAGCAAGCCTGACGCCACGATGCATACTTTGGCGGCGCCTCCGCGCAGAGTGCCGCAAAGGGCGAAAGACAGATTGATGAAGAACTTGCCGGCGCCGGTCACCATGAGCGCAGTGCCGAACACCAAGAAGCCGATCACGGTGTCGGCGAAGGCCTGAACGGGAATCCCGAGCAGGCTTTCGGTCGATAGCATGTGATAGGCGGTGGTCTGGTCGAGCGTCGACTGGTTACCTTTGAGTGGCCCCAGCCACCATGCCCCCGCAAACATCGGATAGGCGGTGAACGGGAAGACACTCAGCAGCAGGCCCCAACCGCCGGTGCGGCGCAGAGCTTCCATCAGCACCGCCCACATGAAGAAGCCGGTCCAGATGATCGACTGTGGCGGGTCGCCGAACTCCCAACCGAGTTCGGCTGCCTTACGGACGTTCAGCATCAGGTAGAACGATGCCGCCGCTGTGCCCAAGAACAGCACGACGTCGTACCAGGCGACGCGATTGAGTGAGGTCTTGGAGCTGCCCGGGAAGATCACGAAGGTGAAGGGCAGCATGCAGAGGATCAGAAGGTAGAAATACTCCGTGTTGAGTGGCGTGAAGCCCACGAAGAAGCGCAATGCGAACTGTTGGTTGATGCAGAGGAAGATCGTAATCGCCGTCAGGACGACCAGGGCCCATCGCCATACGCCGACCAGGGGGCGGACCCGCATCGTCTCGGCTTCGGTCGGGGCCGCTTGATGCGGGTCGTCGAAAACGACCCGCGTCGCCTGATCGGTCATGAAGTGCTTTCCCTATTCGTCGAAGCCTACGGGTTGGCCGGCCTTGGTGAGCGCTGTCCGGCGTACCTCCATCCAACCCTTGCGGAAGGCATCCTTGTCGTCGGGCGGGTTGGTCTTGAGATAGGCAGCCCAGGCTTCGGTCAGGACCTTCTGGCGGGCGATCGGCGTGTCGTTGTTCCTTTGGCTCTCGTCGGTCCAGACGCCGACTTCCTTCAGGGCCCGCACGGCACCCGCATGATAGGGCACGATCCACTTCTGGTTCTGGCGCTTGGCTTCGAGGCCGTCGACGCGCCCGAGGCGGGCGACGTCGTTACCGGCCGGCAGTACGCGCAGGTCGGTGTCGTACTTGTTCTTGAGCATCTGGCCGACCGCGACCGCCTGATTGAAGGCGTTGGAGCCGGTCTCGTAGGCCGTCACCGTTAGTGTTCCGGGGAGCTTGACGTCCTGCGCCGCTGCACTGCCGATACACGCCATGGCCACTGCCGTCGCGACGGCAGCGCCACGCAACCCGTACGCCATCGCCTTTGCTCCCCGACTGCTACTGATCGAAAATCACATCCATCCCGGCTTTCTGAAGGGCCGCAGCGCGAGCCTTCATCCAGCCTTCAAGGAAGGCCTTGTCATCGGATGGGCTGTTGGCCGAATAGGCTTTCCAGGCATCCATCATGACCTGCTGACGCTTCACCAGACCGTCGTTGTGCTTCTGGGCAGCGTCGGTCCAGACGCCCTTCTCCTTGAAGGCGCGGATGGTGCCGTCGTGGTAAGGCACGACCCAGGTCAGGTTCTGCAGCGAAAGCGCCATGCCCTCGGCACCGGGCGCGCCGGCCTTGTAATCGTCGTAGGTGTCGATCATCGCCTTGGTGATGGCGTAGATCGTGTCGGCTGGGCGATCGGCGTAGGTCATGAAGATCGGATAGGCATAGCTTGCCATGGTGACCGGCGTCTGCGGCGACGGACCGCCAACGCCGCATGTCGCCTTGTGAGCGACGAAATAGGGCGCCTTCTTGTGAACGCGTGCCCAGCCCGCCGTGTCGTCGGCCGGCATGGCCGGGAAGATCACTCCGCGTGGCGAGGAATCGGCCTCCTTCGACTGACCGGAGATCGTCGACGAGAGGACGATATCGGTCTCGTTATTGATGAAGCCTTTCCACATCGCGTTGTTGGACGAAAACTGGACGAGCGTGACGTCCTTCTCGGTGAGGTTGCCGAAGGCGAGCAGGGCGATGGCCCCCTGCGTCAGGGCCGGCGAACCGACCACGACGCCGAGCCGTTTGCCCTTGAGATCCTTCACTTCCTTTGCGCCGATATCTTTGGCGACGGCGAGGCTGAGGCCATTGCAGGCCGTGGCGGCCATCAATAAGCGGCTGGCTTGCGGACCCCAGCTTTTGGCGCCGAACTCGAAGACACCTTCCTGTGCGAAGTAGGTGCCGATGCCCATCTGCGAGACAACGGCGCGGTTGGCCTTGATCGGCGCGAGGCGGCCGGTGTCGTTGCCCGAGGGCAGGACGCGGACGTCGGTGCCCAATTTCTGTTTGAATTGCTGGCCGATGGCGACGGCAATGTTGAAGCCCGAGGAGCCTGTATCGTAGGCCGTCCAGGACATCTCTTTGGGCAACGCTTGACTGGACGCTGGACTGGAGACGAACAGCGCCAAGACGGCGCCCGCAACGACGGTGCGTCGGTTCATGATTGTCCTCCCTGTGTCGCGCCTTGTTTCCGGCGTCGATCACCCGAGCATGTTGCCAACTCGGGGGGAGGTGTTCAATCCAAGAAGGTGTTGGGCTTCAGGAAGACCGCCAGCATGAGGCAGCCTTCGTCAGTCCAGGCATCGTGACGGCTGCCGGCGCGACGCCAGACGTAGTTGCCGGCGCGGCAGACACCGGCGTGATCAGCAAAAGAGCCTTCGAGGACGAAGGTCTGCTCGATGGCGACATGCTCGTGCTTGGGAAGACGCGTGCCGGGCGCCCAGCGCATCAGCACCGTCGACAGGCCGGTCTCCTTGTTCTCCATGAGAACCTTGGAGTCGATGCCCGGGAAACGCGTCGGCTGCCACGGCACGTCTGCGACGTCGACATAGGTCGAGTCGGGGACGGTTGCGCCGTCCGCGCGGGTGGTCACGCGGCGGCTCGCTGGCGGCCGCGCGCCTTGGCGGCCTTGAGCGTCCCGCCGCGCATGACGTGACCGGGCAGGGGACGGCCAACGACGTCCTCGGCGATCTTGGCGACCTCGATCAACTTCTCGACGTCGAGGCCGGTATCGACGCCCATCTCCTCGCACATGTAGGCGAAGTCCTCGGTGCAGATATTGCCGACCGCGCCGTCGGTCGCCGCGAACGGGCAGCCGCCCAGGCCGGCGATCGAGGCGTCGAACTTGGTGACGCCGAGGCGGAGGCCCGCATAGGCCGCCGCCATGCCGGTGCCGCGCGTATCGTGGAGGTGGAGGGCGATCTCGAGCTCCGGCCACTTGCTGCGGATGGCGCCGATCAGGCGCTCGACCGACTGGGGCGTTGCCCACCCCATGGCGTCGGTGAGCTTGATGCCTTTGAGCGTGAAGCCCGCCAGTTCGGCTTCGTCGAGCGCGAGTTGGACGCGCCGCAGGATCAGGTCGCTCGAAAGCTCGCCTTCATAATTGCAACCGAAGGCGCCGAGGATGATGCCCCATTCGACGGGCATGCCGCGATCCTTGAAGGTCTTGAGCGACATGCGCTGCTCGACCATCGCGTCGGGTACGGACTTGCCGATGTTCTTTAGAGAGAAGGTGTCAGAGGCCGTGACCCTGACGCCGCCATCGACGTGGAGCGGGCCCCGCAGAGCCCGTTCCAGGCCCTGCTGGTTCAACCACAGGGCTGCATACTGCACGCCGGGCTTTTGCCGGATCGCCGTCGCCACCTCTTCGGCGTCGGCCATGGTCGGTACGCGCTTGGGATTGACGTAGGAGACGCAGGCGATGCGTTTGAGGCCTGCGTCCGCCAGCGCCTCGATGAGGCGGACCTTGTCGGCGACCGGGATCGCCTTCTTCTCCGACTGAAAGCCCTCGCGAGGGCCTTCCTCGTCGATCGACACTCGCTTGGGCAGGTCGGACATCTGCTACTCCCGTTTAAGGAAGAGAGATCAACTCTCTTCCTGGAAGGCCTCCTCGCGCGCTTTCTTGAAGCTGGGCAAGGCCATCAGGACCAGCAGCAGGGCCGTGGTGATGAGCAGGCCAAGGCTGATCGGACGTTCGAGGAAGACCATCGGATCGCCACGCGACAGCAGCATGGCACGACGGAAATACTCTTCCATCTGCGGTCCCAGCACCAGTCCCAGCAGGAACGGTGCGCCCT
>CALROF020000043.1:0-34327 GCA_943369775.1 Reyranella massiliensis 521
AGCACAAAGTACTTCATGCCGGCTTCGCTCGAGCGGACGTCGTCGCGGCGGGCGGCGGCGAGCACATAGAGCGCAAGGCTCTGCAGCTCGAGGCCGAGGTAGAGGGCCAACAGATCGTTGGCCGAAATCATCATCATCATGCCGACGGTGGCGAGCAGGATGAGCACCGGGATCTCGAAGCGGTCGGCCTTGGCGCGGCGCAGGTCGTCCATCGAGAGCAGGATCGCGACCGCCGAGCCGGACAGCACGAGCAGCTTCACGAAGCGCGCGAAGTTGTCGGAAATGAATGCGTCGTTGAAGGCGCGTTCTGTGCCCGTCTGCATCGCGACGGCAACGCCCGTCGCCGCCAGGGCGAGGATCGCGAGCCATCCGGCGCGGTCGCTGTTGCCTTGCGTGCCGCCGAACGCACCGATCATGAGAAGCGCAATCGCACCCGCGGCGAGGATCATCTCGGGGTAGGCGGCGGCAAAGTTGAGCATATCGGCGGGCATCTCAGCGATCCTATGGTGCGACGGCTGCGGCGGCGTGGCCTGCGGCCTCAAGCGAGGTCACGAGCGCTTTGACCGACACCGCGGTGACGTCGAGAATGGGCGCGGGATAGATCCCGAACAGAATTGTGAGCACGACGAGCGGGGCGAGGATTGCGATCTCTCGCGGGGTGACATCCGCCATGGCCTTGAGCGAGGGCTTTTCCAGCACCCCGAACACAACGCGCCGGTAGAGATAGAGCGCGTAGCAGGCCGAGAAGATCACACCCGACGTGGCGGCGACCGCGACGTAGGTGTTGACTTTGAACGAGGCGAGCAGCGTCAGGAACTCGCCGACGAAGCCGGAGGTGCCCGGCAGGCCGACGTTGCCCATTGTGAAGACCATGAAGATGACGGCGTAGATCGGCATCCGCTCGACGAGGCCGCCGTAGGCCGAGATCTCGCGCGTGTGCAGGCGGTCATAGACGACGCCCACGCACAGGAAGAGCGCCGACGAGATCAGGCCGTGCGACAGCATCTGGAAAATGGCGCCGTCCAGACCCTGCTGCGTGAACGTGAAGATGCCCATCGTGACGAAGCCCATGTGGGCGACGGACGAATAGGCGATGAGCTTCTTCATGTCCTGCTGCACAAGAGCGATCAGCGAAGTCGCGACGATGGCGATGACGGAGAGCGTGAACACCATCGGCGCGAAGGTTGCGCTCGCCTCCGGGAACATCGGCAGCGAGAAGCGCAGGAAGCCGTAGCCGCCCATCTTCAGCAGGATGCCGGCCAGGATGACCGAGCCCGCGGTCGGCGCCTCGACGTGCGCGTCGGGCAGCCAGGTGTGCACCGGCCACATCGGCATCTTGACCGCGAACGAAGCGAAGAACGCCAGCCACAGCCAGAATTGCATGTCGGACGGGAACTTGGTCGTCATCAGGGTCGGGATGTCGGTCGTGCCCGCCTGCCAGTACATGGCCATCATGGCGAGCAGCATCAGCACCGAGCCGAGGAACGTGTAGAGGAAGAACTTGAAGCTCGCGTAGACGCGGCGCGGTCCGCCCCAGACGCCGATGATCAGGAACATCGGGATCAGGACGCCTTCGAAGAAGATGTAGAACAGCGCCAGGTCGAGCGCGCAGAACATGCCGACCATGAAGGTCTCGAGCACGAGGAACGCTACCATGTATTCCTTGACGCGGACCTGCACCGACTCCCAGCTCGCCAGGATGCAGATCGGCGTCAGCAACGTCGCCAACAGCACGAAGAACAGCGAGATGCCGTCGATGCCGACGTGGTAGCCGATGTTGAGTGCCGGCACCC
Source organism: Reyranella massiliensis 521 (assembly GCA_943369775.1). GTDB lineage: Bacteria > Pseudomonadota > Alphaproteobacteria > Reyranellales > Reyranellaceae > Reyranella > Reyranella massiliensis_C. The sequence continues at coordinate 1,794 of CALROF020000043.1, forward strand.
AGGCGAGATTCTCTTCGAACTGGAAGCCGGCCTTGGTCGGATCGAAGCGCACCCAGAGCAGGATCGAGATCAGGAAGGTGACCAGCGAGGTCAGCAGCGCCACGCTGCGGCAATTCCGGTCGACGGCTTCCTTGGGGCCGTTGACGACCAGGCAGAACAGCGCCCCCACCAGCGGCAGGAACGTGACCAGGGAGAGGATGGGCCAACTCGACATCGGGCCTTACCTCGCCGACAGCATGAAATAGGTGATGAGACCGGCGACGCCGACCAGCATCACGAACGCGTAGTGATAGAGATAGCCACTCTGGAAGCGCATCAGGACGCCTGCCATGTCCTGCGCACGGGCGGCGATGTTGTCCGGCCCGAGTCCGTCGATGGTCGCGCCGTCGCCTTTCTTCCAGAAGAACCGACCGATCGCCAATGCCGGTTTCACGAAGACGGCGTCGTAGATCTCGTCGAAGTACCACTTGTTGAAGAACAGCGCATGCAGGCCCGGGAAGGTCTTCACGGTGCGTGCCGGCAGGTCGGTCTTCACCACGTAGAAGTAGTAGCTGAGCAGGATGCCGGACACGGCCATCACCAGCGGCAGCAACTTCACCCAGAGCGGTACCGAGTGCGCATGGTGCAGCACCTCCTCGGTCGACTTCACGGCAATGGCATTGCCCCAGAAGGCCTGCCAGTCGTGGCCGACAAACCAGTCGTAGGCGATCAGACCCGAGAACGCAGCACCGATGCCCAGCACATAGAGCGGGATCATCATGACCATCGGCGATTCGTGGGCGTGATCCCAAGTGTGATGGTCACCGCGGTACTTGCCGTAGAAAGTCATGAACATCAGACGGGTCGAGTAGAAGGCCGTCATGAAGGCCGCAATCACGCCCAGCCAGAAGGCGATCAGGCCGACAGTCGTGTGCACGCCGTAGGCCGACTCCAGCATGATGTCCTTGGAGTAGAAGCCCGCGAAGCCCAGGCCGTTACCCAGCAGGAACGGTATGCCGATGCCGGAGAGCGCCAGCGTGCCGACCCACATCAGGATGAAGGTCTGTGGCGCTTTCTCCTTAACGCCGCCCATCTGGCGCATGTCCTGCTCGTGATGCAGGCAGTGGATCACCGAGCCCGAGCCCAGGAACAGCAGCGCCTTGAAGAAGGCGTGGGTCATCAGGTGGAACATCGCCGCCGAGTAGGCGCCGACGCCGCAGGCGAAGAACATGTAGCCGAGCTGGCTGCAGGTCGAATAGGCGACCACCCGCTTGATGTCGAACTGCGTGAGGCCGACCGTGGCGGCGAAGAAAGCCGTCGCGGCGCCAATGATGGTCACGACCATCAGGGCGATGGGTGCCAGCTCAAACAGCGGCGACAGACGGCAGACCATGAACACGCCGGCGGTCACCATCGTGGCCGCGTGGATCAGCGCCGAAACTGGGGTCGGGCCTTCCATGGCGTCCGGCAGCCAGGTGTGCAGGCCGAGCTGGGCCGACTTGCCCATGGCGCCGACGAACAGCAGCAGGCAGGCCGTCTCCAGCGCCGGCAGGTCCATGCCGAGGAACTGGATGCGCATCTGGGCCATCTGCGGCGCCTTGCCGAAGATTTCCTCGAAGCCCACGGAGCCCGACAGCATCCAGACGGCGAAGATGCCCAGCGCGAAGCCGAAGTCGCCGACGCGGTTCACGATGAAGGCCTTCATGGCCGCGGCATTGGCCGACGGCTTGTCGTACCAGAAGCCGATCAGCAGGTACGAGGCGAGACCCACCCCTTCCCAGCCGAAGAAAAGCTGCACGAGGTTATCCGCCGTCACCAGCATCAGCATGAAGAAGGTGAACAGGCTGAGATACGCCATGAAGCGCGGAATGCTGGGATCTTCCTCCATGTAGCCAATGGAGTAGACGTGAACCATCGACGACACGCCGGTGACCACGATCAGCATGACGGCCGTCAGCGTATCGACGCGCAGCGCCCAGGCGATGTCGAGCGTACCTGAATCGATCCAGGAGAACAGCTTCACCACGAAGAGCTTGCCGTCCGCCGGACCGAAGCCGATGCGGATGAACACGAAAATCGAGAGCGCCGCTGCGATCAGGAGCGCGGCGCAGGTGACGATCTGGGCGGGGCGATCACCGATCACCCGGCAGAACAGGCCCGCAATCGCTGCCGCAACCAGCGGCAGGAAGACGATGAGCTTGATGGCGAGATCCATGATGCGTACGCGCCCCTAGCCCTTCATCGCATTGATGTCTTCGACCGCGATCGTCCCGCGGTTTCGGAAATAGACCACCAGGATGGCAAGCCCGATGGCTGCCTCCGCGGCGGCCACTGTCAGCACCAGCATGGCGAAGACCTGGCCGACCACGTTACCCTGGAAGACAGAGAACGCCACGAGGTTGATGTTCACGGCGAGCAGCATCAGCTCGACGCACATCAGGATGACGATGACGTTCTTGCGGTTCAGGAAGATGCCCAGAATGCCGAGGGTAAAAAGCACCGAGGCGACGGCGAGGTAATGGCCGAGACCGATCGTCATCACACGCCTCCTCGCGTCGGCACTTTGACGGTCGTGATCGTCTGATCCTTCGGCCGGTAGAGCTGGTCGCTGATCTTCTGGCGGCGGACGCCCGGCCGGCTGCGCAGGGTGAGCACGATGGCGCCGATCATGGCGACCAGCAGCACGATTCCTGCGACCTGGAAGAGGTAGAAATACTGCGTGTAGAGAACACGACCGATGGCACGAGTATTGTCTATCGCCATCACTTGGGGCCCCGCCTTGTCGAGGCCGGCGATCGTCACTGAACCGCCACCGAGCACGCCCAGCCCCAGCAAGATTTCCGCCAGCAGCACCACGCCGATTGCGGCACCCACGGGCAGGTACTTCAAGAAGCCCTCACGCATCTCGGTGAGGTTGATGTCGAGCATCATCACGACGAACAGGAAGAGCACGGCGACCGCGCCGACATAGACGATGACCAGGATCATCGCGATGAACTCGGCCCCGATCAGGACGAACAACGCCGCGGCGTTGAAGAAGGCCAGGATCAGGAACAACACCGAATAAACCGGGTTGCGCGACACCACGACCATGGCAGCGGACGCGACCGTCACGGCTGCGAAGACATAGAAGGCCAGAGCCTGAAGTATCATGTTCTGTCTCTCCCCCGCCCCGGCTCAGCGATACGCTGCGTCGGACTGGAGATTGGCCGCAATCAGGCTCTCCCAGCGGTCGCCATTCGCGAGCAGCTTGTCCTTGTTGTACATCAGCTCCTCGCGGCTCTCGGTCGAGAACTCGAAATTCGGACCTTCGACGATGGCATCGACCGGACAGGCTTCCTGGCAGAAGCCGCAGTAGATGCACTTGGTCATGTCGATGTCGTAACGGGTCGTCCGGCGGCTGCCGTCGTCGCGCGGCTCGGCCTCGATGGTAATCGCCTGTGCCGGGCAGATCGCCTCGCAAAGCTTGCACGCGATGCAGCGTTCTTCGCCATTCGGATATCGGCGCAGGGCATGCTCGCCACGGAAGCGCGGGCTGAGCGGTCCCTTTTCGTAGGGATAGTTCACCGTCACCTTGGGCTTGAACATGTACTTCAAGGTGAGCGCGAAGCCGGCCACCAGCTCGGAGAGCAGGAAAGCGCGGGCGGTACGGTCGAGAGAGGCCATCGTGCGACTCCCTAAAGCTTCGGAACCCAGCCGCCGAACTGCAGAACAGCGGCGGTGAGCACGAGCCAGCCAAGCGAAACGGGCAGGAAGACCTTCCAGCCCAGTCGCATGAGCTGGTCGTAACGGTAACGGGGCAGCGTTCCCTTGGTCCAGCTGAAGACGAACAGCAGGAACGCGATCTTGAGAGCAAACCACACGACGCCCGGCACCAGGGTGAAGGGTGCGTACGGCACTGGCGACATCCAGCCGCCGAGGAACAGTACTGCTCCCATTGCCGAGAGCAGGATCATGTTGGCGTATTCGCCGAGGAAGAACAGGCCGAACGTCATGGCCGAGTATTCGGTATGAAAACCCGCCACCAGCTCGGCTTCCGACATCGGCAGATCGAACGGCGTGCGGTTCGTCTCGGCCAACGCCGACACGAAGAAGATCACGAACATCGGCAGCAACGGCAGCCAGAACCAGCTCCAGAACCAGCCGGACTGGGCCAGCACCACCTTGGAGAGGTTCAGCGAGCCGACACAGAGCATGACGGTGACCAGCACGAAGCCAATCGAGACTTCGTAGGAAACCATCTGCGCCGCCGAGCGCAGGGCGCCGAGGAAGGCGTATTTTGAGTTCGAGGCCCAGCCGGCAATGATGATGCCGTAGACGCCGAGCGAGGAGATGGCGAAGAGATAGAGGATACCGACGTTGATGTCGGCAATGACCCAGCCGTCGTCGAACGGCACGACCGCCCAGGCGACCAGCGCGGTCATGAAGGTGATCATCGGCGCCACGATGAACAGAATGCCGTTGGCGCTCGACGGAACGATGGTCTCCTTCAGCACGAGCTTGAGGCCGTCGGCAAAAGGCTGCAGGAGGCCGAACGGCCCGACCACGTTAGGACCACGACGAAGCTGGATCGACGCCCAGACCTTGCGGTCGACGTAGGTCATGTACGCCACGGAAACCAACAGCGGCACCGTGACCGCGAGGCACTGGGCGAGAATGACGAGCGCCTGGCCGAGCCAGTTGGTCGTGAAGAATTGAATCAAGTCGGCGTACATACCCTACTCCGCCGCCATGAGATGCGCGCGTGAAGCCATGCAATCCGCCATCGTCCGCGAGGCGCGGCTGATCGGGCAGGTCATGTAGAAGTTGGCAACGGCCGAGACGAACGGCGCATCACTTGCAGCCCCGGCCTTGCCGAAGGCACCCCAGGCGCCCGGCGCTTGCTGGTCGATGGCGGCAAAGGCCTTGTTGACCGAAACGAGGCGCGACCGCACCTGCGCCAGCGTGTCGTAAGAAAGCGTCTTGCCCAGCCGCTCGGAGAGCGCGCGCAGGATCGCCCAATCTTCGCGGGCATCGCCCGGCGGATACCCCGCACGACGGCCGAGCTGAACGCGGCCCTCGGTGTTTACGTAGGTGCCGGGCTTCTCGGTATAGGCCGCTCCGGGAAGGATCACGTCGGCGCGGTGTGCACCGGCGTCGCCATGATGGCCCTGATAAATGACGAACGCCTTGCCGAGCCGCTTGGTGTCGATCTCGTCGGCGGCCAGCAGATACACGGCGCCGATTTCGCCCTTCTCGCAACCTGCCAGAATACCTGCGACGTCGCGGCCACCCTCGCCCGGCACCAGGCCGAGATCGAGGCCGCCGACGCGCGCCGCCGTCGTGTGCAGGACGGCAAAGCCGTTCCAGTCCTCGCGAACGGCATTCAGCTTCTCGGCCAGCTCGCGCGCCATGGCCAGCACAGCCGCGCCGTCTTCACGCGCAACTGCCCCCATGCCGACGATGATCAGCGGATTCTTGGCGGCCTTCAGCTTCTCGAAGAAGCCGAGCTTGCCGTCGAGCAGTTCGCGCAGAGTCGCTGGGCCGGCGCCGAGGCGCTCAACCGGATAAGTGAGGTCGGCAACCGGACCAATGCTACCGATCGCACAACGGCCATGCAGGTAACGCTTGCGGATGCGCGCATTCAGGACCGGCGATTCGGTGCGCGGATTACTGCCGATCAGGAGGATCGCATCTGCGGAGTCGATGCCGTGCACGCCCGCATTAAAGATGTAGCTGCCGCGTGGACCGTCGAGCTTGGCGCCATCCTGGCGGCAATCGATGTTGGGCGAGCCAAGGGCCGTCATCAGGTCCTTGAGCGCCACCATGGATTCGGCATCGCACTGGTCACCAGCAATGGCCGCGATCTTGGCGCCGTCCATGCCCTTGAGCTTGGCCGTGATCGCCCCGAACGCCTCGTCCCACGTCGCTTCGACCAGCTTGCCGCCCTTGCGCACATAAGGACGGTCGAGCCGCTGGTGGCGCAGGCCGTCGATTGCGTGCCGGGTCTTATCGGAGATCCACTCCTCGTTCACGTCGTCGTTCAACCGCGGCAGCACGCGCATCACTTGCGCGCCGCGCGTATCGACGCGGATGTTGGCGCCGAGCCCGTCCAGCACGTCGATCGATTCGGTCTTGGTCAGTTCCCACGACCGCGCCTCGAAGGCGTAAGGCTTGGAGGTCAGCGCGCCCACCGGGCAAAGATCGACCAGATTGCCGGCAAGTTCGGTCGACAGCGCGTGCTCGACGTAAGTCGTCACTTCCATGCTCTCGCCGCGGCCGGTCGCACCCAGCTCTTCGACACCCGCGACTTCGGTCGCGAAGCGGATGCAGCGCGTGCAATGGATGCAGCGGTTCATCGACGTCTTGACCAGCGGGCCCAGTTCCTTGTCCGGCACCGCCCGCTTGTTTTCGTGATAGCGGCTGCGGTCGAAGCCGTAGGCCATCGCCTGATCCTGCAGATCGCACTCGCCGCCTTGATCGCAAATCGGGCAATCGAGCGGATGGTTGATCAGCAGGAATTCCATCACGCCGTTGCGCGCCTTCTGCACGACCGGCGTCTTGGTAAAGATCTCCTGCTTGTCGGCGACAGGCAGCGCGCAGCTTGCCTGCGGCTTCGGCGGGCCGGGCTTAACCTCGACCAGGCACATGCGGCAGTTGCCGGCGATCGACAGCCGCTCGTGGTAGCAGAAGCGCGGAATTTCAACGCCTGCCAGTTCGCAGGCCTGCAGGACCGTGATGCCGGCTGGCACCTCGATCTCGACGCCGTCGATCTTTACCTTGGGCATTACCTACTCCCCGCCCGCCTACTCGGCCGCCAGTTTTTCGGTGCGCGCGCGGATGCGGCGCTCCATCTCGGGCCGGAAATGGCGGATCAGGCCCTGAATCGGCCATGCTGCCGCGTCGCCCAGCGCGCAGATCGTGTGTCCCTCGACCTGCTTGGTGACGTCCTCCAGCGCGTCGATCTCCTCGAGGCGCGCGTTGCCTGTCACCATGCGTTCCATCACACGCCACATCCAGCCGGTGCCTTCACGGCACGGCGTGCACTGGCCGCAGCTCTCGTGCTTGTAGAAATAGCTGAGCCGCGCGATCGCCTTCACAACGTCCGTCGACTTGTCCATGACGATGACCGCGGCCGTGCCGAGGCCCGACTTCTGATCGCGCAGCGAATCGAAATCCATCAGGACAGTGTCGCAGATCGACTTCGGCAGCAGCGGCACCGACGCGCCACCTGGAATCACTGCGAGCAGATTGTCCCAGCCGCCCCGCACGCCGCCGCAATGCCGTTCGATGAGTTCCTTGAGGGGAATACCCATTTCCTCTTCGACGTTGCACGGCTTGTTCACGTGCCCGGAGATGCAGAAGAGCTTGGTGCCCGTGTTGTTCGGACGACCGATGCCAGCGAACCACGCCGCGCCGCGACGCAAGATGGTCGGCGCCACGGCGATCGACTCGACGTTGTTCACTGTCGTCGGGCAGCCGTAGAGGCCTGCGCCCGCCGGGAACGGCGGCTTCAGACGCGGCATGCCCTTCTTGCCTTCGAGGCTCTCGAGAAGCGCGGTCTCTTCGCCGCAGATATAGGCGCCGGCGCCACGATGGACGTAGAGATCGAAATCCCACCCCGAGCCACAGGCATTCTTGCCGAGCAGGCCCGCGTCGTAGGCTTCCTTGATGGCAGCGATGAGATGCTGCGCCTCGTTGTAGAACTCGCCGCGCACGTAGATGTAGCCGGCATGGGAGCGCATCGCGAAGCCTGCAATCAAGCAACCTTCGATCAGAAGATGCGGATCGTGACGCATGATGTCGCGATCCTTGCAGGTACCGGGCTCGGACTCGTCGGCATTGACGACGAGATAATGCGGCCGGTCCTTCACTTCCTTGGGCATGAAGGACCACTTCATACCGGTCGGGAAGCCTGCGCCGCCGCGGCCACGCAGACCCGACTTCTTCATCTCGTCGATGATGGCGTCGTGCCCACGCTCGATCAGCGCTTTGGTGTTGTCCCAGGCGCCGCGTGCACGAGCGCCAGCCAGACGCCAGTCGTGGGCGCCGTAGAGATTCGTAAAGATGCGATCCTTGTCGCCGAGCATCGTTTTACTCGCCCTTCAAGGTGGTGAGGCCGCCTTCCGGCGCCGAGGTCTGACGATCGACTTGCGGGCCCGGCTTCGGCGTCTCGCCGCGGCGGAACGCGTCGAGCACCTTATTCATCGAGGCCTCGTCGAGGTCCTCATAGAAATCATCGTTGATCTGCACCACCGGCGCATTCACGCAGCCGCCGAGGCACTCGACCTCTTGCACGCTGAAGGTCTCGCCGTCGGCTGCATGCTGGCACGCCTTCATCACGGCTTCCGAGCCACGGAGCCAGCACGGCGTCGTGGTGCAGACCTGCAGGAGGTACTTACCCTTCGGCTTGAGCTGGAACATCGTATAGAAGGTCGCGATCTCGTAGACGCGGATCGGCGCCATTTCGAGGATTCTCGCCACCTCGTTCATAGCCACGCGCGGCAGCCAACCCTGCTGGCGCTGCGCCAGGTCCAGCACGCCGATGACGGCGCTCGCCTGACGGCCCGGCGGATAGTGCGCAATCAGCTCCTGCACCTTCACCATGTATTCCGGCGTAAAGGCGAAGTGCGCGACCTGCGGCACGTCCTTCGGATCGGCGGTGATCATCGCCATTTCGTCGTCTCCTAGCGGTCGATCTCGCCGAACACGATGTCGAGCGAACCGATGTTCGCCGACATGTCGGCGAGCTGGTGGCCCTTGGTCATCATGTCGAGCGCCTGCAAGTGCGGGAAACCCGGAGCGCGGATCTTGCAGCGGTAAGGTTTGTTGGTGCCGTCAGACACCAGGTAGACGCCGAACTCGCCCTTCGGCGCTTCGACGGCGGTGTAGGTCTCTCCGGCCGGAACCTTGTAGCCCTCGGTGTAGAGCTTGAAGTGATGGATGAGGGCCTCCATCGAGTCCTTCATCTCGCCACGGCGCGGCGGCGAGATCTTGCGATCATCGACGCGAACCGGGCCGCCGACCGTGCGCAGCGCGGCGATGCACTGCTCCATGATCCGCACGCTCTGGTACATCTCCTCGATGCGGACGAGATAACGCGCGAAGCAATCACCGGTCTTGCCGAGCGGGATGTCGAAATCCATGCGCTCGTAAACGTCGTAGGGTTGCGACTTGCGCAGGTCCCATGGGATGCCGGAGGCGCGGATAAGCGGACCGGAGAAGCCCCAATCGAGCGCCTGCTGAGACGACACCACGCCGATATCGACCGTGCGCTGACGGAAGATGCGATTGTCGTTCAGCAGATATTCGATGTCCTTGAGGAACGGATAGAACTGCTTGATCCACCCTTCCATGGAATCAAGCATGCCCGCCGGCAGATCCTGATGGACGCCGCCCGGCCGGAAATAGGCCGCGTGCATGCGCGAACCGCTGACCTGCTCGTAATACTCCATCAGCAGCTCGCGCTGCTCGAAGCCCCAGAGCGGCGGCGTCAGTGCACCGACGTCCATCGCGAAGGTCGTGACGTTCAGCAGATGGTTCAGGATGCGCGTGATCTCGGAGAACAGCACGCGGATATACTGGCCGCGCTCGGGCGCCTGGATGCCCAGGAGCTTCTCGACGGCGAGCGCGTAGGCGTGCTCCTGATTCATCGGCGAGACGTAGTCGAGCCGGTCGAAATACGGCACCGCCTGCAGATAGCTCTTGTACTCGATCAGCTTCTCGGTGCCGCGATGCAGCAGGCCGATATGCGGATCGCAGCGCTCCACGATCTCGCCGTCCATCTCGACGACGAGGCGCAGCACACCGTGAGCCGCCGGATGCTGCGGCCCGAAGTTCATCGTGAGGGTCTTGATCTCGACGTCGGACATGTCAGCTCGCCTTCGTCGCCTTTTCGTCACCCGGCAGCTCCCGCTCGATGCCGCCTTCCCATGGGCTCAGGAAGTCGAAACGGCGGAATTCCTGGGTGAGCTTCACCGGCTCGTAGATCACGCGCTTTTGCACATCGTCCCAGCGCAGCTCGACGAAGCCCGTCAGCGGGAAATCCTTGCGCAGCGGATGGCCCTCGAAACCGTAGTCCGTCAGGATGCGACGCAGGTCGGGATGATCGGAGAACCACACACCGTAGAGGTCGTAGGTTTCCCGCTCGAACCAGCCGGCCGAACTGTAGACCGAGGCGGCCGACGGCACCGGTGTCGTCTCGTCCGTCGCCACTTTCACGCGGATGCGCAGGTTATTCTTGAGGCTCAGCAGATTGTAGACGACGTCGAAGCGCTTCTCGCGCTCGGGCCAATCGACACCACAGATGTCGATGAGCTGCTTGAAGAGGCACTTGGGATCGTCGCGCAGGAAAATCAGGAGCGCGATCACCTTGTCAGCGGTCGTCTCGAGCATCAGCTCTTCGAGACGAACCTGATGGGCCGTCACCGCACCTGCGGTTGCCTGCGCAATGTGCTCGCCAAGCTCCGTCAGCGTATCGGCCATCAACGCACCAATGTTCCGGTGCGGCGGACCTTCTTCTGAAGCTGCAGGACGCCGTAGAGCAGCGCTTCGGCGGTCGGCGGACAGCCCGGCACGTAGACGTCGACCGGGACGATACGATCGCAGCCGCGCACGACGGAGTAGCTGTAGTGGTAGTAGCCGCCGCCATTGGCGCACGAGCCCATCGAGATCACGTAACGCGGCTCGGCCATCTGGTCGTAGACCTTGCGCAGAGCCGGCGCCATCTTGTTGGTCAGCGTTCCCGCCACAATCATGACGTCTGCGGCACGTGGGCTCGGCATCGGTGCGAAGCCGAAGCGATCGAGGTCGTAGCGGCTCATCCAGCAATGGATCATTTCGACGCCGCAGCAGGCCAGACCGAAGGTCAGACCCCACATCGAGCCGGTGCGTGCCCAGGTGATCAGCTTGTCGAGCTGGGCAACGACGAAGCCCTTATCGGCCAGTTCGTCGTTGAGTGCCCGTGACAGTGCCGCTTCCGCAGCGCTGTTGGGCTTGGTCGGAGCAATCACTCCCATTCCAGAGCTCCCTTCCGCCACTCGTATATGAAACCAACAGTGAGGACGGCCAAAAAGAGCATCATCGACCAGAAGCCGAACAGACCGATGTCGCCGAGCGCCACCGCCCAGGGAAACAGGAACGCGACTTCAAGATCGAAGATGATGAAAAGGATGGCGACGAGATAGAAGCGCACATCGAACTGGCCGCGCGCATCGTCGAACGGCGCGAACCCGCATTCGAAGGGCGACAGCTTTTCCGAGTTCGGGTTCTGGCGGGCGATCAGATACGACCCACCGATCATGGCGCACGTCAGGACAAAAGCGAGGCCAAGGAAGATCAGGATCGGAAGGTATTCCGTGAGAAGAGCTTCCATCGCCACCCCTTGCGCCCCGTTTTTGTGGGCTGCCAGCGTTGGGGCTGGCGCGAGCGACGGGACTCGAACCCGCGACCTCCGGCGTGACAGGCCGGCGTTCTAACCAACTGAACTACGCCCGCAATAGCCCCCAACGGCGCGCGGAGAGATATAGGAGCCCCTATGGGGTGTCAAGCATACCGCACTCGCGAAGTCGTGCGTAAGTGCCAGATTTCTCAATACTTTCCGCGCCGTGCGAAACAATGGTCAGTGATGCCGGAGAGAAATGGTGGGCGATGACGGACTCGAACCGCCGACAACCTCGGTGTAAACGAGATGCTCTACCAACTGAGCTAATCGCCCCCGTTGCTTTTCTAGCACGCGCGCTCTCGCCACGTCCCTAGTTGATCGCATCCTTCAGGGCTTTGCTGGCCTTGAAACGCGGCACTATGGCCGCAGGAATCTTGATCTTTTCGCCGGTCTGCGGGTTACGCCCCTCGCCCGCCTTGCGCTTGGACACCTGGAATGTCCCAAAGCCGACAAGCAACACCTTTTCCTTTTTCTTCAACGACTTGGTGATGACCGTCAGAATGGAATCGATGGCATTGGCGGCATCGGTCTTCGAAAGATTGGTCGAAGCGGCGACGGCGGCGATCAAATCGTGCTTGTTCACGGGGAGCCCCTGCATAGTCCGGCAGCCCCAAGTGTAAGGGCGGCCGGAAAACGGCGTCAACGTTGAATACCATATTTTGTAGGTTTGACAGGCTTAAACCCACACGGATTAGGTCTGAATGCAACGAAGCCCCGGATCGCTCCGGGGCTTCGTCCATTCCTTGCAGGCTGGATCGGGTTCAGTGTGCCCGGATCGCCTCGCTGCCTTCCGCTGGCTTGGCCGCGACCGTCTCCAGGTCGTTCGGCCATTCGATGGCAACCAGAGGCTTCACTAGCGCCCGGGCCAGGACCTCGTCCACGGTCGAAACCGGCACGATTTCCAATCCCTTCTTCACGTTGTCCGGAATCTCCGGCAGATCGCGCTCGTTCTCCTTTGGAATGAGCACGGTCTTGAGACCGCCACGCAACGCCGCCAGCAGCTTTTCCTTCAGACCGCCGATCGGCAGGACCCGGCCACGCAGGCTGATCTCGCCGGTCATCGCCACATCCTTGCGCACCGCCACACCGGTGAGCGCCGAAACGATCGAAGTGATCATGCCGACACCAGCCGACGGACCATCCTTGGGCGTCGCACCTTCCGGCACGTGCACATGGATGTCGCGCTTCTCGAAGATGTTCGGCTTGATGCCGAACGCCGCTGCGCGCGACCGGACGTAGGCGTTGGCCGCCTGCACCGACTCCTGCATGACATCGCCCAGCTTGCCGGTCACGGAGACACGACCACGGCCCGGAACCAGCACGGCCTCGATCTGCAGCAACTCGCCGCCGACTTCGGTCCAGGCCAGGCCCGTCGTGATGCCCACCAGATCCTCGAGTTCCGCCTCGCCGTAGCGGAAGCGACGGACGCCGGCATACTTGTCGAGGTTCTTGCGGCCGATCTTCACCTTGGTCGTCCCCTTCATGAGGATTTCCTTGGTGGCCTTGCGGGCCAGATTGGCAATCTCCCGCTCAAGGTTACGGACACCGGCCTCGCGCGTGTAGTAGCGCACGAGATCGCGCACCGCGTCGTCGTGGATTTCGAGCTCCCCTTCCTTGAGACCGTTCGCCTCGATCTGCTTGAGGATGAGATGCTTGCGCGAGATCGCGACCTTCTCGTCTTCGGTGTAGCCGGCCAGCCGGATGATCTCCATGCGGTCCATCAGCGGCTGTGCCATCCGCAGCGAGTTTGCCGTGGTGATGAACATCACGTTCGACAGGTCGTAATCGACTTCGAGGTAATGGTCGTTGAACGACGTATTCTGCTCAGGGTCCAGCACCTCGAGCAGCGCCGACGACGGGTCACCGCGGAAATCCGCACCGAGCTTGTCGATCTCGTCCAGCAGGAAGAGCGGATTCGACGACTTCGCCTTCTTCATGCTCTGGATGACCTTGCCCGGCAGCGAGCCGATGTAGGTCCGGCGATGGCCACGGATCTCGGCCTCGTCACGCACGCCGCCCAGCGACATACGAACGAAGTTACGACCCGTCGCCTTGGCGATCGACTTGCCCAGCGAGGTCTTGCCGACGCCCGGCGGTCCGACGAGGCACAGGATCGGCCCCTTCATCTTGTCGACGCGCTGCTGCACCGCGAGGTACTCGAGGATGCGCTCCTTCACCTTCTCGAGGCCGTGGTGATCGGCGTTGAGAATGTCCTCGGCGTACTTCAGATCCTTGATGATCTTGGTCGGCTTGCGCCACGGGATCGACAGCAGCCAGTCGAGGTAGTTGCGCACCACCGTCGCTTCGGCCGACATCGGGCTCATGGTCCGGAGCTTCTTCAGCTCGGCATTGGCCTTCTCGCGCGCCTCCTTGCTGAGGCGAGTCTTCTTGATGCGCTTCTCCAGTTCGGAGACCTCGTCGCGACCGTCTTCGGTCTCGCCCAGCTCCTTCTGGATCGCCTTCATCTGCTCGTTGAGATAGTACTCGCGCTGCGTCTTCTCCATCTGACGCTTCACACGATTACGGATCTTCTTCTCGACCTGCAGCACGCCGATCTCGCCTTCCATCAGGCCGAGAATGCGCTCCAACCGCTTGGACACGGAGTCGAGTTCGAGGAGCTGCTGCTTCTCGGCGACCTTCAGTGCCAAGTGTGCGGAGATGGTGTCGGCGAGCTTGGTAGGTTCCTCGATCTTATTGATCGAGACGACGACTTCCGGCGGCACCTTCTTGTTCAGCTTAACGTAGTTCTCGAATTCCGAGACCACGGTGCGTGCAGCGGCCTGGAGTTCCGCCGTTTCGCCCGGCGTCTCTTCCATATCGACGGCACGCGCTTCGAAGAAATCGGCGCGTTCGGAGTAACCAGTGACGCGAACGCGGCGGCCGCCCTCGACCAACACCTTCACGGTATCGTCCGGCAGCTTCAGAAGCTGCAGCACGGTGCCGAGCGTGCCGATCGAATAGATGTCGTCGGGGCCGGGATCGTCCTGGCTGGCATTCTTCTGGGCGATCAGCAGGATCTGCTTGTCGTCCTTCATGACCTCTTCGAGGGCCTTGACGCTCTTCTCGCGACCGACAAAGAGCGGAACGATCATGCCGGGAAACACGACGATGTCGCGCAGCGGCAGGACCGGATAGACAGTTCCTTGAATGGGGGCGTTCATGATGCCTCGCAACGTACGCTGTTAGAGCTACCCGCACCGCGGACGCGACCCCCAGATGGGCGATCAACGCTACGCAAACACGTGCACTCGCTAGCAGAGATTGGCCCGAACAGGATTTGGTTCAAGCCCCGTCGGGGAGACTGCCGGCGACGACCGCCGCCGGCGCAGCAAAAATCAGGCCGGCGCCGCAGCAATGCCTTCATTGCGCTCGCCATGCACATACAGTGGCTGGGCCCGCCCTTCAATGACTTCCCGGTTGATTACCACTTCTTCGACCCCGTCGAGCGACGGCAGGTCGTACATGGTGTCGAGAAGCACCGTCTCCATGATCGAACGCAGGCCGCGCGCGCCGGTCTTGCGGAGGATCGCCTTCTGGGCGACCGCACGCAGGGCATCGTCGGAGAACTTGAGCTTCACGTTCTCCATATCGAACAGGCGCTGGTACTGCTTGATCAGCGCGTTCTTCGGCCGAGTCAGGATCTCGATCAGCGCGCTCTCGTCGAGGTCCTCAAGCGTGGCGACGACCGGCAGACGGCCGACGAACTCGGGGATCAGGCCGTACTTCAGCAAGTCCTCGGGCTCGAGATCGCGTAGTACCTCGCCGGTACGACGATCCTCAGGTCCCCTTACCTCGGCGCCGAAACCAATCGACGTGCCTTGACGGCGCATGGAGATGATCTTGTCGAGGCCCGAGAAGGCACCGCCACAGATGAACAGGATGTTGGTCGTGTCAACCTGTAGGAACTCTTGCTGAGGATGCTTGCGCCCACCCTGCGGCGGCACGGAGGCCACGGTGCCTTCCATGATCTTCAGCAGTGCCTGCTGCACGCCCTCTCCCGACACATCGCGTGTGATCGACGGGTTGTCGGACTTGCGGCTGATCTTGTCGACTTCGTCGATGTAGACGATGCCGCGCTGTGCCCGTTCGACGTTGTAGTCGGCCGACTGCAGCAGCTTCAGGATGATGTTCTCGACATCCTCACCGACATAACCAGCTTCGGTAAGAGTCGTGGCATCGGCCATCGTGAACGGCACATCGAGCATGCGGGCCAAAGTCTGGGCCAGCAGGGTCTTGCCGCAGCCCGTCGGGCCGATGAGCATGATGTTCGATTTGGCGATCTCGACGTCGTTCGCCTTCCCGCCATGGCTCAACCGCTTGTAATGGTTGTGCACTGCAACGGCGAGAATGCGCTTGGCCTGGTCTTGGCCAATTACATAGTCATCGAGGATCTGACGGATTTCCTTGGGCGACGGAACGCCGTCCTTGGATTTGACCAGAGTGGTTTTGCTCTCTTCCCGGATGATGTCCATGCAAAGCTCGACGCATTCATCGCAGATGAACACGGTCGGGCCGGCAATAAGCTTCCGGACCTCATGCTGGCTCTTGCCGCAGAAGCTGCAATAAAGGGTGTTACGGGAGTCACCCCCGGACTTGGCGGCTGGCATGTCGTTAACGCACCTCCGCTTGGGGGGCTCGTCGACCTGCGAGCCCACACCAAAGCTATGTTAAACGTGCCCCCTAGATCGCGACAACATCAAAATATGGTGTGTCGGCGTGCAAAAGGGAAACAATTGGTCGTAACGGCCACTTAGGAAGCAGCCGCCTGGATCGTCGGAGTCGGCCGCCTGTCGAAAACTTCGTCAATCAGACCGAATTCCTTGGCCTCCGGCGGGGAGAAGAAGCGGTCGCGCTCCATCCCCTTTTCGATCTCCTCGATCGTCCGGCCGGTATGATTAACATAGAGCTGATTGAGGCGGGCTCGGGTCAGGAGGATTTCCTTGGCGTGGATTTCGATGTCCGTCGCCTGGCCCTGCGCACCGCCGGAGGGCTGGTGGATCATGATCCGGGCGTTGGGCAGCGAGAAGCGCTTGCCTTTCTCGCCCGCCATCAGCAGCAGCGAGCCGGCCGACGCGGCCTGGCCAAACACCAAGGTCGAGATGTTGGGACGCACGTACTGCATCGTGTCGTAGATCGCCAACCCCGACGTCACCACGCCACCTGGCGAGTTGATGTAGAAAGAGATGTCCTTGGTGGGGTTTTCGGCCTCGAGATAAAGCAGCTGGGCGCAGACCAGCCCCGCCACGTTGTCCTCGATCGGACCATTCAAGAAGATGATCCGCTCCTTGAGCAGACGCGACCAGATATCGTAGCCGCGCTCACCGCGCGCCGATTGCTCGACGACCATCGGGACGTAGTAGTTGTTGTAGACTTCCAGCGGATCGCGGTCGCGACTCATCGCGGGCCCCCTTGAATATGATGTCGCTTTGAAAGTGGCAGCGCCGGCGGCCTCGTTCAAGGCCGCCGGCTCTGGATCAATTTGCCGCCTTCTCCGCGGGCTCTTCTTCTTCCGCTTCGCGAGCCGCCTTGAGCAGTTCCTCCGGCGTAACCGACTTCTCGGTGACCTTCGCCAGCTCGAGAATGAAATCGACCGTCTTCTCTTCGAAGATCGGCGCGCGGAGCTGCTCCTTCAGTTCGGCGTTCTTGCCGTAGAACTCCAGGACCTGACGCTCCTGGCCGGGATAGCGCATCGCTTCGCGCATCACGGCCTGGTTCAGTTCTTCCGGGGTCACTTCGATGTTGTTGGAGCGACCGACATCCGCAAGCAGCAGGCCGAGACGAACCCGGCGCTCGGCGATTTCGCGGTACTCCGCCTTCATCTTTTCTTCGTCGTCTTCGAGCTTCTGGCCATTCTTCTTGGCCTCCTCGATACGCTGCCAGATCGCGCCGAATTCACCTTCGATCAGACCTTCCGGCACCTGGAACTTGTGGCTGTCGGCAAGCTTGTCGAGCAGCTGACGCTTCACCATCTGACGCGAGATCTGGGTGTAGTCCTGGCCGATACGCTCTCCGACGGCCTTCCGCATGGCCTCGAGGTTCTCGAAGTTGTTCTTCTTCGCGAGCTCGTCGTCGGCAGGCTTGTCGACGAATTCATGGATCTCCTTGATCGTGCACTTGAAGACCGCGTCCTTGCCGGCGAGTTCGGCAGCGCCGTAATCGGCCGGGAAAGTCACCTTCACGTCGACCGACTTGCCGACCTCGGCGCCAATGAGCTGATCCTCGAAGCCGGGAATGAACGAGCCCGATCCCAGTTCCAGCGTGTAGTCGGTGGCAGCACCGCCCGGGAACTCCGTGCCGTCGACCGAGCCCACGAAGTCGAGCTTGATCGCATCGCCCTTCTGGGCCGGACGCGGCGGATCGACTGGCCTCTGTTCGCGGTTGGCCTTGGCGATGCGCTCGAGGGCATCGTCGATATCCTTGTCCGGAACGGCGGCCTTCAGGCGCTCGAGCTCAATGCCCGAGAAATCGAGCTTGCCGATTTCCGGCAGCACTTCGATCGCCACTTCGAATTCGACGTCCTTGCCCTCTTCGAGCTGCTTCAGGTCGACGCGCGGCTGCAGCGCCGGGCGCAGGCCGCGATCTTCGATCGCCTTCGCCGTGCTGGTATTGACGGCCTGCTCGACAGCCTCGCCGAACAGCGCCTGGCCGTATTGCTTCTTCAGCAGGCTGACCGGCACCTTGCCCGGGCGGAAGCCCGGCATCGCCGCCGTCTGCGCCATCTCGGCCAGCCGCTCGTCGACCTTCGCCGACAGATCACCGGCCGGCACAACGATCTTGAATTGCCGCTTCAGCCCTTCGGCCGAGAGTTCCGTCACTTGCATCGTCTCACTTCCATTTCCTGGCATTTCCTGGTGCGGGCGGAGGGACTTGAACCCCCACGCCTTGCGGCACGAGAACCTAAATCTCGCGTGTCTACCAATTTCACCACGCCCGCCCGAATCGGCCCACATCGACGACAAGGGCCATCGGGGCGTGCCTCGAAGGCCGAATCGCGCGCCTCTTAGCCCGCGCCCGTCAAACGGTCAATTGACGCTGACGACCGACTGCATCGCTTCTGGAATTAAGTTGAGTAAATCCTCTGCAATTAGGCCCGGACGTGCAAAACGGCGGGCACAGTCCCCATGGAGCCACGCCGCGGCTGCCGCTGCGGCGAATGCGGTCAGGCCCTGTGCCATCAACCCGCCGGCAATGCCGGCCAGCACGTCGCCGGAGCCCGCCGTGGCGAGGCCTGCTGTGGCGTGCACATTGATGACCGCCCGGCCATCGGGTGCAGCGATGACCGTATCCGGCCCCTTCAGGAGGACCGTGGCGCCGCTCAGGGCCGCTGCCTGGCGGACTCGGGCGACTTTGCCCCCATCGCTTTCGATGCCGGGGAACAGGCGGCGGAACTCACCTTCATGCGGCGTGAGCAAGACCTGCCCCTCGATCTGCCCGAAAAGAAGCCGCGGCTCTTCCGCGAAGCTCGTGATGCCGTCGGCGTCCAGTACAAGGTGACGTCGGGCCGCCAGCACGGCCTGTGCAGATTCCCGCGTCCTGTCGCCGACTCCGGAGCCTGGGCCGATCAGGATTGCGTTACGGCGCGGATCGTCGAGAAGCCTCGCAAAGGAACCCGCATCGTCGGCTTCGACGACAAGGTTGCCAGGTTCGGCAGCCTGATAGGCCGAAAGGGTCGTGAGTGGCGAGGCGATGGTCACCAGCCCCGCCCCCGCCCGGCGACCGGCGATCGCGGCGAGACGAGCGGCCCCGGTGGCTTGCGGCCCGGCGAGGATCGTCAGATGGCCGCGGGAATATTTGTGATCGGCCAGGTCGCTTCGTTTCACCAACTCGCGCCACAGAACCGGCCCGTTGAGCCATTGCCGCGGCGCGATGGTCGCGATGGCTGCTGGCGGAATACCGATGTCGACCACATGCAGATCTCCGCACCGCTTCAACCCCTCTTCCGAAAAGTGGCCGGGCTTGGCGCGGAAAAAGGTGACGGTGCATGCGGCTTTGGTCGCACGGCCCAGCACCTGGCCGCTATCACCGTGGAGGCCGCTTGGAACATCCACGGCAATGACCGTCAGGCGGTGCTCATTCAGATGGTCAATGACATCGCCCGCCGCGCCGCCAATTGGCCGCGACAGGCCGGCGCCGAACAACGCGTCGACCACCAGCGGGGCCCCCTTCAGGAGTTCGACCGACAATGGCTCCACAGCGCCACCCCAGGTACCTGCTGCCCAGGCCGCATCACCCTTCAGGTCGGAAACTGCACCGGCAAGCCCTAGTCGGACCGGCCAACCCGCTTCCCGCAGCCGACGTGCAATCACGAAGCCATCGCCGCCATTGTTTCCAGGGCCACACAGCACGGCCACGGGGCGCCGAGGCCATCGCCGCATGATGGCACCGGCGACGGCGCGGCCGGCGGTTTCCATCAGCGCAACGCCCGGAATGCCGCCGGCGATGGCGAAGGCATCGGCCTTTGCCACTTCCGCACAGCCCAGAAGCGCGAGTTCATCGTGGTGCGCGAGGTCGCGCAAGGGTGTTCTAGGGACCATGGTCTGGGGGCGATTGGGGCGGCCGACCGGAATTGAACCGGCGACATCCAGAATCACAATCTGGCGCTCTAACCAACTGAGCTACGGCCGCCATCGTGGATCGCTCCCGACGAAGCGGCGCCTTCCTACGCTGCAGGGGCCCGAGCGTCAAGAAACCGACGGTGTCGGCGGCAATAAACGGTCGATCGCCCTCACCCAGATATCGCAGCTCTGCTCGAACGACTGGCCAAACATGCCGCGCATGCGAGCCCAGCTCTCGAAATCGATCAGCGCTTCGATCGCCAAGAGCGTCTGTTGGCGCTCGACCGGCCCCAGGACCGACAGCTCGGGCTCGTACATCGTCTCAAGGCGCCGGATAACAAGTTCCCGGGCCCGTCGAATACGGTCCTTGAGTTCCGTAGACTCGCCCTGGTTGGCATTCAGCGCCCGCCACAGCGGCAACCATTCCTCGCAGACGCGGCCTCGCGTCTCGACATGGACCTTGAGGCGCGTGGCTCGGCCGCCTTTGGGTGGATGCTCGGCGACCCGCAGGGCCGCCTGCGACATTGCATAGTCGGTCGCCGCGACACGCAGGGTGTGGAGGTCGGGAAAACGCTCGAACACCGAACGCACGGAATATCCGGCGCGCGCCGCTATCGCCGTGGCAGTGGGAATCTGCGGGCTCTCCCGCAGAAGCAGGAGGTAGGCGTCGATGATGAGCTGGCGTGTCCGCACGCTGCGCAGACGACGTCCGTCGGTTCGAGCAGGCTTGGAGTCGGAGGACTTGTTCACCAGGCCAACTCTTGGGTTCATCAGGCGCTGGCCGGGCCCTGGGGAAGCAACCGGTCGATCACCTGCACCCATGCTGTGCAGGCATCATCGAAAGGCAGGTCGAAAAACTGTCGCATGCGAGCCCAGCTTTCCACATCGGTCAGCGCCTCAAGCGCGATCAGAATCTGTCGGCGCTCCAGACCCGACACGGTGGCGAGTTCAGGCTGATAGATGATCTCGAGGCGCGCCATGTAACGTTCGCGTGCCTGCCTGATACGGTCCTTCAGCTCCGTAGAATCGCCCTGGTTGATGATCAGTGAGCGCCACAACGGCAGCCACCTCTCGCAAACCTCGGCCCGCGCGCGGACCTGCGACTTCAGCCGCACTTCCCTATCGCCTTCAAGTTCGCCGGACGGCGCCAACGCCGTCACCTGAGCCATCGCATAGTCGACAGCGGCAATCTGAAGGGCGCGAATGTCCGGGAAGCGCTCGAAGATCGATCGCACCGAGTAGCCGGCCTTCTCTGCAATCTCCGCGGCCGTCGGAACGCGTGGCGAATGCGCATCGGCGAGTACCAGGTAGGCCTCGATGATGAGCTGCTTCGTCCGCTCGCTGCGCAGCCGGCGGCCGTCGATTCGACTGGGTTTCTTTATCGACGCGTCCGACACGTTGCTGAGTTCCGTCGCCAAGTGATGAGAGGTCAGAGCTAGAGCGGACTCGGCGGGAGCATACGGTCGATGGCCCGAATCCAGAGAGAACAGGAATCGGCAAACGACAGGCCATGCATTTCACGCATCCGCGCCCAGCTTTCGATATCCGTCAAGGCTTCAAGGGCAATCAGCATGTTCCTCCTCTCGGTCTCGGAAAGAGACGAGAGTTCGGGCCGATACATGATCTCCAACCGGTCCATCGTGCGAGTGCGCGCGATACGAAGCCGAGCCTTCAGTGCATCGTCCTCGTCGACGTTGAATGTCAGCGCGCGCCACAGCGCGACACCGCGCTCACAGGTTCCTGCGCGGGTTTCCACCTGGGACTTGATCCGGGTCGGTCGGTCGGCATCGACGTCACGGGCCGGCGCGAGGGCAGCGGCATGGGCGAGGCCATAGTCCGCTGCGGCAACGCGCAACGTATGGAGGTCCGGAAAACGCTCGAAGATCGACCGCACCGAGTAGCCCGCCCGCTCCGCGATGTCCGCCGCAGTCGGCATGGGCGTCAGCGAATTTTCCCGCAGCAAAGCGAGATAGGCTTCGATGATGAGCTGCTTCGTCCGCTCGCTACGCAGGCGGCGGCCGTCGATCCGGGCAGGTTTGAGGTTTGCTGATGCTGACACGGGTTTGTTGTCGACAGGAATAATGGCAATGCCAATGCAGTAATCTTACGCCTCGGCACTCTATAGCGATCCTCCCGAAGTGTAACAATTGCAGCCTGACCTCACCAGACTGCAAATTGTGGTGATCTTTAGCGGAAATGCGCCGCCAGACGCTCCACTGCGCTGTCGAGCGTCGCATCGTGTTTGCAAAAGCAGAAGCGCGCGAAGTGGCGGGGCGCCTGAGCTGACTCGTCGTAAAAGGCGCTGACCGGCACGGCGGTCACCCCCGCTTCCACGGTGATGTGCCGGCAGAAATCCTCGTCGGTTCCGTTGAAGCCAAGGGGTCGGAAATCGGTGGTCACGAAGTAAGTACCGTGCGCCGGCAACACCTCGAAGCCGATTTCGGACAGCGCCCCGGCCAGGCGGTCGCGCTTGCGCTGCATATCCTGTGCGAGGCCCATGAAATAGCCGTCGCCCAAACGCAGGCCCGTGGCAGCGCCCCATTGCAGATTCGGCGGGGTCGTGAAGGTCATGAACTGATGCGTCTTGGCGATGGCCCGCATGAGTTCAGGCGCAGCCGTGATGTAGCCGACCTTCCAGCCTGTGAGGCTGAAGCTCTTGCCGGCCGAACCGATTCGCACCGTCCGGTTGCGCATGTCGGGCCGGGTCATCAGGGAAACGTGGCGGCGATCGTCAAAGATGATGTGCTCATAGACCTCGTCGCAGATGGCGTAGACATCGTGCTTCAGGCAGAGGCTGGCGATGAAATCGAGTTCCTCTTCGTCGAAGACCTTGGAGCAGGGATTCATCGGCGTGTTGAACAGAATGAGCTTGGTGCGGTCGCTGAAGGCCGCGGCCAGTTCGTCCTTGGGCAGCCGCCAGCTCGGCGGTTCCAGACGCACCAGCTTCGGAATGCCCCCTGCCCGGCGGACCATCGGCAGGTAGGAGTCGTAGAGCGGCTCGATCAGGACCACCTCGTCGCCGGGTTCGATCAGCCCAAACAGGCAGTCACCCAGCGCCTCCGTAGCGCCGGACGTGACCAGGACCTCGCTCTGCCAGTCCACGTCGAGCCCCTGGAAGCGCTTGGCGTGCTCCGCCACGGCCTGTCGCAACTCGGGGATCCCCATCATGGGGGGATACTGGTTATGGCCGTTCAGCAGATAGTCGGCCGCCGCCGCCCGCACTTCGTCCGGTCCTTTGTCGTCGGGAAAGCCCTGGCCGAGATTTACCGACTTGTGCTCACGAGCCAGCGCCGACATGACTTCGAAGACTGTCGTGCCCAGGCTGGACATCAGTGAATTCGCAGATTTCATCGAAGATCCCGTACTGCCTTACATTTGGGCAACAATCCGCCCGCATATTAATCAACTCGCCCACTCTGCAGACAAATCACCGGATGCACCTTCGCCTCAATCCTTCAGTCGGGCTGTGGAAAACTATGGCATGAAATTTGCTTCATGCCCGTTCACAACGAGCTCTCCCGACCGGGAGGGCCCGGTGTCTGCGTGCGGAGTGTCTCAAGCCAATGAAGAAGATCGAAGCGATCATCAAGCCCTTCAAACTGGATGAGGTGAAAGATGCCCTCAACCAGATCGGGCTGAAGGGTATCACCGTCCTGGAAGCGAAGGGCTTCGGCCGGCAGAAGGGCCACACCGAACTCTATCGCGGCGCCGAGTACGTCGTCGATTTCCTGCCCAAGGTGAAGATCGAGCTGATCATCGAGGACGAGATGGTCGAGAAGGCCGTCGAGGCGATCCGCAGTTCGGCACACACCGGCCGCATCGGCGACGGCAAAATCTTCGTGTCGAGCATCGACGATGCGATCCGAATTCGTACTGGCGAGCGTGGTGACGCCGCCGTATGAGGACCAGGCCTTTGGGGGCCGGAGACGTAACCACAAGTAGAGGGACGAGCGACAAATGGATGCCAAGCAAGTTATCGCGATGATCAAGGAAAAGGACGTCAAGTTCGTTGACTTCCGCTTCACCGATCCTCGCGGCAAGTGGCAGCACACGGCCCGCATGGCCTCTGCCACCGACGAAGGCACGTTCGTCGACGGCGTGATGTTCGACGGTTCGTCGATCTCCGGCTGGAAGGCGATCAATGACTCCGACATGATCCTGATGCCGGATCCCTCGACGGCCGTGCTCGACCCCTTCGCTGCGCAGACCACGCTGATCGTGAGCTGTGACGTTGTCGAACCCTCGACCGGTCAGCTCTACGCCCGTTGCCCGCGCTCGACCGCCAAGCGCGCTGAGGCCTACATGAAGTCGTCCGGCGTTGGCGACACCGCCGTGTTCGGCCCCGAGCTCGAATTCTTCGTGTTCGACGATGTCCGCTACGACGTCCAGATGGGGGGCAGCTTCTACTCGATTTCCTCGAACGAATCGCCGTGGAACAGCGGCGCCGCAATCGAAGGCGGCAACCTCGCCCATCGTCCGGGCATCAAGGGTGGCTACTTCCCGGTGCAGCCGGTCGACACGCACAACGACCTGCGCGCCGAAATGATGTCGGTCTGCGCCGACATGGGCCTGGTCATGGAAATCCACCATCACGAGGTGGCGCCGGCTCAGAACGAACTCGGCTTCAAGTTCGACACGCTGGTGAAGACCGCCGACAACGTGCAGAAGTATAAGTACACCCTGCACAACGTCGCCCACAGCTACGGCAAGACGCTGACCTTCATGCCGAAGCCGCTCTATGGCGACAACGGCTCGGGCATGCACACCCACCAGTCGATCTGGAAGGACAACAAGCCGCTGTTCGCGGGCTCGGGCTACGCCGACCTGTCGGAGACCGCGCTGTACTACATCGGTGGCATCATCAAGCACGCCAAGGCGCTCAACGCCTTCTGCAACGCCAGCACCAACTCCTACAAGCGCGTCATCCCGGGCTTCGAGGCGCCGGTGCTGCTGGCCTACTCTTCGCGCAACCGCTCGGCTTCGTGCCGCATCCCCTACTCGGCTTCGCCGAAGGGCAAGCGCGTCGAAGTCCGCTTCCCGGATCCGTCGGCCAATCCGTACCTCGCCTTCGCGGCGATGCTGATGGCCGGCCTCGACGGCATCCAGAACAAGATCCATCCGGGCGATCCGATGGACAAGAATCTGTACGACCTGCCGCCGGAAGAACTGTCGAAGGTTCCGACCGTCGCCGGTTCGCTGCGTGAGGCGCTCAATTCACTCGACGCCGACCGCACCTTCCTCACCAAGGGCGGCGTGTTCACCGACGACCAGATCGACGCCTACATGGAGCTCAAGTGGGAAGAGGTCTACAACTGGGAACACCAGCCGGCGCCGGTCGAGTACAAGATGTACTACTCGATTTGATCGTCCGATCTTTCGACTGATGGAAGGGCCTGCGAAAGCAGGCCCTTTCTGTTTGCCGGTATGCGTGCGACTCTCCTGCGCGAACAGACATGAGGGACGAGACGCGATGAGCGGCTGGATGGACGAAGCGATGAGGGATCTGCGCCCCTGGATCGGGCGTGTGCGCACGGTCGAGGACGATATCGGCATGATGGCCGTTCGCCGCGTTGCCGCGACCTTCGACGTCGATCCCGACAGCATCAAGCGGGGCGATGAGCTGCCGCCGCATTGGTTTACGGTGTTCTTTGGCGAGACGATCCGCCAGGGCGAGCTTGGACCCGACGGGCATCCCAACAAGGGCATCGTCCTGCCGCCGATCCCGATGCCACGCCGCATGGGTGCCGGCCGTCAGGTCAAGATCATGGCCCCTCTGCGTGCCGGCGAACCTGCCGTGAAGAAAGCCGAGGTCGCCGACATCATCCCCAAGACCGGCCGTTCGGGCGATATC
This sequence comes from Reyranella massiliensis 521, assembly GCA_943369775.1. GTDB lineage: Bacteria > Pseudomonadota > Alphaproteobacteria > Reyranellales > Reyranellaceae > Reyranella > Reyranella massiliensis_C. The sequence continues at coordinate 27,601 of CALROF020000043.1, forward strand.
TTCGTGCTGACGATGCGCCACACGATCGAGCAGAGCGGCAAGACGATTGCGGTCGACACGTTCGACGCCATCTACCGCCCTGCCGTACCGCCAGGACAGAAGACCACCGCGACGGTGGCAACGAAGGCTCGTACGGACCATGCGTGGAACGACACGACCCAGCTCACCAACACAATCAACTTCCGTTACGGCGGCATCACCTGGAATGCGCATCGCATTCACTACGATGGCGACTACACACGCAGCGAAGAAGGCTATCCGGCGATCGTGTCGAACGGCGGCCTCTCGATGCATCTGATGGTCGATGCTGGCCTCAGGCACGCAAAAGGCAAGCTCACGGGCTACACCGCCCGCCTCGTCCACCCGCTCTGGGTCGGCGACCTGATCGACGTGCGCGGCGAGGCGCAGAAGGACGGTAAGCTCAAGATCTGGGCCGCCGACAAGAACGGCGTGCTGTGTGGCGAGATGGATCTGGAGTTCGCAGCGTGAGTGGCCCGCTCGATGGCGTGCGCGTCGTCGATCTGACCACCGTCGTCGTCGGCCCGATCTGCACGCGCACCCTCGCCGACTACGGCGCCGAAGTGATCAAGGTCGAGGCGACGGGCGGCGACCTCCTGCGCACCATGGCGCAGGGCAGCCGCAATCCTGGCATGTCTGGCAAGTTCATCAACTTCAACCGCAACAAGCGTTCGATCGTCCTCGATCTCAAGAAGCCGGAAGCCCTGGCGGCACTCCACCGTCTGATCGAGCGGGCCGATGTCTTCGTGAGCAACGTGCGCCCCGAGGGCTTGGCCCGTGCGGGCCTCGACCATGCGAGCCTGGCGCCGCGCAATCCGCGCCTGATCTACTGCTCCATCCTCGCCTTCGGCCGTGGCGGCCGTTACTACAACCGCCCGGCCTACGATCCGATCGTGCAAAGCCTGTCAGGCGTCGCCGGCACCCTGGAGCGTGCGACCGGCGAACCGCGCTTCGTACCGATGGTCATGAGCGACCACACGACCGGCCTGATCGCCGCCCAGTGCATAGGCTTCGCCCTCTATCGCCGCGAGAAGACCGGCCATGGCGAGGCGATCGACGTGCCCATGCTGGAGAACATGGCATCCTTCGTCTCCAGCGAGCATCTTGGTGCCGCGACCTTCGATCCGCCGGTCGGCCCCAGCGGCGACGGCCGGCTGTTGAGCCCCGACTACCGCCCCCTGCCCACCAGGGACGGCTACATCACCGTCGGCCCCAATACCAACCCGCAGGCCTTCGCCTTTTTCGACGCAATCGGGAGACCGGAGCTCAAGCAGGACCCGCGTTTCGATAGCGCCGCTTCGCGCACTGCAAATGCCGCCGCCTATTTCGAGGTCCGCAAGAACGGCCTGGCGCAGAAGACGACCGCCGAGTGGCTGGAGATCTTCGACCGGCTCGACGTGCCGGCGGCGCGCTACAATTCGATCGACGATCTGCTGACCGATCCGCATCTCGAAGACGTCGGCTTCTTCCAGCCCGAGGATCATCCGAGCGAGGGCCGCATCCGCCGCTCGCGTCGTGCCAACAAATTCTCCGGCGGCGAGCGCGCAGCCGAGACACACGCGCCGCGGCTGGGCGAGCACACCCGTGAGGTGCTCGCGGAAGCAGGCTACACCGCCCCCGAGATCGACGCCCTTCTGGCTGCCGGCGCAGCTCGCTGACCCTCCAGGTTGAGCTACAAGTTCCTGACTGGAACTGGTCCCTGCAATGCCTGCGAAATCAGAACCGTGAAGCTTCGCGCAACTTCATCGCCGGATACCTTGCCGTCGGGACGAAACCATGTGGGGATATAGTTGATCGTCCCCATCATGAAAGCGACGATCAGCGCCGGTTCGCCCGGCGCGATATCCCCGGCTTCTATCGCTTCGCGAACCCACTGACGCAGGATCTTGTCATGGTTCCTGCGGCGCTTGAGGATCGTCTCCCGTTCCGGCGCCCGCAGCGACGTGACAGGCTCCGTCAACACCGCATAGTTGCCCAGTTCACTATTGATCATCTGCATGTAGCGGAACACGTACAGCCGGATCTTCTCGAATGCGCTCCGCGGCTCGGCATTGGCTTCCTTCAGGGCCTGGTCGCCGAGATCGAGCGCAATGTTGTGGCACTCGAGCAGTATCTCGTTTTTATCTTTGACGTAGTAGTACAAGGCCGTCTTGGTCACGTTCAGCGCCTTCGCGACATCGGTCAGCGACGCGTTGTGGTAACCAAGCTTGCTGAAGGCCTTGCCCGCTTCCCGGATCAGCGCGCGGCGTTTGACTTCGAATTGATCTGCTGGCGTCGGAACATCCGACCCCCAGCGACGAGGCAGACTGACAGACATGTAATAGGACCTGGGAGGAACAGCGTCCGCAAGCATAGCATTCGTCTTGCGGACGCCAATGGCCGATCGCCTACTCCAGACGCCCGGCCGCCTTCAGTGCCGTGGCCACCTTGGTCCACGTCGCGAGTTCCTGTGCCTGATAGCGCTGCAGGTCATCGGCTGTGCCAGGCGCCGGTTCCATGCCGCGACTGCGGAGCGCTGCCGCCTGCTGCGGATCCCGCAGATAGTCATTCACGGCGGCGTTCAGCTTGTCGACCACCGCATCGCTAGTGGCGGCGGGCGCATAGAGCGCGAGCCAAGTGTCGGCGGTGTAGCCACGCAGTGTCTCGGTCGCGAGCGGCACTTCAGGCAGCTCTCGGGACTTGCCCGATGAGCTGGCGATCGCCAGCGGCACAACCTTGCCCGACTTGATGTAGGGCATTGCCGAAATGGTGTTGGTCACCATGATGTCGATCTCGTTCGACAGCAGGGCAGCCTCGGCCAACGACGCCCCCTTGTACGGTACGTGCAGCATCTCCACGCCGGCCATCAGGGCCAGCATCTCTCCGGCCAGATGGAATGCGCTGCCCTGCCCGTTCGAACCGTAGGTCAGCTTTCCAGGGTGCTTCTTGGCGTACTCGATCATGTCGGCCAAGGTCTTGAAGCCGGTCTCCTTGGCCGCAACCACGATCACCTCGACCTTGGCCAGCAACCCGATCGGCTTGAGGTCGCGCACCGTGTCGTAGGAAACCTTGCTGACCAGCGGATTGACGACAATGACGCTACTCGGCGCCACCAGCAGCGTATGTCCGTCGGCGGGCGCTCTTGCGACGAAGCTGGTTCCGATCGCGCCAGTGGCGCCAGCCTTGTTGTCGACGACCACGGGCTTGCCCAGCGCTTCGCTCAGATGCTGCGCCACGGTGCGCGCCAGATAGTCCGTGCTGCCGCCCGGCGCCATCGGCACGACGACCGACAACGGCTTGGTCGGAAAGGCCTCCTGGGCATGGGTGGCCGAGGCAAACAGCGCCATCGCAGCCAGGCCGCCAGCGCCGGCCACAAGTTTCCTGCGAGAAAGACGAGACGGGAAATCGGAAGAATGCATTGATATCTCCAAGGAACTACTCACTGGCGAAAGAGCCTTCGGCGGGTCTCTCGGCTCAAACGTGCAGGATCGTCGCAACCGCTGCGGCGGCGTCCGAGCCCATTTGGCCGCCGTTGTTCTCGGCCAGAGCGACCTTGGCAGCAGGGCGCTGGCGCGGGCCCGCGGTGCCGCGCAACTGATAGGTCAGCTCGACCAACTGAGCTGCGCCGGTCGCACCAACTGGATGCCCCCGGCTCATCAGCCCGCCACTCGGGTTGACCGAGATCCTTCCCCCCATATCCGTGGCACCGCTGCGCAGCAGATCGATTGCGGTACCCGGCGCGCACAGCGACAGATTCTCGTAGTGCATGAGCTCGGCCGGCGCGGTCGCATCGTGAAGTTCCACGACGTGCAGGTCGGATGGTCCAATGCCGGAGAGTTCATAGATTGCCGCCGACGCGCGCTCTGCACAAATCGGCTGGGTGGTGTCCCCGGTGCCGGACACCAGCACGGATCCCGCAACCCAGACCGGCTGAGCCACACCGAGGCGGCGAGCGGCATTGGCCGAACAGAGTACCAAGGCGGCAGCACCGTCGCTGATCGACGAACACATCGGCAGGGTCAGCGGGTCACTGACCATCCGGCTCGACAGCACTTCGTCGACGGTGGTCGGCTTGCGAAACTGAGCAATCGGGTTGGTGGCCCCGGCGTTTCGGCTCTTCACGACGATGCGGGCAAAGTCGGCGGCCGTTGCGCCCGAGGCTTTCATGAACTTGCGGGTCTTCTCGGCGTAGATATCCATGAAGATCGAGCCGCTGCCGGTGCCGACATGTGCCGGCGTAGGTTCTTCGAGGTCAACAGCGGTCGCGAAGGCTCCAAATGAGACCCGCTTGTCCTCGTGCGTCATCTTCTCGGAGCCAACGACCAACACGATATCGGCCTGGCCGCTGCGCACGGCATTCCAGGCGAGATAAAACGCCGTACTGCTGGACGCGCACGCGTTCTCGACATTGATGATCGGCTTGCCCGCCAGCCCCGTGTAGCGCAGCGCTGCCTGTCCACGGATCATCTCCTGCCCCGTTATCAACCCGGCCACCGCATTCGCGAAATAGACCTGATCGACCTGCTGGGCTTCGATGCCTGCGTCCTGCATTGCTTGCTTCACTGCCGATTCAGCGAGCGTTCGGACAGTCGCTTCCGGATTTTTGCCAAACGGCGTAATGCCGACGCCGGCGATGGCGCATCGAGTAGTCATGGATTTCCGAACTCCGGTTGGATTGACGATCGTGGGGCGCTAGCGCCCCTGGAATTGCGGTGACCGCTTTTCGCGAAATGCGGCGAGGCCTTCGGCGCGATCGAAGGACAGAGCATGAAGCTCATTGAGGTCACGCTCTCGCCTCAGCGCGATTTCGGCGGGTTGATCCGTCGTATCGTTCAGCGCTTCCTTCATCCGGGCCAGCACCAACGGGCTCTTCACGGCAAGCCTCGCGGCCAGCGCGAGCACTTCGTGTTCCAGGGCCAAATCCGGCACGACGCGATTGACGAGGCCGATGGCGAGTGCGTTTGCAGCCGACAGAAGATCGCCTGTCAGCATCAACTCCTTGGCCTTCGCAAGACCGACACGTCGCGGCAGCCGGACCGTAGCGCCAGCCCCAGGAAACATTGCGTAGTTGGTGTGCGCGTCTCCGAGACGGGCCGACTCTGCGGCCAATACGATGTCGCAGGCGAGCATCAACTCCAGCCCACCAGCGACTGCAATACCGTTGACGGCGGCGATCACCGGCCGAGGGCACCCCTCGATGGCCGTCGCGAGCGCCCCCAGGGCGCGGATGAACGCGACGTTGCCCCGCGCGACCTTGCTCCTCTTCTCGCTCTCCTTGAGATCGGCGCCGGCACAGAACGCGCGACCTGCGCCAGTGAGCACCACAACCCGCACCTGTGGGTTGGCTCCAGCTACGGCAATGGCCTGCGCCATCCCATCGACGAGGGCCGGCGTCAGCGCGTTCAGCGCGGCCGGCCGGTTCAATCGAAGCCAGAGGACGGAGTCGGCGAATTGGACGTGCAACTCGTCGCAGTGCGGAAGGTTCAGCCTGGTATCAGCATCAATAGTCATACTTACTTTGTAGTAAATAAACGTACTTGATAGTCAATTCACATTTGCAACAATCAGCCTGGGCGCGGATGGCCAGCCAGTTAGAATCTACATTCGAGGAGACCCGCGCACTGTCGGCCCGTAGGCGGCCGACTGCTCGCCGGAGCTCTACTTCATCGGACGGCGGAAGGTGGGATCAGGACTCGAGGTACGACGCGACGTCAGAACGGCTTGTCGCCCTCGATCAGCACGCGCTGCATGATGCGAGTCTCCCCCATCGGATAGTCGATCACTACACGATGCATCGTGGCGCGATTGTCCCACACCACGATGTCGCCGACGCTCCAGACATGGCCATGGTGATGCTGTGGCTTGCGCGCTTCATCGGCGAGTTCATCGAGCAGGTCGTCGCTTTCCGCCCGCTCTAATCCGACAATCCGGTCGAGCCGATTCGGGTTGAGGTAGAGCGCCTTGCGGCCGGTCTCGGGATGTGTTCGCACCAGGGGATGCTCGACGTCGGGCGTCTCTGCAATTTCCTCCGGCGTGCGGGCCGATGGCCGGTTGCGGGCCCGCGGCGTGTCGTAGCCATGGATTGCACGCCGGCCGTCGATCCGCTTGCGCGTCGCCTCTGGCAAGGCCTCGTAGACCGAGTGCATGTTGCAGAACCAGGTTGCACCGCCGTGGCTCGGGATTTCGATACCGTGCAAGAGCGTCGCCTTGGCCGGCACCGCGAAGTACGAATCGTCCGTGTGCCAGTCCTCTGCTCGGATCGCCGTCTTATCGGTGGTGCCGTCGGCCATCAGCGTGCTGACCATGATCGACACATCCGGTACGCCGCCGCTGCGTTTGTAGCGCAGGAGCTGCTTCTGCGGCCTACCGAAGGCCGAGGAGAAGATGCGAGTCTGTTCCGGGGTCATGCGATCGCCCGGCACGACGACCAAGAGATGTTCGGCAAGCGCTCGATTAAGTTTTGCGGCGACGGCAGGCTCGTTGGCGCTGGCGCGGTCGAGTCCTTCAATGCGAGCGCCCAGCGGCGCGTCGAGAGCAACAACTTCCATCATGGAAGAAACCTAGCGCGATGTGACTCCGGAAACCAATTTCGCCAGCCAGGCTTTGGTTCGCCTGATCACGGCAACGGTGGCCTGCCATGCGGGCAGCGCACGGACGAAACCGTAGACCCGGTCGCGGAAATCGAACAGCCAGGTCTCCGCCCGCACATACCAGGAGACCCGCAGCAGTG
>CALROF020000044.1:0-33609 GCA_943369775.1 Reyranella massiliensis 521
GACATGGTCGGCAAGCCCCGCCGCCTGGAAGATGCGCATGATCTCGCCGTCGAAATGCACAGCGCGCGGCAAGGGGTAGATCTCGCGCTCGCGGTCGAAGATGTCGACCGCGAGTCCGGCTTGGCCCAGCAGGTTGGCCAGCAGTGCGCCGACCGGCCCGCAGCCGACGATGGCGACGTCGGTCAGGAGTTGAGCACTTCCCACACCCGCTCGGGCGTGGCCGGCATGTTGATGTGACGACCACCCAGCGCATCGACGATGGCGTTCATCACCGAAGGCAGCGAGCCCGCGCAGCCCGCCTCGCCGCATCCCTTAGCGCCCAGCACGTTGGTCTTGGCGGGCACCGAGTGATAGTCGGTCTGGAAGAAGGGCGTGTCTGCGGCGCGCGGCAGGGCATAGTCGGTGAAGCTGCCGGTGAGCGGCTGGCCTTCTTCGCTGTAGACTACATGCTCGAACATCGCCTGGCCAATGCCCTGCACCACGCCGCCGTGGCTCTGGCCTTCGACCAGCAGCGGATTGATGACGGTGCCGAAGTCGCCGACCATCGTGTACTTCACGACCTCGACGATGCCGGTATCGGGGTCGATCTCGACTTCCGCGACATGCGTGCCGTTGGGAAAAGCCGAGGGCGCGGCCTCGTGGACGTGGTTGACGTTGAGCGTGTCGGGCACGCCCTCGGGCAGCACCATGCCGCCGCGCAGCTTCTCGGCCAGCTCCATGATGCCGATGCCGCGGTCGGTGCCGACGATGGTGAAGCGGCCCGTCTTGAACTCGATGTCGACCGCCGAGGCTTCGAGCGCGACGCCGGCGATCTGCTTGCCCTTGTCGATGACCTTGTCCGACGCTTCAACGATCGCCGCGCCCGACGCCATGATCGACTTGGAGCCACCGGTGCCGCCGCCTGCGATCAACAGGTCGCTGTCACCCTGGATCAGCTTGATCCGATGGAACGGCACGCCGAGTCTCTCGGTCAGTACCTGGGCGAAGGCCGACCAATGGCCTTGGCCGTAGTCGAGTGTGCCGGTGATGATCGAGACATCACCATTCGGCTCGAAGCGGATGCCACCCATTTCGTTGGTGGGCGGCGCCGTCACTTCGAGATAGTCGCCGATGCCCAGTCCACGCAGCTTGCCGCGCGCCGTGCTCTCGGCCTTGCGGGTTGCGAAGCCTGCGACGTCGGCCAGTTCCAGCGCCTTGTCGAGCAGGATGGTGAACTCGCCGCTGTCGTAGGTCGTGCCCGATGCCGTCTTGTAGGGCATCTCCTCGGGACGGATGTGGTTGCGGCGGCGCATCTCGAACTGGTCGATGCCCATCTCGCGGGCGGCCGTGTCGATCAGCCGTTCCATGAAATAGTTGGCCTCCGGTCGCCCGGCACCGCGATAGGCACCGACCGACGAGGTGTGCGTGAAGACCACCTTGGTGGAAACCTCGATCAACGGCGTGCGGTAGATCGCGGCGAGATTGCGCGTGACGCCCATCGACCCCATCGCGGCGCCGACATTGGCGAGATAGGCGCCGAGATTGGCGTAGCCCGAGAGCCGGACCGCGAGGAAGTGGCCATCCTTGTCGAGTGCCAGTTCGGCATCGAAGTCATGATCGCGACCATGCTGGTCGCTGAGGAAGGCGCCACTGCGATCGTCGGTCCACTTGACCGGCCGGCCGAGCAGCTTGGAAGCATGAAACAGGCCGGCATACTCGGGATAGGGCGAGCCCTTCATGCCGAACGAGCCGCCGACATTGCCGGTGAGGATGCGCATCTGCGCCGGCTTGATGTTCAGCAGCGCAGCCATCTGGTTCTTCAGACCGAACGCGCCCTGATTGCCGGCGTAGAGCGTGTAGCGGTCGGTCTCGGCATCGTAGTGGCCGGTCGCCGAACGTGGCTCCATCGCGCAGACGACGATGCGGTTGCTGATCAGGCGCAGGCGCGAGACGTGCGCGGCTTTGGCAAAGGCTTCGTCGACCTTGGCCGTGTCGCCATAGTGGAAGTCGACGCCGATATTGCCCGGCACGTCGTCGAACACCAGCGGCGCGCCGGGCTGCGCGGCCGCGCGCGCGTCGGTGACGGCGGGCAGCGATTCGATGTCGACCATCACCGCCTCGGCCGCATCGCGCGCCTGCGCCGGCGTTTCGGCGACGACAAAGGCCACCGGATCGCCGACGAAGCGGACCTTGTCGGTGGCGAGCGAGGGGCGGATCGGCGTCTTCATGGGCGAGCCGTCGCGATTGGGCACGGGCAGCACGGTCTTCAGCGTGCCGTAGCCGGCGGCATCGAGATCCGCGCCGGTCCAGACACCAAGCACCCCTGGCATCGCCTTGGCTTCGGAGATGTCGATGCCCTTGATCAGCCCGTGTGCCACCTGGCTGCGCACCATCGCGCAATAGGCGAGACCATCGAGCTTGATATCGTCGCTGTAACGACCCTGACCCTGCAGCAGGGTCGGGTCTTCCTGGCGCGGCACGGGCTGGCCGACGCCGAATTTCATCAAATTGAGTGAGTCGGCGGCAAGAGGCGCGTTCATGGGAATCCGCTGGAAAGGAGGGAAATTTCCCACCGATCATAGCGCAGGACCCCGGGGCGTGTGCTAGTCATTGCTGCCATGTCGAACTCTGCGTCGAACCTCGATCCCGTTACCCTGACCGTCATTCAGAACGGCCTGATCCAGGTCTGCAACGAAATGGACCTCGCTTTCGTGCGTGCGGCCTTCTCGCCGGTGATCTCGGAAGGCATGGACCGCTCCGATGGCATCTACGATGCCGCCGATGGCGCGCTTATTGCACAAGGCGAACTGGGCCTGCCGGTGTTCGTCGGCACGATGCAGTTCTCCACGCGCGCCGTGATCGAACGCGTGAAGAGTCACTATGCCGGCAAGGTCGAGCCGGGCGACATTTTCATCGTCAACGATCCCTATCTCGGCGGCACGCACCTGATGGATGTGCGGTTCGTGAAGCCGTTTTTCTACAAGGGTGAGCTTTTCGCTTGGCTGGCCAATACAGGTCACTGGCCTGACGTCGGCGGCATGGTGCCCGGCGGCTTTTCGGCGAGCGCTACCGAAGTCGAGCAGGAGGGGCTGCGCCTTCCGCCGGTGAAGTTCTTCAAGAAAGGCGAGATGGATCAGGAGATCCTGTCGATCATCCTGTCCAACATCCGCATCGCTGATCAGCGCATCGGCGATATCAAAGCCCAGGCCGCCGCTCTCAGCACGGGCGAGCAGCGATTGACCGATCTCGTCGACCGCTACGGCGCTGCTGTCGTGAAAGCTGCGATTGCCGAGATGCGCCATCGCGCGGAGCGACAGATGCGCGCCAAGATCGCCGGCATTCCCGATGGCACCTATGAAGGCACTTCCCAGGTCGACAGCGACGGCGTGGTCGATGAGCCACTGACGATCTGCATGAAGATCACCAAGAAGGGCGAGGACCTCACCTTCGACATGACGGGATCGAGCCCGCCCTGCCGTGGCCCGATGAACAGTGTCATCGCCACGACCAAATCGGCGATCTATCTCGCGGTGAAGCACGTCTTCCCTGACGTGCCGATCAATGCCGGCACCTTCGAGCCGCTGCACATTGTCGAACCTGAAGGCACCTTCCTTTACGCCAAGTATCCGCGGCCAGTGTCGGGCTGTGCCGCCGAAGTGAGCCAGCGTATCGCCGAGGCGGTGTTCGCAGCGCTCACCAAGGCGATTCCGGATCTGCTGTTCGCGGCGCCCGCCGGGACGTCGGGCAATCTCGGCATTGGCGGCTACGATCCCGAGCGGCAGCGCAACTACATCATGTACCTCTTCACCGGCGGCGGTTACGGCGGCTTCCAGGGAGGCGATGGCCTCAGCAACGGCTGCTCGACCATCGGTATCTCGAAGATGCCGCCCGTCGAAGTGCTGGAGCAGTTCTACCCGATCCTGTTCGAAGAATTCTCCCTGCGCGAAGGCTCGGGCGGTGCCGGTGAGTTCCGCGGCGGCTTCGGCATCAACTACGCGATCAAGCTGCGCCGCGGCGAGGCGCGCGTTTCGATGGTGATGGATCACGGCCGCACCGGCCCGCAGGGCGTACTGGGCGGCAAGGATGGCGGTACGAACACCGTGTTGATCGAACAGAGCGGAGTGAGCTACCGGCCGCCGCACCTCTCCAAGGATCAGGATATCGAGATCGGCGTCGGCGATGTGGTGCGCGTCTCCACGCCAGGCGGTGGGGGGTTCGGGGATCCGGCGCGTCGGGCGCCGGCTGCCATCGTCCGTGACGTTGCCCGCGGTTACTATACGGAAGCTGAGGCGCGCGAAAAGTTCGGTCGGGCGCACGCCGCAGAATGACCCAGTTCAGGCGTTCGTTCTTTGCGCTGCCGGTGCTGCTGGCGGCAGGTGAAGCTGCCGCGCAGCTTGCAGCCTGGTATCCGCTCGAAGGTGCCGACAAGTCGTTCTTCGTCGAGATGCCCGGCGCACCGATCTACAAGATCCTCGACACGGCATCGCCCGGTGGCACGCCGTTCGCCTATCACTCCTACAGTCTCGAATATCGGCGCCTTTCCTTCGTGGCGCAGACCGCGCTCTATCCTGCCGATGTCGATGTGCGCCAGCCCAAGCTCAACCTCCAATCCGCACTCGACGATCGTGCGCAGCGCCTGGCGGGCGGCAAGTGGACCCAGGTCGACTGGAAAACAGTGCAGGGAGCGCCGGCCGTCGAATCGACGGGGCCGCTACCTGGCGGCAATGGACTTCGACAGCTCGTGGTGTTGAAGGGCCATCGCTACGTGTCGCTGGGCTACATGGCGCCGGCCGATGCCATGCGGGCGCCGGAGGCCGAACGTTTCTTTCGCTCCTTGAGATTGCTGTCATGACCTTGCCGCGTATTCAGATCCTCGCCCTGGGCGGAACCATCGCCACGCGTCCCGACGCTTCCGGCGCCATGCAGATGGGGCTGGGGGCCGACGATCTGGTGGCCGCTGTTCCGCTGCTTGCCCAACTCGCGGATATCCGCGCCGAGACGGTGTCGCGCTTCGGCAGCCATTCGCTGTCGTTCGATCAGCTCCATGCGCTCACGGCGAAGATCAGGACGCTCGACGTCGATGGCGTGATCGTGACCCAAGGCACCGACACACTCGAAGAGACGGGCTTCCTGCTCGACCTGCTGGTCGAACGCGACATTCCGGTGATCGTGACGGCGGCGATGCGCAATCCTGCGCTGACCTCGCCCGACGGCCCCGGCAATCTTCTGGCTGCGGTGCGCGTGGCCTGTGATCCCTGGGTGCGTGCCCATGGCAAGGCACTGGGCGTGATCGCCGTGATGCTGGACGAAGTCTATGCCGCGAGCGACGTATTGAAGGTTCATCCGACGCGGCTCAACGCCTTTGCCTCGCCACAGACAGGGCCGCTGGCGGCGCTGGTCGAGGATCGCGTGGTGCCGCTGTCGTTGCCGGTCCGCACACCGGTCGAGGCTGCGCGCAAGCGGCTCGGTGCGTTGACCGACATAGGTCGCGAGCAGCCTGTGGCCTTGCTGTGGATGGCGCTCGACGAGCCGGGCTATCTGCTGGAAGTGCTGGTCGATCATCGCGACCAACTCGGCTATCGCGGCATCGTGTTGGGCGCGATGGGTGGCGGCCATGTACCGGAGCGAGTCGCGCCGCTGATTACGCAGCTTGCCGAGGTCATGCCGGTGGTCGTGTCGCCGCGCGCGGGTGGCGGGCCGTTGCTGCAGCAGACCTACGGCGGGCCAAGTTCGGAGATCGCCTTGCGCAAGGCCGGGCTCATCTGGGGCGGGCGGCTCAATCCCCTGAAGGCGCGTGTGCTGCTGGAGACCTGCTTGCGTGCCGGCCTGGACCGGTCGGCGATCGCCGAAGTGTTCGAAGCCTGGGCTTAGGACTGCGCGACTAGGTTCGCGCCTGCTTCGCTTCGGCGAAGCCGTGCATGCCCATGTGCCACTGCAGCGCGACGATCGTGCCTTTGATCGGCTGCAGGAGGCCGACGGACATGCCGATTACCAGCGGCGTCCATACGATGGCGTGTAGCCAGTAGGACGGCATGTAGGCGATCTCTATGAACATCGCGAGCGGCACGATCAGGTGGCCGACCAGGAAGATCGTCAGGTAGGCGGGAAAGTCGTCGGCCCGGTGATGGTGCAGGTCCTCACCGCAGACATTGCAGCGGTCCGCGACCTTCACGAAAGCGCGGAACAGGCGGCCTTCGCCGCAGGCCGGGCAGCGTCCGCGGAAGCCGCGCCACAGATAGAGACCGCCATTGCCGGGCATTTTGTCCTCCTCCATTTCGGTGTCTTGTATGTCCATACAGATAGGCATACATTCAAGCCTGTGTAGGAGAATTGTATGGATTGGAACCCTACAATCGACGTTGCAGATGGGCCGGTTTACGAGGGCATCGTCGAAGCGTTGGATCGGGACATCACGTCGGGCCGCCTTCATCGCGGGCAGCGCCTGCCGACCCATCGCGCGTTGGCGCGGACTTTGGGGGTCGACCTCACCACGGTTACGCGCGCCTACAACGAAGCGCGACGACGTGGCCTGACCGACGCCAGGGTGGGGCAAGGGACGTTCGTGGCGGAAAGCCGGTCGCGGCCGGCCCGGACCGCTGCCGGCATTGCCATAGACCTTTCGATGAATCTACCGCCGCAGCCGATCGAGGCCGATCTCGAGGGCCGCATCGCGCGCGGGTTTGCGGCGATCCAGCACGACCATGGCTTCTCCGAATTCCTGAACTACCAGTATGCCGGCGGCAGCGACGCGGACCGGAACACGGCGGCGCAATGGTTGCGTCGCCGGGTGCGCACGTCCGAGGCCGACAGGCTGCTCGTGGCGCCGGGATCGCAGACAGCGCTCACAGCTCTACTGCTTGCAACGACGAGTCCTGGCGATGTCGTGCTCGTCGATCGACTCACCTATCCAGGATTCAAAACGGCGGCAGCGACGCTCGGCGTGCGCCTGGTCGGTGTCGAAGCAGACGAGGAGGGGATGATTCCGGAGGCGTTGGCGGAAGCCGCACAACGTCATCGTGCGAAGGCCGTCTATCTCATCCCGACCATTCACAATCCAACGGCGGTCACCATCGGATCGCCCCGCCGTGAAGCGCTCGCCGCGACAATCCGCCGATGCGATCTTCTGCTCTTTGAAGACGACGCTTATGGCTGCCTCGATCCGAAAGCGCAGCCGATAGCGGTGCTCATCCCGGAACGCAGCTATCTCGCTGTGAGCCTCTCGAAATGCATCACGCCGGGCTTGCGTGTGTCGTTTCTGCTGACGCCCGATCGTGCGGCTGCAGCCGCACTCGCCAATGCGATTCGCACGGTGGCGCAGATGCCGGTGCCGTTGATGGTGGCGCTGGTCATGCGCTGGCTGGCCGACGGAAGCGCCGACGCGATTGTATCGGCGATCACGATCGAGGCTGCGGCGAGACAGCGGCTGGCAGCAAAGGCGCTTTCAGGGTACAATTATCGCGCGCATTCCAAAGGGCTTCACGTCTGGTTGGCGCTGCCCCCGGCATGGACCCGAGCGGAGTTCGCCGCGCATATTCAGCGACAGGGGCTCGCCGTGGTCACCAGCGACAGCTTCAGCGTCGACGACCATCCCGAACACGCCATTCGCATCGCGCTCGGTGCGGCACGCAGCCGCTCTGACCTCGTCGTTGCGCTCGATCTGTTGACGACAGCATTGCGTTCACCGACTTATGCGTCGCGCATCGTCTGAGGCGATCTATCGCCAAGGAGAACATCATGTTCGAATCCTTCGATGCAGTCTTTCTCGCGAGACTGCAGTTCGCCTTCACGGTGTCGTTCCATTTCATCTTTCCGTCATTCTCGATCGGGCTCGCGAGCTATCTCGCCGTGCTCGAGGGGCTATGGCTGTGGACGGGCCGCTCGGTCTATCTCGACCTCTTCAAATACTGGCTGAAGATTTTCGCGCTCACCTTCGGCATGGGTGTCGTGTCAGGCATCGTCATGTCCTATCAGTTCGGCACCAACTGGTCGGTCTTCTCCGACAAGGCAGGGCCGGTGATCGGGCCGCTGATGGCCTACGAGGTGCTGACGGCCTTCTTCCTCGAGGCGGGATTCCTGGGCGTCATGCTGTTCGGCATGAACAGGGTCGGCAAGTCACTGCATTTCACGGCCACGCTCGCCGTCGCGGTGGGCACGTTCATCTCCGCTTTCTGGATTCTATCGGCCAATAGCTGGATGCAGACGCCGACTGGCCATGCGATCAGCGCTTCCGGCCAGTTCGTGCCGGAGGACTGGTGGGCCATCATCTTCAATCCGTCCTTCCCTTATCGACTCGTCCACACTGTATTCGCGGCCTATCTGACGACGGCATTGGTAGTCGGTGGTGTCGGTGCCTGGCACCTCCTGCGTGAGCGTACCAATGAAGGCGCACGCGTCATGTTCTCCATGGCGATGGGCATGATCACGGTCGTGGCGCCATTGCAGATCTTTGCGGGTGATCAGCACGGACTGAATACGCTGGAGCATCAGCCGGTCAAAGTCATGGCCATGGAGGGCCACTTCAAGAACTACCCCGATGGCGCGCCGCTGGTGCTGTTCGGCTGGCCGGATCAGGCGGCCGGCGAGATGAAGTACTCGGTGGAGATTCCGAAAGCCTCGTCGCTGATCCTGAAGCACGCTTGGGATGCGCCGCTCAAGGGGTTCGAGTCGGTCGACCGCAAGGATTGGCCGCCGATAGCCATCGTCTTCTGGGCTTTCCGCATTATGGTCGGCCTTGGCATGCTGATGCTGGCGCTGGCCGCCTACAGCCTGCTCGCGCGCGTCCACAAGCGGCTCTACGACTGGACCTGGCTGCATCGCTTCGCTCTCGCCATGGGACCGGCTGGATTCGTGGCCGTGATCGCAGGTTGGGTGACGACCGAAGTCGGGCGCCAGCCCTACACGGTCTACGGGTTGTTGCGTACGGTCGACTCCGCCTCGCCGCTTGCGGCACCGGCAGTCGGTGCATCGTTGATGGCCTTCGTCGTCGTCTACTTCATCGTGTTCGGCGCGGGTGTCTATTACATCCTGAAGCTGATGAGCCATTCGCCGCATCGCGGCGAGGAGGGGCCGCAGCGCGACCATCCGGTGCGCGCTGCAGGCATCACGCCGGCACCTGCGGTTGCTGAATCGATTGCCGGCGGCAAGGAGGCCTGATCATGATCCTCGGTCTCGATCTACCCACCATCTGGGCCTTCATCATCGCCTTCGCGATCTTCGCCTATGTCGTCATGGACGGCTTCGATCTCGGCATCGGCATCCTGTTCCCCGTGCTGCCCGTGGGCCGCGAACGCGACAGCGCCATGAACTCCATCGCGCCTGTCTGGGACGGCAATGAAACCTGGCTCGTGCTCGGCGGCGGCGGCCTGATGGCGGCCTTCCCGTTGGCTTACGGCATGATCCTGTCGGCGCTCTATGCACCGATCATCGCCATGCTGCTGGCACTGATCTTTCGTGGTGTCGCCTTCGAGTTCCGCTGGCGCGATCCCGGCCATCGCGCGGCCTGGGATTTTGCTTTCAGCCTCGGTTCGATCGTCGCGGCCTTTGCGCAAGGCATCACCCTGGGCGCATTGCTTCAGGGCATTGCCGTCGAAGGTCGCGGCTATGTCGGCGGCTGGTTCGACTGGCTGACGCCGTTCAGTATCCTGGTCGGCGTGAGTCTGGTGATCGGCTATGCCCTGTTGGGGGCGACCTGGCTGATCATGAAGAGTGAGGATTCCCTACAGGCGCGTTGCTATCGGCTGGCCTTCGGGCTCGGTGTCGGCGTGATCCTCGCCATGGCGGCGGTGAGTGCGGCGACACCGTTTCTGCGAGATGCCTATTGGCAGCGTTGGTTCGCCTGGCCGCAGGTGCTGTTCACCGCGCAGGTACCTTTGCTGGTCGCCATCGCCACGGTCGTCTTCTTCTGGAGCCTGACGCGGCTGCATCACTACACGCCGTTTCTGGTGTCGCTGGGATTGTTTGCGCTGGGCCTCATCGGCCTCGGCATCAGCCTCTTCCCCTATGTGGTGCCGCCAGTCGTTACCATTTGGGATGCGGCCGCGCCGGACTCCAGCTTGAAGTTCATGCTGGTCGGCGCGGTGATCATGGTGCCGATCATCCTTGCCTACACCGGCTATTCCTATTGGGTGTTCCGCGGCAAGACCGGCCACGAGGGCTATCACTGATGCCGGCGCCACGGCAGTGGCTGTGGTTCGTCGGTCTCTGGGTGGCCGGGGTCGGCGCCACCGCGCTCGTCGGCTACGCGATCAAGATCTGGCTGAAGTAGCGCGCTCTAGGTCGTGCGGCGGGTCGGCCGGCAATTGAAGGCGACCGGAGCGCCGGCTATAGGCTTCAGCACGGCAGCGTCGTCGCGGCCGCTCCACTCGAAGCTCGAGTCGGCGTAACGGAAGCCCTGACCCGTGCCCTGATATTCGAGCCGCCAGGTCTTGTCGCCCTGGGTTACGGAGGCGCGATTGCGGGCATAGACCACAGTCACTTCCTTGCGGCCGTCGCAAAGATACGCAATGCCGGTGGGCGCTGCTTCATCGGGCGCGGGACGCGGGATCGTGGTCGTCACCGGCTGTTGCTGGCCGGTGCATCCGGCTACCAGAATCATCGCGGCAATCGACAGACGCTTCATCGTGCGCTTTCCTCCTGCGGCGGGACCATACGCAAATCGCCGAGGAGACGGAATGCCCCTGTTCAAACTGCGCGACGGCGCCGACCTCTACTACGAGCAGTACGGCAGCGGCCCGCCGCTGTTTCTGGTCCCTGGCCTCGGCGGTGATGGCCGCTGGTGGGGCGAAAACGTCGCAGAGCTTGCCGGCCGGTTCACAGTGGTCGTGCATGATCATCGGGGCACCGGCCGCAGCACCCTGTCGAAAATGACCTACAGCGTCAGCCAGATGGCCGACGACGCGCTGCAGCTCATCGAGGGGCTGGGGTACGACAAGGTCCATTGGTGCGGTCACTCCACTGGCGGTGCAATGGGGCAGGTCCTCGCGATCGAGCATCCGGGGAGGGTAGACCGGCTCGTGCTGAGCGCCACCTGGGCCAAAACTGATGCCTTCTTCCGCCGACTGTTCGAGGTGCGTTCCCTGATGCTGAGGGAGCTGGGGCCGCTGGCTTATCTCAAGTCGAGCGCGCTGGCGCTCAACATGCCCTCCTGGGTGCGCGACCACGATGCCGACCTGGAGGCGGCCGAAGCCAAGGCTCAGGAGACCATCCCGATCCCCGAGATCGTGCTGTCGCGTATCGCCGCCATCGTCGCGCACGACAGGCGCGAGCAGTTGCAGAAGGTGCAGGCGCCGACGCTCGCGATCTGCGCCCGCGACGATACGGTGACGCCGCTCTATTTCACCGAAGAATTGGTCCGGCTGATCCCGGGCGCGCGGGCCTATGTGCTGCCGGACGGCGGCCATGCATATCCGAACGTGCATGGCGGCGAATTTCAGCGTGTAATGACCTCCTTCTTGCTGGAGTCCTGAAGCCTATGAAGATCGAACCGCAGATTGCCGCCGCCACTGCCGAGCTGACCGCCATCCGGCGTGACATCCACGCCCATCCCGAGCTTGGCTTCGAGGAGGAGCGGACCAGCACCATCGTGGCGCAGAAGCTGAAGGAGTGGGGTTGCGAGGTCACGACCGGCATCGGCAAGACCGGCGTCGTCGGTACGATCCGTGTCGGCAACAATCCGCGCGCCATCGGTCTCCGGGCCGACATGGATGCCCTGCCGATGGACGAGCACAACACTTTCGATCATCGCAGCCGTCATGCCGGCCGCATGCATGCCTGCGGTCACGATGGGCACACGGCGATGCTGCTGGGGGCCGCCAAGTATCTCTCGGCCACGCGCAATTTCGACGGCACCGTGCACTTCATCTTTCAGCCCGCCGAGGAAGGCCGCGGTGGCGCCGAAGCGATGGTGAAGGACGGTCTGTTCCAGAAATTTCCCTGCGAGATCATCTTCGGCATGCACAACAGGCCGAAGCTCGATGTCGGCAAGTTCGCGATCCGCTCCGGCCCGCAGATGGCGGGCGGCGGCCTGTTCGACATCCACATCACCGGCAAGGGTGCGCATGGCGCGCGGCCCGAGAGCGGCATCGACCCGGTCATCATCGCCACCCAGATCATCTCGGCCCTGCAGAGCGTCGTCTCGCGCAACATCTCGGCGCTCGATTCGGCGGTGATCTCGGTGACGCAGATGCATGCTGGCGACGCCTACAACGTCATTCCAAATGAAGCGGTCCTGCGCGGCACCATCCGCGCCTTCCGCAAGGAGACGATGGCGATGGTCAAGGAGCGCATCGAGACGATCTCGACCGGCATCGCCAAGACCCTGGGCGGCACGGCCAAGGCCGATGTGCGGGTCGTCTTCCCGCCGCTGGTGAACGATCCGAACGCCGTGAAGTTCATTGCCGACGTCGCAGCCGAGATCGTTGGCCCGGAGAACATGAACCGCGAGGGCCCCTATGTGATGGCCTCCGAGGATTTCTCCTACATGCTCGAACAGGTGCCGGGCGCTTTCATCAACATCGGCAACGGTGGCGGCGAAGGCGGTTGCGAAGTGCACAATCCAGGCTACGACTTCAACGACGAGGCACTTACCCTGGGCTCGACCCTGTGGGCACGCGTCGTCGAGAAGCGGTTGGCGAAGGACCCGCGTTGAGCGAACAAAATAAACACTGGCTGCTGCGCGATCTGCCGTATGCAGCCATGCTGGCCCTGGCGGTCGGCGGTATCGTGCTCTCGGGCTTCCGAGGGCTGACGACCTACTATTATTGGATGGCGCTGGCGCCGGTCTATGGTCTCGCCTGCATCCTGTCGGGATGGCGGGAGACCGACAAAACCGGGGAACATGTCCGGCTTATCGTGACGCAGGCATTGCACTGGCTCGCCTTCCTGGTGGCGATGTCGTTGATGTTCATGCCGGAAGTGCGCGGCGTCGTGAACGACAATGCGACAAGTCTCGCCCTGCTGATCCTGCTGGCACTCGGTACTTTCGTGGCGGGTGTTCACGCTCGCGTCTGGCGCATCTGCCTGGTCGGCGTGTTCCTCGCCCTTGCGGTGCCGGCGGTCGCCTGGGTCCAGGATTCGGCGATGTTGTTGCTGGTTGCCGCCGTGCTGGTTGTCGTGATTGGCGTCGCCTTCCTGTGGCTGTGGCGTCGTGAGAAGGGCGGGGCATGAGCAGCCGTCCCACGGTCATCGTCTGGAGCGACTACATCAGCCCCTACGCCTTCGTGGCCAAGGCCTGGGCCTATGCCCTCGAGGCGGACTACGAGCTCACGCTCGACTGGCGGCCCTATACCCTGGATATCGCGTCATTCCAGGGATCGGTCGAGCAGCGCGACCCGCATCACTGGCGGCGGGTGCGCTATGCCTACATGGATGCGCGCCGTTTCGCCAACAAGCAGGGCCTGACCCTGATGGGGCCGAAGAAGATTTTCTACGCCCGTCCGGTGAATGCCGGCATGCTCTATGCCCAGGAGCACGGCGTGTTCCAGGCCTACAACGATCGCGCTTTCGAACGTTTCTGGCGTCGCGATCTCGATCCCGAAAGCGTCGAGGCGGTCGGTGCCTTGCTGGAGCAGTGTGGGGCGCCCGCCGGTTTCGCGTCGTTCTACGCAGGTGAGGGTGGCGCCAGACACGACCAGCTCCGCACCGAGGCCGAAGCCTCGGGTATTTTCGGCGTGCCGTCCTTCGTCTTCGACGGCGAGCTGTTCTGGGGTGGGGACCGGGTCTTCCTGCTGCGCGAACGGCTGGATGAAAAAGGCATCACCCGCCGCCGCGGCAGCAACTAGAAAGAACTCAGCTCGGGGGCCGGTCGAGTGTCCGCTCGACCCGCTCGTGCAGGTTCTTGACCTCGCCGCGCTGCTTGCGCGTCTTCTCTTTGATCAGACGCTTGGCCCGCCGGAAGGCGTCGTTGACGGCGAACACGGGGTCGGCAAAACGCGAATCGGCCTGTGGCGTGTGATCGATGTTGATGTCGATATTGCCCGGCAGCACGAGATGGATGTTGATGCTGTAGAGGTTGCTGGTGCGATGGTGGCGGTCAGGCACTTGCACGACGACCTGGCACGATGTCAGCCGGCCATGCAGCCGTTCCAGCGTGTCGAGGTGCTCGGAGATCAGGTTGGTCAGCGCTTCGCTGGGCGTGCTGCCCTGAAAGCTGATCCGTACGGGTGTTTCCATTGGAGTCCTCCGCTGCTTGACCACTCCCCCGTGGGGTGAACGTAGCATGACAGTGGGTGGTTGCGGACTCCAATACCTGCTCGGGTGATACGTCAGTTAGTCGCCGGCGGCGACGGCCGTGGCACGCTCAGGATTGGCCGGCTGCACTGTGCGATGGCTCACCATGCGGTGATGGAGGGTGCGAATAGTATCGCTACCCCGCGTCAGGCAGAGCCAAGGGAAAAGGCCGTGTACGAAGCAGGCCAGCGATCCGGCCAACATGCGCCCACCGAAGCCGAAGGCCATACCCATATGCTGAAAGTAGGTCTCGTTGACCGAGGCGGGATGATCGGTGAAGCGCTTTAGCATGTAAGAATTCTATCGATCGCAGTGGGAAACGGCTTGCTACCTTTGCGCCAAACCCGGCAGATTTGAGAAATCCATTCTCAGAGATCGCTTATGGCCGCAAAATTATCGCTTGATTCGTTCGACAAGAAGATTCTGGATTGCCTGCAGGACAATGCCGACATGGCGCTGGCCGAAGTCGCTCGACGCGTCGGCCTGTCGACCACGCCCTGCTGGCGGCGGATCAACCGATTGCAGGAAGCGGGCATCGTGCGGGCGCGCGTGGCGTTGCTGGACCGCAAAGCCGTGAATGCCGGTGTGACGGTGTTCGTCGCGGTCCGCACGTCGCAGCACAATGCCCAGTGGCTCACCCGCTTCGCCAAGGCCGTTGCCTCGTTTCCGGAGGTGATGGACTGCTATCGCATGAGCGGTGAGATCGACTATCTCATCCGGCTCGCCCTGCCCGACATCGAAGCCTACGACGCCTTCTACAAGCGCCTGATTGCCAGGGTCGAACTGTCGGACGTCACCTCGATGTTTGCCATGGAGGAGATCAAGTCCACCACGCGGCTCCCGCTCAATTACCTCCCCTAGCGTCCCGGGGCGACGGCCTTTAGGATCGCGCCCGTTCGCACGGCAAGATTGCAGGGGAAACGATGACCACGGGCAAAAACCGCAAGAAAGTACTGATTGTCGGCCGCATGCCGCAGGCCGGGATCGACGTGCTGAAGAAGCGTGACGATGTCGACTACGAAGTCCTGACGGACGACACGGTGCCGAGCCTGCATCCCAAGCTGAAGGATGCCAACGCGGTGACCCTGGGCGCGACGCCCTTCCGCCAGGCTGAGCTCGATGCTGCACCGGGCATGATGGTGGTGGCCCGCCTCGGCGTCGGGTTCGACGCCGTCGAGATCCCGGCGCTGAACAAGCGCAAGATCCCGCTGATGACCACCGGCATCGCGAACTCTGTCTCCGTTGCCGAGCATGCGATGTACATGCTCCTGGCCTCCGCACGCCTGGTGAAGAAGTACGATCGTTTCGTGCGCGAGAAGGGATGGGGCCAGCGCCTCTCCGACCTGCCGGCCGATCTGTCGGGCAAGTCGATCCTGGTTGTCGGCATGGGCCGTATCGGCTCGCGCACGGTGAAGCGCTGCGTGGCGTTTGAAATGGACGTCTCCGTGCTCGATCCGAACATCTCCGAAGCTGAGATCAAGAAGGCCGGCGCCACCAAGGTCACCGACTTCAAGGCCACCTTACCCAAGGTCGACTTCGTCTCGGTCCATTGCCCGAAGGCGCCGGAGACGGTGAACATGTTCAACACCGAGACGCTCGGCCTCATGAAGCCCGAGGCGTTCCTGGTGAACACCGCGCGCGGTGGCATTGTGAACGAGGATGCGCTCTACGCGGCGCTCTCGACCGGCAAGCTGCGCGGCGCAGGTCTCGACGTGCTCGACAAGGAGCCGCCGGATCCCAGCAACAAGCTGTTCGGCCTGGAGAACGTGATCTTCAGCCCGCACATGGCGGGTGTCACCAAGGAAGCGAGCGATCGCATGGCCGTCACCGCCGTCGAGAATATCCTCAGTGTCTTCGACGGTCGGCCAAACGCGGCCAACGTCGTGAACAAAGAAATACTAGGCTAACCTCGGAGTCAGTCCGGAATCAGATCCTCGATCTCGGCATCGGTCGGAAAGCGACCGGTGTCGCGCCGGGTGTATTTCAGCTCACCGTCGATGGTGACGTCGAACTGGCCGGATTTGCCGGGGCGCAGCTCGATGTCGGCCATGCCCAGCTTTTCGAGGCGTTCCCTCACACGGAGGGCTTGCGGCTTGTAGCCTCAAGCGCCGCAGTATTCGATCAGCACTTTCATCCATCGAAGGTGGGGGCCTAAGCTGCCACCGGCAAGGGGGATATTCGATGAAGTACGGACCGCTCGGCCGCTCGGGCCTGATCGTCAGCAGGATCTGCCTTGGCGGCAATTCCTGGGGAGCCAAGGGCCGTCGCGGCTGGGGCAAGTTCGACGAGACCGAGGCGCCGGCCTACTTCAAGCGTGCACTCGATGTCGGCATCACCTTCTTCGACACGGCCGACACCTACAATTTCGGCCGCTCCGAGGAGATCATGGGCGCCACGCTCATGAAGATGACGAAGCGCGAGGAGATCGTGCTTTCGACCAAGGTCGGCATCCGCATGAGCGGTGTTGCCAACGACGTGGGCACCGGCCGCAAGCATCTGATGGCGTCGGTCGATGCCCAGCTCAGGCGCCTGCAGACCGACTATATCGACGTCTATCAGGTTCATCGGCTCGATCCGCACACGCCGATCGAGGAGACCATGTATTCACTCGACCAGATCGTGCGCTCGGGCAAGGTCCGCTACATCGGCGGTTCGACCATGCCGGCCTACAAGTTTGCCCAGATGGTGATGGTTGCCGACTGGAAGGGCTATGCAAGGCCGATTGCCATGCAGAACCTCTACAACCTCATCCAGCGCGAGGAGGAGCGGGAGATGAACCGGCTCTGCCACGAGCAGGGTGTCGGCCTCATTCCCTATTCACCGCTGGCGCGCGGCTTCCTGGCGGGCAATCGCAGCAAGGACGGCGGGGGCAGCACCGAGCGCTCGAAGAACGATACGGTGGTGCAGGCTGGTACTTATCGCGATAGCGACTGGGAAGTCGTGAAGCGCCTGAAGAAGATCGCCAAGGCAAAGGACGCGGCGCCTGCCCAGGTGGCGCTCGCGTGGCTGCTGCACAAGCCCTACATGGGTGCGCCGATCATCGGTGCGACCGGGCTGGACCAGCTCACCTCGGCCGCAAAGTCGACCGACATCGTACTGACGGCCGAGGAGTGCAAGGCGCTCGAAGAGCCCTATCAGTTCCGGGTGTCGCCGGAGAGCTGACCGCGCCGCGCGATCGCCGCCGAGAACCAGAAGGCCAACAGCGGCAGGAACACGGCGGCCGCCCAGAAGACGGGCGGTGCGCCCCAGCGGTCGACGATCGGCGCTGCAATGGGCACACCGATCGCTTGGCCAACGAACAGGCAGAGGGCGAACAGTGCCATGCCGGCGCCGCGGGCCTCCGGCGCCATCTGCGTGCCGTTGGTCTGCAGCGTGTTATGCAGCATGTAGAACGACACGCCTGAAAGCACGATGGCGGCGAATTCGACTTCGGCTACCGGTGCAAGCGCCATGCCGGCAAAGGCGATGCCGAGGCCTACGCCACCCCAGGTACAAAGTCCGCGTTCGCCCAGGATGCGCACGAGATGATGCGCCACCATGACATAGAGGAAACCGCCGGCACCGAAGGCCGCGACGGCGAGGCCAATCGCGGCAAAGCCCATGTCGAAGCGCTGATGCAGGTCGGCACCGACGAAGGTAAAGGCCCCCCAGAAGACGCCACCCTCGAGGGCGACGACGATGATGACGGTGAGCGCCCAGGGCCGCCGCAGGACGCTCAGCATCTGTCCGATCATCGACCCCTGGGTGCGTTCGGCGCGGCGCGCGATTTCAGGACGCGCACGCATGACGGCGAACAGGGCGACACCCGCCATGACATAGATCGCGGCCAGGACCCAGAAGACGGAGCGCCAGCCCAGCCAGTCGCCGATCGCCCCGCCCAGCGCCGCGCCCGTCATCAGGCCGAGTGTCTGGCCGGTGAGGAAGCGGGCGAGGGTGGCCTGACGCTTGTCATAGCTCACATTGTCGCCAACCCAGGCGATGGCGAGCGGGATGATGGCGGAACCCGTCACTCCCGTCAGGAAACGCGCGAAGGTGAGCATGTCCAGCGAGACCGAGACGGCGCTGAGCAGGCAGCAGGCTGCGGCACCGATGCAGGCGATGGCGACCACCGGCATCTTGCCGTAGCGATCGCCAAAAGGGCCGTGCACCAGCACGAAAACCCCATTTGCGAAAAGGAAGACCGTGGCGGCAATCGACGCTTCGCCCACCGTGACGCCGAAAGTGGCGGATAGCTGCACCAGCAGGGGGTCGATGACGCGCATGTTGGCCGCCGCAGCGAAGGCCGCCACCGACAGAAGGACGATTGCAAGCGGCGGGGCGGCCGTTGGGGCGGCGGGGGCGGACATCGGTTGCGGGCTTAGCGGTTCGGCTTCGTAAAAGAAAGGTCTCTTGGCCGTTGGCAGCAATGTCTTATGGTAGGGAGATGATGGAAGAACTCCTCGCCCTCGCTCGCGATCCGCAGGCTTGGGCCGCCCTGGCGACCCTGGTGATCATGGAAGTCGTGCTGGGCATCGATAACCTGATCTTCATCTCGATTTTGACCAACAAGCTGCCCGAGGAGCAGAGATCGAAAGCCCGACGGGTTGGCATCGGTCTTGCGGTGATCCTGCGGCTCGGCTTGTTGAGCGGTGTTGCCTTCATCGTGCAGCTGACGACACCGATCTTCGCCCTGTTCGGGCATGGGTTTTCGTGGCGCGACCTGATCCTGATCGTTGGTGGCCTGTTCCTGATCTACAAGGCGACGAGCGAGATTCACGATCATGTTACGGGTGGCGAAGATCACGAAGTCGATACCGGCACCGTGGTCCGTGCGACGTTTGCCGGCGTGATCGGCCAGATCCTGATCCTCGACCTGGTCTTCTCGCTCGACAGCATCATCACCGCGGTCGGCATGACCGACGACATTCCGATCATGGTGATCGCGGTCGTCGTCGCAGTCGGGATGATGTTGCTCGCCGCCGATCCGCTGGCGCGCTTCATCGGCCACAACCCCACCATCGTGATGCTGGCGCTGGGGTTCCTGCTGATGATCGGCGCTACGCTGATTGCCGACGGCATGGGTGCCCATGTGCCCAAGGGCTACATCTACGCCGCCATGGCCTTCTCGGGATTGATCGAGGCACTCAACATGCTGGCCCGACGTGCGCAGCGCAGGCGTCCGCTGCGCAAACGCCCCCGCTGACGGCACGCTGACAGACGGAGCGGCGTCGCGCTAAGCTCGCCGCATGAAGCTCGAGAATCGCATTGCCATCGTGACCGGAGCGGCGTCGGGAATCGGCGCCGCATCTGCCCGTCTGTTCGCCGCCGAGGGCGCCCGCGTGGCGCTGGTCGATCTCGACGAGGCCGGCATTCTAGATGTCGCGGCGGAGATCGAAAGCGAAGGCGGCCATGCGCTGGCCATCGCTGCCGACGTCAGTCGTGCCGAGCAGGTGCGTGGCGGTGTCGCCCATGTCATGGAGCAATGGGGCCGCATCGACGTGCTGATGACGGCGGCGGGCATATCTCTGGGGGGAACTGTCGACACCGTCGACGAGGCGACCTGGGACCGTACCTTCGACATCAACGTCAAGGGCACCTATCTCTGGATCCATCACGCCATCCAGCCAATGATTGCTGCGGGTTCGGGATCGATCGTGACGGTGGGATCGCAACTGGCGCAATCGAGCCCGGGCCGCAACGCTGCCTATGTGGCGTCCAAGGGCGCCATCGCCTCCTTCACCAAGACCATGGCGGTCGACCATGCGGCGCAGGGCATTCGCGTCAACGCGTTGATGCCGGGTGTCATCGATACGCCCATGCCGGCCCGTTCGCTGAAGCGCTATGCCGATCCGGAAGCGATGCGGGCCTTTTGGAAACAACGTCATCCGATGGGTCGCATCGGCAAGCCCGAGGAAGTGGCCCGTGCCGCGCTCTTCCTGGCAAGCGACGACTCGTCGTTCGTCACCGGCACATTGCTGTTTGTCGACGGCGGCTGGACGGCACACTGATGCCCCGAAAGCTCTCGGCCCAACAGATCGCCCAGTACGAGCGCGAGGGCTATGTCTGTCCTGTCGATGCTTTTTCGACGGAGCGGACGCGCGCTTGGCGCGAGAGACTCGAGGCCTTCGAGCGGGCGCAGGGCCAGAAGATGACGCGCGGCCACAACTTCAAGCCGCATCTCCTCTTTCCCTGGGTCGACGAGATCGTGCACGCACCCGAGGTGCTGGACGCCGTCGAGGATCTCATCGGTCCCGATATCCGGCTGTTTCATCTCACGGTGTGGCCCAAGGATGCCGGCTCCGGCGCCTATGTGAGCTGGCATCAGGACGCCACCTATTTTGCCCTGGAGCCGGCCTGTCACGTCACGGCCTGGGTGGCGCTTACCGATGCGCCGGTCGAAGCAGGCTGCATGGAGGTCGTGCCGGGTTCGCACAAGCTCGGCCAACTCCCGCATGCGGAGATGCAGGATCCCGAGAACCTGCTGTCGCGCGGTCAGGAGCTGGCGGTCGATGTCGATCGCACGAAGACGGCCTACATGCCGGTGAAGGCCGGCCAGTTCTCGCTGCACCACACGCATCTCGTCCACAATTCACGGCCCAACCGCTCGCACGATCGCCGCATCGGGCTCGGCATCAGCTACATCCCGACCTGGGCGCGCTGCACCGCAGCCGCGAGGGTGACGGCGATGCTGGTGCGTGGCGAGGACAAGTACGGTCATTTCGACGACGAGCGCCGTCCGACCCAGGAAGCCGGCGCGGAAGAACGCGCTTTCCATGCCGATGCCGTGGCGCGCTTCCGGGCCATGAACGCCAGTGAAACCGAGAACAAAGTAGCGGTCGTCAAGAGGTAACCATGCATACGATTCGCCTGCCGTATCACGACCGCTATGCCTATTCGCCCATCACAGAGCGCAAGGACTATTCCTGGCCCGATGGCAAACGGCTGGCCGTCTATCTCGGCCTCAACATCGAGCATTTTGCGTTTGGCGCGGGCGAGGGGCATCTCCTCACGGTCGCCAATCCGCCACCCGATCCACGCACCTTTGCCTGGCGCGACTACGGCAACCGCGTCGGCGTGTGGCGCTGCCTCGACCTGTTCGACGAACTCAATCTGCCGGCCGCTCACCTGATCAACACCACGGTGTTCGACTATGCGCCGCAGATCGTCGATGCCCTGAAAGCGCGCGGCGACGAGTTCATCGGGCACGGCCGCACCAATGCCGAACGGCACGGCCATATGTGGGAGGCCGACGAGAAGCGCTTCCTCGAGGAAGTGCGCGACGCCATCGAGAAGGCGAGCGGCAAGCGGCCCCGCGGCTGGATGGCGCCCTGGATGGCTTCGACGCGCTGGACGCCGGACCTCCTCAAGGAGGTGGGTTTCGACTTCCTGATGGATTGGCCTGCCGACGACCAGCCGGTCTGGATGAAGACACGGTCGGGTCCGCTGATGAGCGTGCCCTATCCGATCGAAATCAACGACAGCCCGCAGGTGCTGGTGCGCCATCACACGCCCGAGCAGTTCCGCGACTTCATCATCGGCCAGTTCGAGGAACTGCTTCGCCAGTCGGCCAAGCAGCCGCTGGTCTGCGGCATTGCCCTACATACGATGATCGTGGGGCAGCCCTATCGGCTGCGTATGCTACGCGAGGCGCTGCAGCACATCGCCAATCACCCGCAGAAGGACAAGGTCTGGTTCACGCGGCCCTCGGACATCTACGACCATTGCGCGGCATTGCCCAAAGGCACGATGGTGCCGCCGCCGGCCTAGGTCCTAGTCGGGGCTGACGATGACGCCCAGTCGTTCGAGAAGTTCCGTCTGCTGGCTCTCGCCGATCATCAGCCCGGCATAGCCGGAGAGCACGGCGAGGTTCAGCCCGGAGATCGTCGTGCTCCGAAGATCGGCGCGGGTCAGGTTGGCCCGCTCCCATTCGACCTTGTCGAGCGAGCAGTCGCGCAGGATTGCGTCGGTGAGATTGACGTCGAAGAGCGCCGTGTCGAGGAACTTGCACGTCTGGAACTCGCAGGTTTCGAGCGACACGCCGGAGAAGTCCGTGAAGGTGAAGTTGCAGGCCTCGAAGCGTGCCCGCGTGATGATCACCCGCTTCGAGACGGCCTTGGTGAACGTGGACGCGTGGAAGCGCACCCCGCGGAAGCTGCACTCCTTGGCCCGGAAGTCGTGCATGTCGCAGCGTTCGAAGGCGCCGACCGCGAAGTTGCACTTCTCCGCTTCGACGTCCCGCAGATCGCTGAAAGCGAAGGTGCATCCCTTCTTCTGCTCGGTGTCGAAAAAGTTGGTGCCCTGAAAGCGAGCACCGACGAACTTGCAGCTGGCGAACCGGCCCGGTGAAAAACGGCAGTCCTTGAACTGTGCTCCGGAAAAATCGGCACCTCGGATGCTCGGCAGATCGAATGTGCAGTCCTCGAACCGACATTCCGAGAGGTCGAGTTCGTCGAACTTTACCTCGGAGGTAAAAGCCACTGCCTGAAGGGTGCGGCTCGCCTTCGCCAGATCCACGAACTCGTCCTTGCGAAGCGGCTTGCGTACAGGATCGGCATTCGCCATCGGATAGTCCTCGTCGAGGGGCTGCCTTTGTAGCGGCTTCAGCTATGTTCGTCCTGCTTCTGCGTGGAGTGTCCTGTCGATGAATTCCCTCCCTCTCGCCGGGTGGCTGGCCCAGGCAGGCCTGCGCAACATGCCGCTCGAGGACTTGGTCGACGGCTTCGGCCGTCGCCTCAACGAGGCTGGCCTTGAGGTCGAGCGCCTGTTCGTCGGCATGAACACCCTTCATCCCATGATGCGGGCGCGCAGCCTGGTCTGGGATCGCGGCCATCAGGTCACCAGGCATTTCGAGATCGCGCATGAGGAGATCGATTCGCTTCTGGTCCGGCAGAGCCCGTTTGCGACCATGCTGCGCGACGGCCTTGCCGAACAGCGCTACCGGTTCGACACGGGAGCCGACGTGCCCAACCTGCCGGTCTTCGAGGAACTGTGCGCGGTGGGAACGACCGAATGGATGGGCTGGGTCCTGCCATTGGGCGAGCTTTCGCCGCGGATCGGCGACGCGACCGACGTCGAGCATGCCGAGTCGGCATTCCTGGTGGTCTCTGCCGCGACGAGACGACCGGGTGGCTATCTCACGCAAGATGCCGTGGCCCTCAGGCAGGCGGTTCCGGTCTTTGCCGTCGCTGCGAAGGCCGCGACGGCGCGAGCTCTCAGCCATGGCTTGCTGGCAGCTTATCTGGGCGACGATCCAGCAAGTCGGGTGCTGGCCGGCACCGTGTTGCGCGGTGAAGTCCAGAGTGTCGAGGCGGTGCTGCTCTTCGCCGATCTGCAGGGCTTCACGGCGCTTGCCGATACGACGCCCGGCCGCGACCTGATCCTGCTGCTCGACGACTATTTCGGCTGCATGGTCAAGCCGGTCGTCAGGCATGGCGGCGAGGTGCTGAAGTTCATGGGGGACGGGCTGCTGGCGGCATTCGGCGTCGTACTCGATGGTCGTGCCTCCGTCTGCGCCGACGCGCTGGAAGCGGCGATCGAAGCGCTGGCGCTCGTCGAGCGGATAAACAAGGGCCGGCGTGCCGACGGCCAGCCGGCTGCGGGGCTCGATGTCTCGCTGCATATCGGCAAGGTGCTCTACGGCAATGTCGGCAGCGATACGCGGCTGGATTTCACGGTGATCGGCCCTGCCGTCAACGAAGCGTCGCGCATCGAGGCGCTATGTGAGCCGCTCGGTCGTCCGCTCCTGGTGTCGCGGGCCTTCGCCGAGGCCGCGACACTCAGTCAGGATCGCCTGGTCTCGCTCGGCCGTCACCGCCTGCGCGGCGTTCGCGAGGAGACCGAGCTGTTCGGTCTCGCCTGATCCTTACTTGCCGTAGACCGCGCTTTCGAAGGCGTAGAACAGCGGCAGTGACTTCACGTCGGCGAACGGCAGGATCTGGGTGATGTAGACACCGCCGACACCCTTCTTCTGGTCGATCCAGTAGTAGGTATTGGCGAGGCCTGCCCAGGCGAGCCCGCCGGCAGAGCGGCCGGTCGGTGCTTCCTCATTGTTGATCATGAAGGAGAGGCCCCACTGCTTGTCGAGGCCGGGGAAGAATTCGGCATCGTTGGAGAAGGGGGGCGCTGCTGTTTTCAGCAGGGTCACGCGCGACTCACCCATGGCATTCTTCGACATGGTCGCCACGGTCTCGGGCTTCAGCACGGCCTTGCCGTTGTCCGCCTTGCCCTCGTTCAGCATCATGCGCACGAACTTGAGATAGTCGCCGGCCGTCGAATAGAGGCCGCCGCCGCCCATCTCGAATTCCGGCTCCTGCGGGATCTCCAGCGCCGGATCGGCCGTCAGTCCGCCGTCGGGGCCGCGATGATGGATCTTGGCCATCCGCTTGCGCATGCCCTCGGTGATACGAAAGGCCGTGTCGTTCATGCTGAGCGGGCCCAGCAGATCGTCGTGCAGCACCTGGCCGAGCTTCTTGCCGGCAGCTGCTTCGACCATCTTGCCGGCCCAGTCGATGTTGATGCCGTAGTACCAGCGCTCGCCCGGATCGAAGAGCAGCGGCGTGGTCAGCGCCTTGTCCTGGCAGGAGATGATTCCTGGCACGCCCTCGTTCTCCTGATACTTGGCGAGATCGGCGTTCCAGATGTCGTACCCGAAGCCCGCCGTGTGGGTGAGCAGGTGGCGCAAGGTGATGTCGCGCTTGGCCTTGCGCATCTTGGGCTTGCCGCCAGCATCGAAGCCTTCGAGCACGCCTACGTCGCCAAGGGCAGGTAGGACAGCCTTGGCCGGCGTATCCAGGCCGAGCTTGCCGCGTTCGACCTGCTGCATGGCCGCGGCTCCCGTCACCGCCTTGGTCATGGACGCGATCCAGGCGACCGTGTCGGGAGTCATCTCGGCCGCTTCACCCTGAACGCGCTTGCCGAAGCCGCCTTCGTAGGTCTGGCCCTTGCGGTCGGTCGCGACCGCCACCACGCCGGGCACGTCGCCCCTGGCGACCGCATCCTTCAGAACCTTGTCAGCTTGGGCTTTCATGGCGTTTCCTCCTGTTGGGCTCAGCCCCCGTAGAGATAGTTCGGCAGCCAGAGCGTCATGCCCGGCCACATGTACATGATCACCATGCAGACGATGACGATCAGCATGTAGGGCATCATGCCGCCGAATATCTGGTTGATCGTTACATGCGGCGGCGACACGCCCTTGAGATAGAACGCCGACATCGCGACCGGCGGTGACAGGAAAGCGGCCTGCAGGTTCACGAACACCAGGGTGCCCCACAGGATCGGGTCGATATTGTAGTGCTTCAGGAGCGGCAGGAAAATCGGCACGAAGATGATGATGATCTCCGTCCACTCCAGTGGCCAACCCAATATGAAAATGATGGCCTGCGACAGGATCATGAACTGAAGCGGCGTCAGGTTGAGCGACAGCGCCCAGCGTTCGATCAGGCCCTGGCCGCCGAGGATGGCGAAGACCGCCGAGAAGAGGGCGGAGCCGACGAACAGCCAGCAGACCATCGCCGTCGTCTTGGCGGTGAGGAACACCGCCTCCTTGGTGCGCTTCCAGTCGAGCGTGCGGGCCTGGAAGGCGAGCAGGAAGGCGCCGGCGGCGCCGACGGCGGCGGACTCGGTGGCTGTCGTGATGCCGAACAGGATCACCGCCAGCACGACCGCGGTCAGGATGCCGAGGGGCATGACCGACGCCGTGAGGAGCTTCAGCACGGTGAAACGCGCCGCATCCATCCGCCAGTAGTAGCGCAGCACCGCGAGCAAGGTCAGCGCGGCGATAACGGCGAACCAGATATAGAAGGTACTAGGCGGTCCCGCTTCGACCGGTGCGGCTTCCGCGATAGCGGCCGCGCCACCGAGCGGCTGCAGCCCGGCCGCTTCCGGTGCATCGATGGTCTTCTTGTGGATCACCACGTACCACCAGGCGCCGCCCAGCGTGACCGCTGCCACCAGCACGGGCACCAGCGCCACGACGAAGTTGTAGGCGATGCCGAGATAGCCCAGCGGCTTGCCATCCGCCTCGATGCCCCGCCCGCGAGCCGGCGCGATCAGCGCCCGGGCGAGGCCGACCAGCATGTTGCGCGAATAGGCGGCCTGCAGGCGTTCGACCCAGCTCGGCACTGGCACTCTTGTCTGCTCCTCGGGCAGCTTGGGGGCGATGCGGGGATTGATCGTGGCCCATCCCAGGACATAGACGAGATAGAGAAGCGCCAGGAAGAAGCCGGGGAACATCGCGGCCGCGTAGAGCTTGACGACCGACTGGCCGGCCACCGCGGCGTAGACGATGATCATCACCGAGGGCGGGATCAGGATACCGAGGGTGCCGCCCGCCGTAATGACGCCCGCGGCGAGCTTCACGTCGTAGCCGGCCCGCAGCATGGGATTCATGGCGATGACGCCCATCAGCACCACGACCGCGCCAACGAGGCCGCTGGCGATACCCCAGAAGGTGCAGACGATCAGCGTCGCCACGGCAAGCGCCGCCGGCACACGGCGGAAGGCGAGCTGGATCGAATAGAACATCTTGTCGACGAGAGCGCCGCGTTCCATCACGTAGCCCATCAGCACGAAGAGCGGGATGGAGATCAGCACGTCGTTGGTCATGGCGCCGTAGGTGCGCTGGACCATCAGCGCGAACACCTTGTTGTCGGCCCAGGATTGCGTGGGATCGTAGAAGGCGATGAAGCCGAAGAAGATGCCTAGCCCCATCAGGGTGAAGGCCGTCGCGAAGCCCATCATGATCACGACCACGATGAGGCCCAGCATCAGCAGGCCGAGGGCGGGATCGCTCATATCTTGTTGTCTCCACCCATGCCGCGCTGCCGTGCCGCTTCATCGATCTGCGCCGCCCGCGCGATGGCAAGCTGGCGGGCGTCGTCGTCGACATACTCCGAGTTGGCGAGCTGCTCCTCGACCACGTCGATCTCGCTCACGTCCTTCAGCCGCGCCGGCCAGACGCCGGTCTTCAGGCAGACGACACAACGCACCACTTCGGCCACACCCTGCAGCAGCACGAACGCGCCGGCGATCGGGATGACGGTCTTGAAGTGATAGACCGGAGGGCCGTCGGCGGTGACGTTGGAGTGCTCGCGGATGCGCCAGGCGTCACCGGCATACTCCCAACCGGCATAGAGGAGAGCGGCAATGCCGGGAAAGAAGAAGACGAAGTACAGCACCAGGTCGAGCGTCGCCTGGGTGCGCGGTCGCATCGAGCTGTAGAGAAAGTCGCCGCGTACGTGGGCGTTCTGCGCCAAGGCATAGGCGCCGCACAGCATGAACAGCGAGCCGTAAAGCATGTTGTTGAGATCGAAGATCCAGGCCGTCGGCGCATTGAGGAGGTAGCGCTTGAAGACCTCGAGGCAGACCACGGCCATCAGCGCAATGATCAGCCAAGCTGCCGCCTTGCCGACCCAGGTGCTGATGCCGTCGATAGTGTGCAGGAAACGTTCGACTGTCATGCCGGATACTATAGCTCAGACGGGCGAGGCACCGTCCGGCTCTCCCGGCGGTGCCTCGCAATTTCAGTCAGTCTGGCCTAGAGCCGGATCGGCTTGGCCTGCGCACCGAAATAGTGGTCGAATGCCATCCTGCGGCTCACCACCGTGTCCTGTTCCCACTGCGTGGCGCGCTTGGCGAATGCGATCTGAGACTGCGCGATCTCCTTGAACAGCGCGTTCTCCGCCGACTTCTTGGCGACCACGTCGTCATAGACTTCGAGCTGGCGCTTCAATACGGCATCGGGCGTCTTGTAGAAGCGAACCTTGTCCTTGGTCTGCAGTTCCACATAGTCCTTGGAATAGCGGTCGATCGCCTTCCACTGCATGTCCTGCGAGGCAGCTTCCACGCCGTTGGCGATGATCGCCCGCATCTTTTCCGGCAGCGCGTTGAACTTGTCCTTGTTGAACATGATCTCGAACTGCTCGGCGTTCTGGTGATAGCTCTGCAGCATGCAGATCTTCGACACGTCGGCGAAGCCCAGGATGCGGTCCGACGAAGCGTTATTGAATTCCGCCGCGTCGAGCAGGCCGCGATCCATGGCCGAGACGATTTCACCACCGGGCAGCGCGTTGACCGCCGCACCCATTGCCTGGAACACGTCGATCGAAATGCCGACGGTGCGGAACTTCAGGCCCTGCAGATCTTCGACCTTGGCAATCGGCTTCTTGAACCAGCCGAGCGGCTGCGTCGGCATCGGGCCGTAGGGGAACGACACGACATTGGCGCCGATCGAGGCATAGAGCTTCTCGAGCAGTTCCTTGCCGCCGCCGTACTTGTGCCAGGCCATCAGCATGTTGGCGTCCATGGCGTAGCCCGGGCCCGAGCCCCACAGCGCCAGCGCGGTCTGCTTGCCGTAGTGATAGACCAGCACGCCATGGCCGCCGTCCAGCGTGCCCTTCGACACCGCTTCGAGCAGGCCGAAGGCTGGCACGACAGCGCCCGCGGGCAGAACCTCGATCCTGAGGTCGCCGCCGGTCATGTCGTTAATCTTCTTGGCGAAGTCGAGGGCGAACTCGTGGAAGATATCCTTGGACGGCCATGTGCTCTGCCAGCGCATGCTGATCGGGCCCTGCGCCTTGACGACGGCAGGAGCCGCAACGGTCGCAGCCGTCGCAACGGCAGCGCCCTTCAAAAACTTGCGACGTGATTCCTCACCTTTAGACATCGATTTCCTCCTGTGCTCGGCTTCTACGTGCCGATGCATTGATGCAGTGAGGATGAACCGTCAGTTGAAGTTCTGTCTAGCTGAATCGCGCTACGTCACCTCTCGTTGATCGCAAGACCGACCGTCCGCAGCGCGAAGGCATAGGCGATCGCCACTTCGTCCAACCGGTTGAATCGACCCGAGGATCCGCCATGGCCGGCGCCCATGTTGGTGCGCAGCAGTACCGGCCCGCCACCGGTCATCGTGGCACGCAGCCGGGCGACCCATTTGGCGGGTTCCCAGTAGGTGACGCGCGGATCGGTGAGGCCGGCCATGGCCAGAATCGCCGGATAGTCCCGGGCGGCGACGTTGTCGTAGGGCGAGTAGGAGAGGATGCAGCGGAATGCCGTTTCGTCGGTGGTGGGATTGCCCCACTCGGGCCATTCCGGCGGCGTCAGCGGTAGCTTGTCGTCCAGCATCGTGTTCAGCACGTCGACGAAGGGCACTTCGGCGACGATGCCGGCGAACAGCTCGCCCGCCCGGTTGGCGACCGCGCCCATCAGCATGCCGCCCGCGCTGCCGCCGTGTCCGACGATGCGCTTGGCCGAGGTGTAGCCGCCCGCGATGAGCGCGCGGCCGGCAGCGGCGAAGTCGTCGAAGGTGTTGATCTTCTTTTCCCGTTTGCCGTCGAGATACCACGACCAGCCCTTGTCGGAGCCACCACGGATATGGGCGATGGCGTAGACGAAGCCGCGATCGACCAGCGACAGCCGGTTGGCCGAGAACGACGCCGGCATGGCCATGCCGTAGGAGCCATAGCCATAGAGGAGCAGCGGCGCGCTGCCGTCCTTCTTGAAATCGCGGCGATGCAGGATCGACACCGGGACTTCGGCGCCGTCGTGCGACCGCGCGAGGATGCGCGTTGTCGCGTAGTCGGCGGGATCATGACCGGAGGGGATCTGCTGGCGTTTACGCAAGGTGCGCTCGCGACTCGCCATGTCGTAGTCATAGACCTCGGCCGGCGTGGTCATCGACGAATAGACGAACCGCAGCGTGGTCGTGTCGAACTCGAAGCCGCCCGCCATGTCGAGCGAGTAGGCAGCTTCGTCGAAGGCGATGACATGCTCGCCGCCTCTGTCGAGTTCGCGGATCACAATCGAGGGCAGGGCATTCGACCGTTCCAGCCGCACGAGATGGCCGGCGAACAACTCCATGCCGAGGATGTAGACCCCCGGCCGGTGCGGGATCAGCTCCTGCCAGTTCGCGCGGCCGGGCATTGCGAGCGGCGCGGTGGCGATGCGGAAGTCGATGGCACCGCCTTCGTTGGTGAGGATGAACAACTCCTCGCCGCGATCGGCGACGCTGTACCGAACGCCTTTTTCCCGCGGCGCGATCAGGCGCGGTGTGGCGTCCGGCGCGGCGAGATCGAGCAGGTGTTGCTCGGTCGTGTCGTGGTCACCACCCGCGATCACGCAAAAGCGGCCGCTCGGGCTTTCCTCGATATGCGTGAACCAGCCGACATCTTTCTCTTCGTAGACGAGGACATCGTCGGCCTGCAGCGTGCCGAGGCGATGGCGAAAGACCTTCAGCGGCCGGTGATTGTCGTCGACCTGGACGTAATAGAAGAACGAGGAGTCGCGCCCCCAGACGATCCGACCGCCCGTCTGTTCCAGCGTATCAGGCAGGTCTTCGCCGGTGTCCCAGCGGCGCACGCGCAGGGTGAAGAATTCGGAGCCGCGCAGGTCGGCGCTCCACGCGACGAGCCGATGGTCCGGCGAATGGCGCGTGCCGCCGAACTTGAAATAGTCGGACGCCTTGGCTAGCGCGTCACCATCAAGGATGGTCTGCATCTCGCCGCCATTGCGCGCCGTGCGGCCGATCTGCTCGTGCTGTCCGCCTTCGCGGAACTTCCAGAGATAGGCGAAAGGGCCGTCTGGTGTCGGGACACCGGAATCGTCCTCCTTGATGCGGCCACGCATCTCCGCGACCAGGACCTTTTGCAGGTCCTGGGTCGGCGCAAGAAGGGACTCCGTATACTGGTTCTCGGCCTCGAGATAGGCGCGGATGTCGGGAGCGAGGAGCGACGGATCGCGCAGAACCTCCTGCCACTTCTCGTCCTTCAGCCAGGCATAGTCGTCTTCGACGGTGATCCCATGGAGGGTGCGCGGCGAGGGGCGCCGCGGCGCGATCGGCGGTTTGTTCATTCGTCTCTCAGGTGTAGTTGCCGGCTTTGGCGGCTGCTTTCGCCGGGGCGGCGGTCTTGCCGTCGAGCAGGCCGCGCATTTCCGCGCCCTTGCTGTCCCACCAGTCGGCGAGAATGCGGACATCCCAGCCGATGCAGAAATGCTTTACGCCCATGTCGAGATACTTGCCGGCCTGGCTCGGGTCGCGCAGCTCGACTCGCGGATGGAGCCCCTTCTTCAGGGCCGTTTCGATCGTCTTCTTCTCCGCGGCCAGGACCTCGGCATCGGCATATTGACCGGTCTTGCCGATGCTCATGGAGAAGTCGGAGGCGCCGAACTGGACCATGTCGATGCCCGGCACCGAGAGGACGGCATCCAGATCGTCCACGCACGACTTCTTCTCGACCATGATGGCGATCACGACCTCGTCCAGCGCGTCGACATAGGCGGGCGTGCCGCCTTCGCGGACGGTGCCGACGTCGCGGCGCATGCCAACGCCCATCCGCCCGCGGCCCCGCGCGCCTTTGGCCATCGTCGTCTCGGCACGCACGGCATCGACGGCGGCCTTGGCATCCTCGACCGAGCGGATGTCGGCAAAGAGCACGCTCTGGAAGCCCGAGCCAATCGCCCTCATCGCCTGATGGGTATACTGCGTCTGCTCGATCTTGATCATGCCGGACATGTTCATCAGCTCGAAAGCGCGGCCGAGATTGTCGAGATCGTGCATCGTGAACGGGGCGTATTCGGCGGTGAACTCGACGTAGTCGTATTGCTTGGAGTGACCGATCAGCTCGACCAGGGTCGGCCAAGCCGACAGGATGTGCGTGCCGACAGTCGGCTCGCCGGCGTTGAGACGTTCACGAAGAATATTGCGACGCATGGCGTTTCCCCCGGGGCGGTTGTTCGCGCTAGTGTGGCACCTCGTGCAGGGGGAGTTCCATGTTCCGTCGAAAGAAAATCTGACCATCTGTTTTGCACATGCAGCATATCGGATGATGGACCGATTTGAGCTGCGCAAGACCGGCATCAAGTGCTTCGAGGTTCGCGCCTATGACGATCTGGTGAAACGTATCGGCGAGGCCGACGTGGTGCTGGCGTCGGGCATGTGGAAGAACGACCTGATCCCGCATGCCGGCAAGCTGAAGTTCATCCAGTCCATCAGCTCGGGCATGGACCAGTATTCCAAGGAACTGCTGGGCGCCAAGGGCATCCGGCTGGCGAGTGCCGCCGGCGTGAACGCCCGTGCCGTGGCCGAGCATGCCATCGCCCTGATCCTGGCAATCGCGCGGCGCCTGCCGGAGGCGCGCGACAACCAGCACAAGAAGGTGTGGCGTGGCATGCTGGGCGACCTGACCCAGCGCGAGGACGAACTCGGCGGCAAGACCCTGCTGGTGGTCGGCATGGGTCGCATCGGCAGCCACCTCGCCAAGCTCGCCAAGGCCTTCGACATGAAGGTGGTCGGCATCCGCCGCGATCCCAAAGCCGGCACGAACGGCGCCGACGAAATCCACGGCATGGGCGATCTGGTGAAGCTCGTCCCGCAGGCCGATTTCGTGGCGCTGACCTGCGCGCTGACCCCGGAAACCACGGGCCTGATGAGTGCGGCGGCCTTTGCCGCCATGAAACCATCGTCGGTGTTCGTCAACGTCGCGCGCGGCAAGGTCGCGGACGAGGAGGCCCTCATCAAGACGATGCAGGGCAACAAGATCTGGGCGGCGGCGCTCGACGTCACGGCCGACGAACCGCTGCCGGCCGCGTCGCCGCTCTGGACGATGCCCAACGTCTTCATCACGCCGCACACGGCCGGTGAGACGCGGGCCTACGAAGACAATGTGCTCGATATCCTGATGGAGAATCTCGACCGCCTGTGGCGCGGCGAGACGACCTTACGCAACCAGGTACTCTAGGGAGACAGGAAATGCCCGTAGCCGATCCGCATCGCGTCATCCTCACCGGCGAGAATCCGTTCCTGCGACTGAGTGAAAAGGACGGCGATCCCAACTCCACGGATGCCAGCTACTGGCGCATCCTGTTCTGCCCGGCAGGGCCGGGGCATGTGCTCTATCTCAAGAGCGAGCTGACCGAGAACAAGTGGCGCATCTATTCCGACAACATCGCCATGGCGCGCTGGTTGCAGCAGACCGTGCAAGGCATGCTCAATGCCGAGCTGAAGGACACGTCGATCCCGGTGATCGACGCTGACTTCAGCAAGGCCGGCGACCCACGTTACTACTGGACCGAATATGTCTCGGCTGCCGACGCTGAGATCTCGCTGACCTGGCACGATATCGGCGACCCGCTGCTCATCCACACCGAGCCCAACCAGCCGCCGAACCCCAGGCCCTATGGCGTCTGCACCGTGCTGGTGCCGGCGCTGTCCGGCCGGCTGACGCTGAACGGCGAGCAGGCCCGCGGCAAACCCTGGCCGCGCGATCGCGAAGGTCGGCCCTTCAGCACCTCGGCCCTGGCCTTTTCCGAAAGCTGGACGGAACAGCGCTGAAATCTTCCCGCTTCCCCTTTGCGGACTCCGCAAAGGGGAAGTGCCCTCGTCTCACGAGGGCGATGGGGTCATGACCCCTTCTGCCCTGCGGGCCACCCCCC
>CALROF020000045.1:0-32917 GCA_943369775.1 Reyranella massiliensis 521
CAGACGGAGCTAGCCGAGCAGATCGACGCTCTGCTCGGCTAGCGACCTGGTCTCACTGCAGGAGCGGCATGACCCTCCGCATCCGTTCGTCGCGCAGCCACAGGCCGCCCCAGACGATCAGGCCGAGCCACAGGCCAAACAGTGTGTGGGTGAACAGCGGATGCTCGAGCCTGATATGGCTCGCCATTGCGCCGCCCAGCAGCCCGGTCATGACCACCGCGCCCAGCAGGGCCGTGCGCGGCCAGGCATAGAGAGCCGTGCAGCCGAGCGTGATCACGCCCAACAGGCGCGCGAAGGCATCGCTCGTGGGGTAACCCAGATCCTTGAGGCTGTCCGTGACCGGCTGGATCGGCACCAATTTGATGATGCCGTCCATCGTCAGGAACACGATGGCAAGGCCGCTCAGGATGCGGCCCGCCCAAAGTGCACGTCTGGAGATCATCTCAGGCCGTCTTGATCGGTGCGCCCATCGACCACATCACGCCGAACGGGTCGCGGAGCTGGCCGTAGCGATCGCCCCAGAACATGTCCTGGACCGGCAACACGACTTCGGCGCCGGCCTTGACCGCGTGATTGAACGCGGCGTCGACGTCGTCGACCGCCAGATGCAGGGTGAAACCTGCCGGCTTCTCCAGCGGATGGCCATGCTCGGGGAAGGCATCAGCCAGCATCAGCGAGCCGCCGTTGATCACGAGATGAATATGCATATACCGGCCCTTGTCGTCGGGCGGCATACGCATGACTTCCTTGGCACCGAGCGCCTTGATGTAGAAGTCGGCGGCCTTGGCCGCACCGTCGACTGACAGATAGGGGCAGGGGCCTCCGAGAACCGGAGGGGTAGTGTCGGCCATAGTAGTCTCCTTGGCTGTTGTCATATGCCGAGGACGGACGAGCTCGGCACAATCCGACATTGCGATCGAAGATTTTTGTTCCAATTCCCTGTCGGGTAATCGGAAGGGCGGTGCCTAGGAAGAAAGCTGGTCGAGGTGTTGGCGGATGTGGGCGGCCTCTGCCGGCGTATTGGCCAACGCGATCGCGCGGCCGAAGGCTTCGCGGGCTTCGTCGGCCCGTTCCAGCTGCTGCAGCAAAGCCCCTTTGACGCCATGGAAATAGAAATAGCCCTGAAGCCGGGAGCCCAGGGGCTCGATCATCTCCAGGGCGGCTTGCGGGCCGCTGACCTTGGAGACGGCGACGGCGCGATTGAGCGTCACCACAGGCGAGGGCTGGAGCCGCTCCAGGTTGGCGTAGAGCAGGTCGATCTGTTTCCAGTCGGTATCCTTTGCCTGCTTGGCCCGTGCGTGGAGCGCCGCGATCGCGGCCTGGATTTGATAGGGGCCGGGCTGGCGATGACGCATGGCCTTGTCGATCAATGCCAGGCCCTCAGTGATGCGGTCCTGGCTCCACAGGCTGCGGTCCTGATCCTCGAGCAGGACGATGTTGCCCTCCTTGTCGAAGCGCGCCCGTGCCCGTGACTGTTGCAACTGCATCAGTGCCGTCAGTCCCATGATTTCGGGCTCGGTGGGAAACAGGCGCAGAAGCAATCGCACCAACCGGATCGCTTCTTCCGCGAGCGGTGCGCGCGCTTCGGCTTCTGTTTGCGTCGTCGAGTAACCTTCGTTGAAGGTGAGGTAGACCATGGCCGCGACGACGGCGAGCCGTTCGGCACGTTCCGGCGCCCCGGGGGTCTCGAAAGCCATCTTGGCATTTCCGACACGGGCCTTGGCGCGCGTGATGCGCTGCTCCATCGCCGCTTCGCTGACAAGGAAGGCGCGAGCGATCTGTGTCACCGAGAGGCCGCAGACGACACGCAAGGCGAGCGCGATCTGCTGCGTCGACGGCAGCTCGGGATGGCAGCAGATAAAGAGCAGCCGCAGGATATCGTCGCGGTAGTGATCGCCATCGAGCCGCTCGGCCATCGAGGCTTCGGCGTCATCGAGGTCGGATAGCTCGGCCTCGTCGGGCAGCTCTGTCTGCTTCGCGCGCTTGCGAACGCCGTCCATCGCCGCATTGCGTCCGACCAGGATCAGCCAGGCGGCGGCGTCGCGCGGCGGGCCGTTCTGCGGCCAGGTCTTCAGCGCCCGCAGGCAAGCTTCCTGGAAGGCTTCCTCGGCCGTATCGAGATCGCGGAAGTAGCGCAGCAAGGCCCCCATGACCTGGGGGCGCGCCGCGCAGACAACCGCATCGATCCAGCCGAGATCGCTCATGCCGCGGGCTTCTTCTCTGCGGGCAGGTGGCTTTCATGGATCTGCGCCACTGGCCTG
This sequence comes from Reyranella massiliensis 521, assembly GCA_943369775.1. Taxonomy (GTDB): domain Bacteria; phylum Pseudomonadota; class Alphaproteobacteria; order Reyranellales; family Reyranellaceae; genus Reyranella; species Reyranella massiliensis_C. Next base: position 2,262 of record CALROF020000045.1, read on the forward strand.
ATCTCATAGCTTCCGGTGCCCGGGTTGGCCTTGGCGAGGTCCTTGGCGACGTCGATGGCAGCGTCCAGCGATGCGCAGTCGACGATGTAGAAACCGAGGAGCTGTTCCTTGGTCTCTGCAAACGGACCGTCGATCACCATTTCCTCGCGGCCCTTGCGCAAGGTGGTGGCAGCCGTGGTGGGCAGCAGTCGGGCGACAGGGCCGAGCCGGCCCTGCTTGGCCAGCTTGTCGTGCACCGCGAGTAACCGCTCCATGGTCTGGGCGTGATACTCCTTGGACCACGAGCCAACGGCGTCCTCGGAATTGTAGCAAAGGATGGCGTAGAGCATGAAAAAGGGCCCTCTTGTTACCTAGGACGAAGAGATAGGGACTCTGCCGACAGTTCGGCACAAATAATTTACCCTTCGGAGGGGAGGGGATTCTCGAAAGGCGTACCAGCCTTGAGAAGCCGATAACGGCCATCCTGGATTTCCGCTGCCGTCACGATGCCAGTGCGGGCGCTGCCGCCGTCGAGGCCGAGGCGGTCGCCCTCGAACAGGTGCGGATCCTCGAGGCCACTGATCGCGCGGTGTTTGTCGGGTGGGGTGTGGCCGTGCACCACCAGGGTGCCTCCGAAACCTTTCTTCCAGTCGAGGAAGCCATGGTTGATCCAGGCCCAGCGCGCCTCGGTGAAGAGGGTCCACGGCCGGGTCAGGAACTCGTCCTCGTCCGCATGCGGATCGAGGCCGCCATGGACGAACAGCGTGTTGCCCAGTCGGACGTGGGACCGCATGCCCTGCAGGCGATGTACGATCGTATCGCCCAGCACCTCGGCCAGCAGCTCCTGGCTGGCGTGCGCCGCGGGATGGCCGGCCTTGGCGGCCATCTGATCGAGCAGGACATGGCCGCCCATGCGCTTGGACAGCCACATGGTCTCGGCCTTGTGGGCGTGAGGTCCACCGATGACCGCGAGCATCATCATGATTTCGTGATTGCCCATCAGCCGGTCGACATGGTCGACGCCGTGCGCCTCTTCGTTCTGCGCCCAGAGATCGAGGACGCGCATGCTGTCCGGCCCGCGATTGATCATGTCGCCGAGATAGATCAGACGCCGTTTTCCTGTGGCGTCGCGGGCCAGCCCGGCAATCGATTCCAGCAACCCCGCCAGCTCGTCGGCACAGCCATGGACGTCGCCAATGGCGAACACCGTCTCGCCGCCGACGTTGAACGGGGCAGCCTTCCAGTCGGAGACGGAAACGGGGGCGCTCATCTCCGGGATGCTAGTCCCATTCCGGGCCCAAATCCCGTGTTATGCTGAACTCATCCGACGCAGATCGGAAGCACTGGGAGGATGACGATGACAGGCTTGAACCGCCGTCGTGTTCTGGCGTCCGTAGTGGGTGGTGTGCTTGCTGCACCGGCGTTGGTCCGCGCCCAAGGATCCTGGAAACCCGACAAACCGATTACGATCTACAACCCGCTGGCGGCCGGCGGTGTGTGCGACGTGCACCTGCGCTTCCTCGGCGAGAGGGTCAGCCGCAAATGGGGCCAGCAGGTCATCGTCGATGTGAAGGCGGGTGCCGGCGCGACGCTCGCGGCGGCGCAGATGGTGAACACCAAGCCGGACGGCTACACGATCGCCTGCATGACCATCAACAGCCTGCGTTATCCGCACTACCAGGCTGCGAACTGGCATCCGCTGCGCGACTTCTCCTACATCATCGGCCTGTCGGAGTTCACCTTCGGGGTCGTCGTTCTCGCCGATGCACCCTGGAAGACGATCGGTGAGCTGATCGAGGCCGGCAAGCGTGAACCCGAGAAGCTCAACTACGGCACCAGCGGCATCGGCGGCACGGGCCATCTGCTGATGCTCGAAACCGAGCAGGCGACCGGCGCGCGCTTCACCCATATTCCCTACAAGGGCGGCGCCGAATGGATGCCGGCGCTGCTGGGCGGTCACATCCAGTTCGTGCCCGACGGAGCGGCATGGGCGCCATTCGTCGAAAGCGGAAAGGTGCGTGTGCTGGCGATGGCGACGGAAAAGCGCTTCGGCCTCTACCCCGACAAGCCGACCTTGATCGAAAGCGGAATCAATGCCGTGGCCGTCAGTCCCTACGGACTGGTCGGTCCGAAAGACCTGCCACCGCAGATCATCCAGGCACTGCACGATGCGATGAAAGAAGCGATGGCCGATCCCGGCCATCAGCCGCTTCTGGACAAGTTCATCCAGGAGCCCTGGTATCGCGATCCCGCCGGCTATCGTGCCTTCGCCGAGAAGTACTATGTCGACGTCAAGCCGACGCTGGTGAAAGCAGGGCTGGCGAAAGCGTGACGATCCCTTGGAGCGCGGACTTCGCCTAGTGAGCGTCGTTCTCGCGGATGAAGGTACGTACGCGCGGCATGATCTGCTCGCGCCACTTGCGGCCGTTGAAGATGCCGTAGTGGCCGACCCGCGGCTGTTCCCAGTGCACATGGCGGGCGCCGGGAATGTTGGGGGTCAATGCGTGCGCAGCCTTGGTCTGGCCGACGCCCGAGATGTCGTCGAGCTCGCCTTCGACCGTCATCAGCGCCGTCTCCATGAACGACGGATCGATCTTGCGGCCACGGCTCACCCAGGCGCCGCGCGGAAGCAGATGCTCCTTGAACACGACCTGGATGGTCTGCAGGTAGAACTCGGAGGTGAGGTCCATCACCGCGAGATATTCATCGTAGAAGGCGCGATGGCTGGACGATGAATCGTCGTCGCCTTTGATCAGATGCTCGAACTGGCGCATGTGGGCGTTCACATGCCGGTCGAGGTTCATGCTGATGAAGCTCGTGAGCTGCAGGAAGCCCGGATAGACCCGGCGCAGCGCGCCCGGATAGTTGAGCGGCACCGTCGAGATGACGTTCTGGCGGAACCACATCATCGAGTTGCGCATGGCGAGGTCGTTGGGGATCGTCGGGCTGACGCGCGTATCGATGGGGCCACCCATCAGGGTGATGGATTTGGGCTGACGCGGATCCTTCGCCTCGGCCATCAGCGCCGCCGCCGCCATCACCGGCACCGAAGGCTGGCAGACGGCGATCACATGTACGTCCGGGCCGAGGTAGCGACAGAATTCGATGACGTAGTCGATGTAGTCGTCGAGGTCGAAATTGCCCTGGGCCAGGGGCACCTCGCGCGCGTCGATCCAGTCGGTGATGTGCACGTCGTGGTCGGGCAGCAGCGCCTCGACAGTGCCGCGCAGCAGCGTGGCAAAGTGGCCGCTCATAGGCGCCACGACCAGGACCTTGGGGTCGCGCCGCGTCGTATCGCGACGGAAGCGCAGGAGCTGGCCGAACGGCTTGCGCAGCAGGATCTCTTCATTGACCGCGACGATTTCGTCGCCGACCTGCGTCGTGTTCAGCCCGAAGTCGGGCTTGGCATAGGTCTGGGTGAGGCGGGCCACGATCTCGGCGCTGGCCGCGACAGACTTGCCGAACCACGTATCAGCCCACGGATTGTAGGGGCTTGAATAGGCCTGCTCGAGCACGTTCGCCCAAAGGCGGACCGGCGTCGCGAGCTGCCGCTGGAATTCATAGGCTTGATAGAGCATTCGGCCGGGATTGTACGCTCGGCCGAAGGCTTGTCACTTTAATAGTGCACTGCACAATAAAGGCAGATTCAACGACTTAGGTCGAATTTACAGTAAACGACCCACAGTATTGGCGATCTGCTCGGCTTTGGCGTCGTGCGTGAAGTGGGTGACGAAGCGGCCGTTTCGGTCGAGCAGGTAGACGATGGAGGAGTGGTCCATCAGGTAGGGCCCGCCGTCCTTGCCTGGGACCTTCTGATAGTAGACGCGGTAGGCGCGTGTCACGTCGGCGACCTGCTTCGGGGTGCCTGTGAGGCCAATGAAGGTCGGCCCGAAGTTGGGCACGTACCCTTTGAGCAGCTCCGGCGTGTCGCGTTCCGGGTCGACGGTAATGAAGACCAGATTCACTTTCTTGGCGGCATCGGGCCCCAGCTTTTCGACGGCTGTTTCCATCAGCAGCAGCGAGGTTGGGCAGACATCCGGGCAGAAGGTGAAGCCGAAGTAGATCAGCGTCGGCTTGCCCTTGAGGCTGTCGCTGGTGACCGTGCGGCCATCCTGGTCGGTGAGCGTGAAGGGGCCGCCGATCGTCTGCCGTTCGTCGCCTTTGACGACATCCCAGGCAATCCATCCGGCGGCGGCGGCAAGAGCTGCAATCCACACGCCGAGCAGCGTCTTCATTGTGGCTGACATGGGCTGGAAGATGGTCCGTGCCGGGTCGCTCGACAAGCCGGACGCCTCGTCGCACAACGGGATGTGACCTCAGCCCGACGCATCCTTGTTGTTGGCGGCGGTTTTGCCGGCCTCTGGAGTGCACTTGCCGCCGCGCGAGCGCGCGAAGCCTTCGATGCCGGGCAGATCGAGATCGTGCTGCTGAACGACACGCCCTGGCATTCGATCCGCGTGCGCAACTACGAGGCCGACCTTTCGCAGACGCGCGTGGCTCTCGCCGAGGTGCTGGCGCCGGTCGGCGTGCGCCGCCTCGAGGGCAAGGTGACCGGCATCGACGTGGCCGCGAAGACCGTGACCTACGATGCCGAGGGGCTGCGGACCATCGGCTACGACCGGCTAGTATTCGCCCTGGGCAGCCAGCTCGCACGACCGAATCTGCCCGGATTGGCAGAACATGGCTTCGACGTAGACACCTACGCCACCGCGATGCGACTCAACGAGCATGTCGCCAGCCTGGGGCCTCGCCCCTCGTCGACGGTGCTGGTCGTGGGCGGGGGCCTGACCGGCATCGAGGCTGCTGCGGAGATGCCGGGCAAGCTGCGGGCGGCCGGCGTGGCGGCGCCGCGCGTCATCCTCGCCGATCATGCGCCACGCATTGGCTCCGACATGGGCGAGGGTGCCGTGCCGGTAATCGAAGAGGCGCTGGCTGCACTCGGCGTGGAGAGGCGCGGCGGCGTTTCGGTGGCGTCGATCGATGCCGCAGGCGCTACCTTGGCGAGTGGCGAACGCATCGAGGCGGAAACCGTCGTCTGGTGCGCCGGCATGCGAGCTCATCCGTTGACGTCGCTTCTTCCCGTCGCGCGCGATCGTTTGGGCAGACTGCCGGTTGATTCGTTCCTGAAGATCGAGAGCCTTGAGGCGGAATTCGCGGCGGGCGACGTGGCCTCGTTCCTGATTGACGGCACGCATTCCTGCGTGATGTCCTGCCAGCACGGCCGGCCCATGGGCCGGTTTGCCGGCCACAATGCAGTCTGCGATCTGCTGGGCCAGCCGATGCTGCCGCTTCGGATCGATTGGTACACGACCATTCTGGATCTCGGTCCCTGGGGCGCTCTCTATACCGAGGGATGGAACCGCAAGGTTGTGTCGCGTGGACAGACAGCCAAGCGGACCAAGGAAACAATCAATCGCGAGCGCATCTACCCGCCGCGGACCGGCGATCGGCAGGCGATCCTTGATGCGGCGGCGCCGACAGTGCAGACACCACCAGTGCGTTACGAGTGAGGGGGAACGATGTTCTACGATACCGCCAAGCGCGATCACGGATTGCCGCAGGACCCTTTGAAGGCGGTGATCGTGCCACGGCCGATCGGCTGGATCTCGACGGTCGACAAGCAGGGCCGCGTGAACCTGGCGCCCTACAGCTTCTACAACGGCGTCGGTGAGTTTCCGCCGATGGTCTACTTCGCCATCACCGGCACCTATGGCGATACGCCGACCAAGCACAGCCGCATGAACGCCGAGGAGACCGGCGAGTTCGTCGTCAACATGGTGGCGGGCACATTGGGCGAAAAGATGAACATCACCACGGCGATGGTGGCCTACGGCGTCGACGAGATGAAGCTCGCCGGGCTGACGCCGGAGCCTTGCCGCTTCGTGAAGCCGCCGCGGGTCAAGGAATCGCCGGTGGCGCTGGAATGCAAGTACTGGAAGACGATCGAGCTGCCGGTCGAGAAGGGGCATGAAGAAAAGCGCGGCTCGATCGTGCTGGGCCATGTGGTCGGCGTGCACATCGACGACTCAATCCTGAAGGATGGACGAGTCGACATCATGGCCTTCAAGCCGGTCGCGCGCCTGGGCTACAGCGAATACACCACGACCGAGAACGTCTGGCGTATGCGCCGTCCCGACGATCCCCGCTATCAGTGAGCTGAGACGGCGGGCGCCACGCTGCGCGCCATTGCCAGCACGCGCCTGTCGGCCATTGCCTCGCCCATCAGCATGAGGCCGACCGGCAGTTCGCCGGCGGCGTGGCAGGGCAGGCTGATGCCGCAACGGTCGAGGAAATTGCCGACCGTGGTGTTGCGCAGCAGCAGCATGTTCTTCTTGGTGAAGCCATCGGCCGTCGAGACCTCGTCGAGGGTCGGCGCCACGATGGCGCAGGTCGGCATGATCACGGCGTCGTAGTTCGCGGTAATTGCCGAGACGCGGCGCTGCAGGTCGGCCCGCTTGCCGAGCAGCTCGATATAGTCGGCCGCGCTCATGTCCTTGCCGCGCATGATGCGGGGCGCCACGAGCTGGTCGTAGTCGTTGTGTCGACGGGCGATCAGCTCCTTGTGCCACGCATAGGCTTCGGAGGCGGCGAACCCGCCCTTGGCGTTGATCGCCGACAGCTCGTTCAGCTCGACGAGATCGATCTGTTCGATCTTCACGCCCTTCGCCGAGAGCGCCTTGCAGGCACGCTCGAAGGCCGTGGCGACGACGGGATCGAGTTCGTCCATCACGAAGTGCCTGGGGATCGCGAAGCGCAGGCCCGACAGTGGCACCGCAGCCGGTACGGAGATCGGCTCACCGGCGAACACGGCATCGACGATGGCGCAATCCTCGACCGAGTTGGCGAGCGGTCCGATCGAATCGAGTGACGTCGAAAGCGGCACGACGCCGTCGATCGGCACGCGCCGCGCCGTCGGCTTGAATCCCGTGAGGCCGCAGACCGCGGCGGGGATGCGGACGGAGCCGCCGGTATCGGTGCCCAAAGCGGCCACGGCCATGCGGTCCGCGACCGAGACGGCCGCACCTGAGGACGAACCGCCCGGCACGCGCTTGCGGTCGGCAGGATTGCCGGGCGTGCCGTAGTGCGGGTTGAAGCCGACGCCCGAGAAGGCGAACTCGCTCATGTTGGTGCTGCCGACGATCACGGCGCCGGCGGCCCGCAGGCGCGCCACGACGGGCGCGTCTGCCGTAGCCGGTTTGGCGTCGTCGAGCGCCGTCGAGCCTGCGAGTGTCGTCTCGCCCGCGCCGTCGCCCAGGTTCTTGATCGAAACGGGAATGCCGGCGAGCGGCGAGAGGACGAGGCCCGCCTTGCGCTGGACGTCGCTGGCCTCGGCGGCAGCGAGGGCTTGCGCCTTCCAGACCTTGACGAAGGCGCGCTTGCCTTCGCCCTTGGGATCCTCGATGCGCGCCAGCGCTTCTTCGGTGAGCTGGCGGGAAGTGGTACGGCCGGCGGCCAGATCCGCGGCGAGCTGCCCTATGGTGGGATTCTGCGTCGGGTTGGCCATCGGACTCCTTACTTTCCTCGGTTCTTCACCAGATCGTCGACGACCATCGGATCGGCCAGGGTCGACGTATCGCCGAGATTACTGAAATCGTTCTCTGCGATCTTGCGCAAGATTCGGCGCATGATCTTGCCCGAGCGCGTCTTGGGCAAGCCGGGCGCCCACTGAATCACGTCGGGCGTGGCGATCGGGCCGATCTCTTTGCGCACCCAGGCCACCAGCTCCTTGCGCAGCTCCTCGGAAGAGTGCTCACCGGCCTTCAGGGTGACGTAGGCATAGATGCCCTGGCCCTTGATGTCGTGCGGGAAGCCGACCACGGCAGCCTCGGCCACCTTGGTGTTGCCAACCAGCGCGCTTTCGACTTCGGCCGTGCCGATGCGGTGGCCCGAGACGTTGATCACGTCGTCGACGCGGCCCGTGATCCAGTAATAGCCGTCCTCGTCGCGGCGGGCGCCGTCCCCGGTGAAGTACTTGCCAGGGTAGGTCTTGAAGTAGGTGTCGATGAAGCGCTGATGGTCGCCGTAGACCGTGCGCATCTGGCCGGGCCAGGAATTGATCAGGCAGAGATTGCCTGTCGCCGCGCCCTGCAGCTCCCTGCCGTCGGCATCGACCATCACCGGCTGCACGCCGAAGAACGGCTTGGTCGCGGAGCCCGGCTTGAGTGCCGTCGCACCGGGCAGCGGCGTGATCAGGATGCCGCCGGTCTCGGTCTGCCACCAGGTATCGACGATCGGGCAACGCCCATCGCCGACCACGCGGTGGTACCACAGCCACGCCTCAGGGTTGATCGGCTCGCCGACCGAGCCGAGCAGGCGCAGGCTCTTGCGCGTCGCTTTCTTCACCGGCGCCTCGCCCTCGCGCATCAGGGCGCGGATCGCGGTGGGAGCGGTGTAGAAGATGTTGACCTGATGCTTGTCGATCACCTGCCAGAAGCGGCTGGAGTCGGGATAGTTGGGCACGCCCTCGAACATCAGGGTCGTGGCGCCGTTGGCCAGCGGCCCATAGACGATGTAGCTGTGGCCCGTGACCCAGCCCACATCGGCGGTGCACCAGTAGACGTCGCCGTCGTGATAATCGAACACGTACTGGTGCGTCATCGAAGTGAAGACGATGTAGCCGCCGGTCGTGTGCAGCACGCCCTTGGGTTTGCCCGTCGAGCCCGAGGTGTAGAGGATAAAAAGCGGATCCTCGGCGTTCATCGGCTCGGGCGCGCACTCCGCCGGCACCTTGGTGGCGATCTCGTGCCACCAGACGTCGCGACCGGCATCCCAGCCGATCTTGCCGCCGGTGTGCTTCACCACCAGGACCTTCTTCACGCCGGGGCACTTCGTCAGCGCTTCGTCGGTGTTGGCCTTGAGTGGTACCGGCTTGCCGCCGCGCAGGCCTTCGTCGGCGGTGATGACGATGTTGCTCTCGCAATCGATGATGCGGTTGGCGAGGCTGTCGGGTGAGAAGCCGCCGAACACGACCGAATGGACGGCGCCGATGCGCGTGCAGGCGAGCATGGCGTAGGCCGCTTCGGGGATCATCGGCAGGTAGATCGTGACCCTGTCGCCCTTCTTGACGCCGAGCTCCTTCAGCGCGTTGGCCATGCGGCACACTTCGGCGTGCAGCTCGCGATAGGTGATCTTCTTCGACTTCGACGGATCGTCGCCCTCCCAGATGATCGCGGTCTGGTCGGCGCGCGCGGGCAGATGGCGATCGACACAGTTGGCCGACACATTCAGCACGCCGTCATGATACCAGCGGATACGGACATCGCCGGTATAGTCGACGTCGCGCACGGCGCCGGGGCTGTAGGGCTTGATCCAGTCGATACGCTTGCCGTGCTCGCCCCAGAATCCAACGGGATCCTTGATCGACGCTTCGTACATCGCCTTGTACTTCGCTTCGTCGACATAGGCGCGCTTGGCCCAATCGGAGCTTACGGCGATCACCTCATCGGCCATGGTATTCCTCCCGTATCGCTAGGCTTAAGCCGTGAATTACCTGCGTTCTAGCGCGCCGTCATCGCGCTCGGCAATTCGACTTTGGCCGCGCTTCGGCGCCTCGTCCTCATTCGGTGAACCAGGTGGTGAAGTCCTGGATCGGCGCCCGTTCGGTGATCAGGCTGTTGGGGACCACATCAGGGTCGGCATGACCCACCGCCAGGCCGCAAATCACGATCTGGTCCTCGGGAATCTCGAGTTCGCGCCGCACCACATGCTGATAGCGGCTGAACGCCGCCTGCGGACAGGTGTGCAGTCCCTTCTCGCGGGCCAGCAGCATAAGCTGGTCGAGGAAGATGCCACAGTCGATCCACTGGCCGCCGCCCATGCGCTTTTCGACGCAGAGAATCATTCCGACCGGCGCATCGAAAAATTCGTAGTTCTTGCGAAACTGCTTCATCATGCCGGCAGCGTCGCCGCGCGGCACGCCGAGGAGCGTGTAGAGCTGCTTGCCGACGAGCTTGCGGCGCGTGTCGTAGACCGGAGTGAATTCCTTGGGATAGACGTCGTATTCGCCACCCGGCCCATGGTCGCCCTCGTCCATCGCCTTCAGGATCGCGGCTGACAGGCGTTGCCGAGCCTTGCCCATGGTGACGTAGAGCTTCCACGGCTGCAGGTTGCCGTTCGACGCTGCGCGGTTGGCGTTGGTCACGATCCATTCGATGTCGGCCTTGGCCACGGGCTCGGACTTGAAGACACGCATCGAGCGGCGGGAATTGATGGCTTCGGACACACGCATGGACAGTTAGCTCCGAGTCAGGTGGCGACGCATGAAGTCGAACAAGGTGCGGAGGGCAATGCCATACTCCTTGTCGTTAAAATAGTGCGTCGCGCCGGGAATGACGAAGGCTTCGACGTCCTTTCCGTGATTTCGCAACGCCTCCGCCATGGTCGTCGTCTGATCGACCGGCACGTTTTCGTCGCTGTCGCCATGGATCAGCAGCACCGGAATGTCGATCTGCGCAACGCGGAATATCGGAGAGCGAACGGGTAGCCCTTCGGGGCCACACAGATCGTCGAGATAATCGCGAATGAACGGATTGGCCGCACGCCAGCGCGCGAGATCGGTCGGTGCAAAATAGGAGGCGACCGCCTTGATTGGCGGCTTATGTGCCGCCGTCAGCAGCGCCACCTGGCCACCCATCGAGGCGCCGACCAGGCCGATGCGGTCGCGATCGACCGATGGTCGCTTGGCCAGCCAATCGATGGCCGCCAGAACGTCGAGCGGCTGACGCAGTCCTTGATCGCTTTCGCCTTCCGAGCCCAGCCAGCCCCGCAGCGAGAGCGCGAGCGTGGCATAGCCGTTGGCCGAAGCGCGCCGCGCCAGCCCGACGAGATTGTGGGCGTGGCCGGCAAAGCCGTGCAGCAGGATCAACGCAGGATAGGGAGGCTGCCCAGCCTGCGGCTTGAAGAAGTAACCACCCAAGGTGACGCCGTGGCCGGGTACGCGCACCTGCTCGGCGTCGGCGACGTCGGGCAGTTCATCCCAACGATGCACGACCTCGATCGGCACGCCGTCGGGATCGCGAAAACCCACGGAGTAGTAGCCGGGGGCGAAATATTCGAGCTCCTTGGGCGGCTGAAGGATTTCGGCGCCAGCGTCGCGCAGCTCGGCGAACACCTGATCGACCTGGGCGCGGCTCTCGGCCGAGACGGCAAGCCACAGTGCGCCCGGTCCGTAAGACACGCCATCCTTGGCCTGGCGCATGACGAAGTGGTCGTAGCCGCGCGACCACATCACACGATCGGGGTGTGCCCAGACGCGACGGAAGCCCAGCATCGGCAACCACAGGCGATGGAAGGCGACGGAGCGCCCGAGGTCGCTCACCTCGATCGCGGCACCAGCGAATGAGGGACGTGGCCGCATCAGCTCGGTTCGAGCCCGAGGGCCAGCAGCTCGTCGCGGCGAAGATGCTGCTCGCCGGCGAGAAAGAACTCGTCGAGCTGTGGCGGCTTTACGGCGGTACCGGCCAGCATGGCATGGGCCTGCCCGCGATGATGCGTCTGGTGCTGGAAGAGGTGTTCGAGAACCGACAGCACGCTCGTCGGTGGCGGCGTACGGTTGGGCCGCGGCAGCACCAGATCTTCGAGGAGGCTCGCCTCGGTCTGGCGTTCGCAGAAAGCGAGCAGCCGGCGGTCGCTTGTGATCTGGGCGGTGTGAAGCGACGCGGCATCGGGAAAGTCGGGCGGCGGATCGTTGTAGCGCTTCAGCACCGTCGGATCGCGCCCGAGGGCGTCGATGTAATAGGTATCGACCCAGAGAATGTGGTTCAGCGTGGCGCGCAGCGTGGGGAAGAAGCTCGTGCGCGGGGCGGCAAACTCCGCCGGCGACAGCGCCTTGCAGGCGCTGAGCAGGCGGTGGTTCGCCCAGATGTTGTTGCGAGCCATGGCGACGGTGTGGTCGCCCAGCCCCCCGCGTTGAGAAGCTGGTGCCATGGCTCCCGTTTCTCCCGGCGTCAGGCCGCTTGGGCCAGGTTGCGCAGCACGTAGTGCAGCACGCCGCCGTTCTTGAAGTATCCGACCTCTTCGGCGGTATCGATACGGCAGGTGAGCATCACCGTCTCCGACGCGCCGTCCGGCCGATGGATGGTGAGCGGCACGTCCATGCCGGGCCGCAGCTCGCCGTCGATGCCGCTGACATCGAAGGTCTCGCGACCCGTCAGGTTCAGCGTCTTGCGCGTCATGCCTTCCTTGAACTGCAGCGGCAGGACACCCATACCGACCAGGTTCGAGCGATGGATGCGCTCGAAGGTCTCGCAGACCACGGCCTTCACGCCCAGCAGGTTGACGCCCTTGGCCGCCCAGTCACGCGAGCTGCCGGTGCCGTATTCCTTGCCGGCGATCAGGACCTGCGGCGTGTGCTCCTTCTTGTAGCGCATCGCCACGTCGTAGATCGGCTCGGGCTGATCGGTCGTGTAGTGGTGCGTGAAGCCGCCCTCGATGCCCGGCACCATCTCGTTCTTGAGACGGATGTTGGCGAAGGTGCCGCGCATCATCACCTCGTGGTTGCCGCGACGCGTGCCGTACTGGTTGAAGTCCTTCGGATCCACCTTGTGTTCCATCAGGTACTTGCCAGCGGGGCTGTCCTTCTTGATCGAGCCGGCGGGCGAGATGTGGTCGGTCGTGATCGAGTCGCCGAACTGGCCGAGCGGGCGGGCGCCCTTGATGTTGGCGAGCGCGGTCGGCGTCTTGCCCATGCCGTCGAAGTAGGGCGGGTTGCGCACGTAGGTCGACTTGTCGTCCCACGAATAGGTCAGGCTCGGCTTGGTCTTGATGCTGCGCCAGAACTTGTCGCCCTTGAAGACGTCGGCATAGCGCTTCTTGAAGGCCTTGGTCGTGACGAACTTGTCGACGGTCTTGGAGACTTCCATGTTCGAGGGCCAGAGGTCCCTGAGGTAGACCGGCTTGCCGCCCTTGCCGAGGCCGATCGGATCCTTGGTGATGTCGATCTTCATCGAACCGGCCAGCGCATAGACCACCACCAGCATCGGCGAGGCGAGGTAGTTGGCGCGGGTCAGCGGATTGACGCGGCCCTCGAAGTTGCGGTTGCCCGACAGTACCGAGCTGACCACGAGGTCGCCGTCGCCAATCGCCTTGGTGACCGGGTCGGGCAGCGGACCGGAGTTGCCGATGCAGCTCGTGCAGCCGTAGCCCACCAGGTTGAAGCCGATCTTGTTCAGGTCCTTCGTCAGGCCCGACGCGTCGAGATATTCGGTGACGACCTGCGAGCCCGGCGCCAGCGATGTCTTGACCCACGGCTTGACCTTGAGGCCGAGCTTGACCGCGTTACGCGCGATCAGGCCGGCACCCAGCATGACGTAGGGGTTCGACGTGTTGGTGCAGGAGGTGATGGCCGCGATCACCACGTCGCCGTGGCCGAGGTCGTAGTCGGTGCCCTCGCACTTGACGCGCTTGCCTTCGTCCTTGCGGTCGAATTCCTTCTCCATGTTGCCGATGAACTGCGAAGCAGCATCGGTCAGCGCGACACGGTCCTGCGGGCGCTTCGGGCCGGCGAGGCTCGGCACCACGTCGCCGAGGTCGAGCGACAGCGTGTCGGTGAAGACCGGCTCGGGCGACTTCTTGGAGCGCCACAGGCCCTGCTTCTTGGCATAGGCCTCGACGAGCTTGGCGGCCGGGCCACGGTTGGTCGTCTTGAGGTAGCCGAGCGTGATCTCGTCGACCGGGAAGAAGCCGCAGGTCGCGCCGTACTCCGGTGCCATGTTGGCGATGGTGGCGCGGTTGGCGAGCGGCAGGTCTTCGAGGCCTTCGCCGTAGAATTCGACGAACTTGTTGACCACGCCCTTCTTGCGCAGCATCTGCGTGACAGTCAGCACGAGGTCGGTCGCAGTCGCGCCTTCCTTCAGCTTGCCCGTGAGCTTGAAGCCCACGACGTCGGGAATGACCATCGGCTGTGCCTGGCCGAGCATGGCGGCCTCGGCCTCGATGCCGCCGACGCCCCAGCCCAGCACGGCGAGACCGTTCACCATCGTGGTGTGGCTGTCGGTACCGACCAGCGTGTCGGGATAGGCGATCGTTTCTTTGCCTTCCTTCTTGGTCCACACGACCTGCGCCAGATATTCGAGGTTCACCTGGTGGCAGATGCCGGTGCCCGGCGGCACGACGCGGAAGTTGTCGAACGCCATCGCACCCCAGCGCAGGAACTGGTAGCGCTCCAGGTTACGTTCGTACTCCAGCTTCACGTTGGCGCCGAAGGCCGAGTTGTTGCCGAAATTGTCGACGATCACCGAGTGATCGATCACGAGGTCGACCGGCACCAGCGGATTGATCTTCTTGGCGTCGCCGCCCAGCTTGCCCATGGCATCGCGCATGGCGGCGAGATCGACCACGGCCGGCACGCCGGTGAAGTCCTGCATCAGGACGCGAGCGGGGCGGAAGTTGATCTCCTTCGTCGACTTGCCACCATTCTTCAGCCAGCCTGCGAATGCGGCGATGTCGGCCTTCTTGACCGTCGTGCCATCTTCGTGGCGCAGCAGGTTTTCCATCAGGACGCGCAACGAGAACGGCAGGCGGGAGAGGTCGCCGACCTCCTTCTCGACCGCCTTGAGGCTGAAATAGGTGTAGCTCCGACTACCGACCTTCAGCGTCTTGCGGGCCTTGAAGCTGTTGGGATGGGCGGCGGCCATATCGTACTCCTGCGAGGTCGGTTTTGTGCGGACGGATGGCAAAATAGGGGCACGGAACGACACAGGCAATCGGCGGATGCAGCCTGGTGGTCCTTGTGCCAGATTGGTGCCATGCAACGTCGAATGGTGCAGCTGTTCGGGCTTTTCGCCGCCACCCTCGCTCTGTCCGGCGAGGCTGTCGCGCAGCGTAATGCGACTGAGTCGTGGGATCCGTCGTCGCGAGAGTTTCCTTCCAGCGGTCCTTCGGACACTTCACCGGGTTCGGGCACCGCCGCCGCGGGCCGGAATGCGACGCTCGATTCGCTGAACAAGATCCTGTCGGCCTCTCAGCTCTCGGCGCTGGATCGTTCGATGTATCTCAGCATCCGTGCATTTCAGCTCAGCCGGCTCGGACGTGAAGCAGACAGCCAGAAGGACATTGCCGAGATGGGCCGGGTCCTGCCCTCCGACTGGCAAGTCGTGATGTCGTTGGCCATGCCGAGCCTGGCGGGCGGCGGCGACCGGGCGGCCGCGTTGCGCACGCTCGACAGCGCACTGGCACGCAAACCCGGCGATCCCTCGCTGATGGTCGCCCAGGCCCAGGTCTATATGCAGATTGCCGACTTTCCGCGCGCTCTCGGGCTGCTCGATGCCGCCCTGGCCAGTGCGAAGACCGAAAGCGAACGGCGCTCCGCCCTGTTCTTCCGCGGCCATGCCAATTTCAATCTCGGCAACTACGCGCAGGCTGCCGACGATTTCAACGGCTCGCTGGAGGGTCGCCCGACCTTCAAGTCGAAGATTTCGCCGCTCCTCTGGCGTTATGCCGCGCAGGTGCGTGCACGGCGCGATGCGCGGATGGCGCTGGCGAGGGAAGTCGGCGCCGAGAGCCTGAACGAATGGCCCGGGCCGATTGTCCGCTTCCTGCTGGGCAAGGGCTCGTCGGGCGAGCTCGAAGTTGCCGCCGAGTCCGACGAAGCCGCCAAGCGCAGCAACGGCAAGTGCCCGGCGGCCTTCTTTATCGGCATGGATGCGGTACGCCGCGGCGACAAGCAGAAGGCCCGCGAGCAATTCCAGCTCGCCCAGGCGCGTTGCCCCACGGTGTCGGAGATGAACTGGGCCGCCTCCAGTGAGTTGAAGCGACTCTAGAGGTCAGCCCGCCAGTGCCAAAGGCGCGATGAAGCGGGTGATTTCGGAAAGAACGTAGGCGGGCTGCTGCAGGTGCGGGCTGTGCCCGCAATCGGCGACCAGTCTGGTTTCGCAGTATCCGCCGACTTTGCCGGCAATGATGCCGAGCTGCAGCTCACTGCCATATTCGTCGTCTTCGCCCTGGATTGCTTGCAGCGGGACCAGCACACCGGGCAGCCGGCCGTTGGCGTCCATCGGCTCGAAGCCCGGCGCCACCCAGGCATCCGACCACAGGTGGAAGGCGCGATCGACGTTGTCTCCGTGATACTTGGAAAGCCGTTGGCGCAGGTCGCCTGCAACAAAGGCCTCGCGAGCCTGCTGGATTGCCGTGATGCAGACCGGCTCGTTGATCGCATGGGCGGCCAGGGTCACGACGGCGCGCAGCGGCTCGGGATCGCGGGCGGCATAGTTCAAGGCGATCGTGCCGCCGTCGCTGTGGCCGACCAGCACGCAGTCCTCGATGGCCAGGGCCTGGAGCAGGCGCGGCAGAATCTCGTCGGCCTCGATCTCCATGTAGCGAACGCCCGGATCGGACGGCCATGGGCTCGACCGGCCATAGCTGGTGCGGTCGTAGACGATGCCCCGGCAACGCGTGGCGTCGCAGAGCTTTTGCGGAAAGTCGCGCCACATCTCGATGCAGCCCAGCCCTTCGTGCAGGAAGACGAGGGTGGTGCGTTCCAGGCCGTCATCCTGGGAGGGCGACAGGTGGCGCACGCGCAGGTGGCGGTCGCCGAGGTCAATCAGTTGGTCGTCGAGGCTCACACCTCAGATGTAACCGGGACGCGGCGCCGAGAGAAGGCGCCGATGATCGCCGGCAGCACGGTGAGAAACAGGATCGGCGCCAGCACCATGCCGCCCACGACGACAATGGCGAGCGGGCGCTGGACCTGGCTGCCAATCGCCGTCGAGAAGGCGGCGGGCAGAAGGCCGACGGCTGCGGCCACGCAGGTCATCAGGACGGGCCGCATCTGCAGCTCGCAGGTCTGGCGCAGCGCGGCCTCCCGCACCATGCCGCCCGCGACGAGGCGATTGAAGCAGCCGAGCACCATGATGCCGTTCATGGCGGCGATGCCGAACAAGGCGACGAAGCCGATGGCGGCCGAAATACTGAACGACATGTCGGCTAGCCACAGGCCCAGGATACCGCCGACCAGTGCCAGGGGGATCGCGCTGCCGGCAATCAGCGTGTCGACCAGCGAGCCGAAGCTGACATAAAGCAGCAACAGAATGATGGCGATGGCGATCGGCACGGCGATGGCAAGCCGTGCGATGGCACTCTCGAAGTTTACGAAGTCCCCGGCCCAGTCGAGGCGATAGCCGGGCGGCAACTTCACCTGCTCGGCGACCTGTTGCTGGGCTTCGAGGACGGCGCCGCCGAGGTCGCGACCGCGCACGCTGAACTTCACCGGAATGTAGCGTTCCTGCTGTTCGCGATAGATATAGAAGGCACCGCTCGACAGGCCGATCTTGGCGACCTCTCCCAGCGGCACCTGCACGACGCTGCCGTTGGGGCCGGGCACGCCGATCGCGATGCGGCGCAGCGCCTCGATGTTCTCGCGATATTTGGGGGCGAGCCGCACCAGCATGGGGAAATGCCGGTCGCTGCCATCTTCATAGAGGTCGCCGGCGGCTTGACCACCGACGGCCGCCTGCACCGTCGCGTTGATGTCGCCCGGCGAGAGGCCGTAGCGTGCGGCGCGCTGGCGATCGATGGCGATCTGGATGGTCGGCAGGCCGAGCAGCGGCGGCACCTGGATATCGGCGATACCGCGCACGCCCTCCAGCACCGTGCGGATCTCGACGGCGATCTTGCGCAAGGTCGCAAGATCGGGGCCGGTGATCTTGATGGCGTTTTCAGCGTCGATGCCGGACGCCGCTTCCTGGACGTTGTCCTGGATGTATTGCGAGAAGGCGAAGCTGACGCCCGGAAAGGCCTTGCGCAGCGCACTGCTCATCTCGGTGATCAGCTCCGGTTTCTCCACGCCCTTGCGCCATTTGGCGGCGGGCTTCAGGGCGACGAAGAACTCGGCATTGGAGAAGCCGTCGGGATCTGTGCCGTCGTCCGGCCGGCCATGCTGCGTGATTACCGTCTCGACCTCGGGGTAGCTCTTCACGAGGCGACGCATGCGGTTCACGTAGCCGTTGCCTTCGTCGAGTGACACCGAGGGAGGCAGCGCTGCGCGCATCCAGATGTTGCCTTCCTCGAGCTTCGGCAGGAACTCGAGGCCCACCGAGGTTGCGGCGACGGCGGCGATAGCCACCAGGCCGGCGCCCGCGGCCAGGGTCGGGATGCGCCACGCCATGACGAAGTCGATGACCTTGCGATAGAGGAGGCGCAAGCTGCGGACAATGATCGTCTCCTGCTCCGAGACCTTCTCGGGCAGCAGGACCGCCGCCAGTGCCGGCGTTACGGTGAAGGTCGCGAGCAGGCCACCAGACAGCGCAAAGGCGTAGGTCTTGGCCATCGGGCCAAAGATGTGACCCTCGACGCCCGACAGGGTGAAGAGCGGCAGGAAGCCCGCGATGATGATCGTGGCGGAGAAGAAGATTGCCTTCGTGACCTCGCCGGAAGCTTCGTAGATCGTCGCGAGCTTGCCGGTAAGTCCGGCCGGTGCGTGGAGCGCCGAGCGGTGCGACCGGTGGCCCGCACTCGCCTCGGCGAGATGGCGGTAGATGTTTTCGACCATGATGACTGTGGCATCGACGATGATGCCGAAGTCGATCGCGCCCATGGAAAGAAGATTGGCCGACTCGCCACTCAGGACCAGGATGACCACGGCGAAGAGCAGGGCGAAGGGAATCGTGGCCGAGACGATCAACGCGCTGCGCAGGTCCCCCAGGAACAACCACTGAATCAAAAAGACCAGGACGACGCCCATCACCATGTTGTGCAGCACCGTGCCGGTCGTCACGTCGACCAGGATGCTGCGGTCGTAAATGCGCTCGATACGAACGCCTGGTGGCAAAAGATCGGAGCTGTTGATGCGATCGACTTCCCGCTCGACACCGCGCAGCGTCGGCATGGTCTCCGCGCCGCGTCGCATCAGCACGATCCCCTGGACGATGTCGTCGTCGTCGTCGTGTCCGGCAACGCCGAGTCGCGGCTCGTGCCCGACGGTAATGCTCGCCACGTCGGAGACCAGGATCGGTGCATTGTCGCGCACGGTCAGCATCGTGTGCGCAATGTCTTCCATCGAGCGAATCTGCCCGATGCTTCGGATGACCGCCGATTGCGGACCGAGATTGACCGTGTTGGCACCGACATTGTTGTTGGCGCCATTGATGGCGTCGAGCACCTGCTTCAACGTGAGCCCGTAGGCCATCAACCGGTCGAGATCGACGGTGATGTCGTAGGTCTTGCTCTTGCCGCCCCAGGTCGTGACGTCGATCACGCCGGGCACGGCTTTCAGGCGGCGCAGCAGGATCCAGTCCTGAATGGTTTTCAGATCGGTGACGCTGAAGCCCGACGGACCGACCACGCGGTAACGAAAGATCTCGCCGATGGGACTAGTGGGCGAGATGAAGGGCTGCGCGCCGTTGGGCAGTGGTCCGAGTTGCGACAGTCGATTGGTCACGAGCTGCGAGGCTTCGCGGTAAGTGAGGTCGTAAGTGAACTGCACCTTCACGTCGCTGAGGCCGACCAGAGAGATCGTACGGATCGACTTCACATAGGGCAGTCCCGCCATCTGAACTTCGATGGGGATCGTGATGTAGCGCTCGATCTCTTCCGAAGACTGGCCGGGATTCTGGGTCACGATGTCGACCAGCGGCGGCACCGGGTCGGGATAGGCTTCGATGTTCAGCTTCTTGTAAGCAAGCAAACCGCCCACGATCAGCACGGCGCTGAGAATCAGCACCAATATGCGCTGGCGTAGAGCGGCACCGACAATTGCGTGCATCCGCGACCCCCGACGACCACCGCGTCAGCGGCGTCTCCCCCTGTGGGTGCGCAGATAAGACACAAGTCCTGCGGTCAAACTAGCATTGAGAGTACATCGTCTATGCAGTCCGCGAGACTTCACACGCGGTGTGATCAGCGCGCTGCTTGCAAAGGAATCTTGGCCGGTATCGCCGACGGCGGACGGCACTTCGAACGCTCGTTGGCGAGGGCCGTGTCGCGGTTCCACCAGCCGCCGCCCAGCGACTGGAAGAGGGCTGCCGTGTTGGTGAGCCGTGCGGCCTGCGCCTGGATGCGATTCAAGATGGCCTGCTGGTAAGTGAGTTCGGCGATCAGCACGAATACATAGGTCGTGTCGCCGAGCTCCAGGCGCTTGCGGGCGATGCTGAGGCTGGTGGCGGCGGCGCGTTCGGCCTCGACGGCAGCCTTGAGCGTAATGGCGTCGTATTCGAGAGCATTCAGCGTGTCGGCGACGTTGCGAAAGGCGGCGAGCACGGTCGACTGGTATTGCGCATCGGCCTGCTCCAGCGCGGCCTGGGCGCCTTTCTTCTTGGCGTAGAGCGCGCCGCCGTCGAGCACGGTCTGCGCAATGTTGAAGCCCCCCACCGTTCCGGCGAGGCCCGAGCCGAACAGCGAATCGAGGCTGATGGAGTTGGCGGTGACGCCCGCACTCAAGGTGATCTGCGGGAGCTGGTTGGAGATCGCCACGCCGACCAGTGCGCTGGCGGAGTGCAAGCTGGCTTCAGCGGCGCGCACGTCGGGCCGCTGTTCGACCAGTTTCGACGGCAGGCTGAGAGGCAGCGCGCTGGGCAGCTTGAGATCGCTGAGCTCGAAACGTTCGGCGGCAGGATTGCTGGGCAACCGGCCGGTGAGATTGGCCATCAGGTTGCGCTGCTGTGCCAACGCCTTCTGCAGGGGTGGCAGAATCGCCTCCGACTGTGCCATCGCGGCTTGCTGCGTGGCGACGTCCGCGCCGGGAATGGCGCCGAGGCCGGATTGCTGCGTCAGGATGCCCAGCGTTTCCCGCTGGGCCGCGATGATCCGTTTGGTCGCCTCGACCTGGGCGCGCAACGAGGCTTCGAGGATGGCTCCGGCGACGACGTTGGACGCGAGCGACAGATAGGCGCCTTCGAGCTGGAAGCATTGTGCTTCGGCCAGCGCATCGAACGATTCGATCTGGCGACGATTGCCGCCCCAGATGTCGAGGGCATAGGTGATCTGCAGGCCGGCGGTGAAAAGGCCGAAGATCGTCATCGACTGGTCGGCGAGCGGTGTCTGAAGGATGGTCGCCGTCTGATTCTGCGTTCCGGTAAAGCCTGCGGACAGGGTCGGAAACAGCGTCGCCCGCTGCGCCCGGGCATTCAACTGCGCCACCTTGAGCGATGCCGCGGCGGCGCGGATATCGGGATTCGCCGTCAGCGAGCGTTCGATCAGGCTGTTGAGCTGCGGCGACTGGAACACGCCCCACCACTGGCCGGGGATGTCCATGCCTTGCACGATGCGCTGGGCCTCGCCGCCCGGAATGCCGGCAGCAATCAGATCCGTCTTCTGGTCGGGCAGGTAGGTTCGGGTTCCCGGACCTTCGGGTGCCATGAAATCAGGTCCGACGGAGCAGGCCGCCAGTGCCGTCGTTGCGGCAAGCACCGGAAGTGCCTTGAGAAGGAGATGTCGCATCATGATGCCTCCGCGGCAGACGCTTCCGGAGCCGTGCTAGGTGCGGGCACATGTCGGCGCGAGAAGAGTCCGATGGCTGCCGGCAGGACCGTGAGGAAGAGCAGTGGTGCCAGTAGCGTGCCGCCGACCACGACGGTCGCCAGCGGACGCTGGACCTGGCTGCCGATCGCCGTCGAGAAGGCGGCGGGCAGAAGGCCGACCGCCGCCGCGGCGCATGTCATCAGCACGGGCCGTAGCTGCACGCTGCAGGTCTCGCGCAGTGCGGCCTCGCGTTCGCGGCCGGCGTCGATCAGCCGGTTGAAGCACGACAGCACCATGATGCCGTTCATGGCGGCGATGCCGAAGAGTGCCACGAAGCCGATGGCGGCGGAGATGCTGAACGGCATGCCGACCACGAACAGACCGAGGACGCCGCCGATCAGCGCCATGGGGATCGCGCTGGCTGCCAGCAGCGTGTCGCGGAATGAGCCGAAGCTCATGTAGAGCAGAAGGCCGATCAGGCCGATGGCGATCGGCACGGCGACGGCCAGGCGTTGCAGGGCGTTCTTGAGGTTGCCGAACTCGCCGACCCATTCGATGCGATAGCCGCCGGGGATCTTCACCTGCTCGGCGACCTTCTGCTGGGCCTCGAGGATGGCGCTACCGAGGTCGCGGCCACGAACGCTGAATTTCACCGGTACGTAGCGTTCCTGTTGCTCGCGATAGATGTAGTAGGCGCCCGAGACGAGATCGACGGTGGCGACCTCGCTGAGGGGGACCTGGGTCACCCCAGCGCCACTCTGCGCGCCGATCTGGATGCGTTTTATCGCCTCGAGATTCTCGCGGTATTTCGGCGCCAGGCGGACGACCATGGGGAAGTGCCGGTCGCTGCCGCTTTCATAGACATCGCCGGCGGCCTGACCGCCGATGGCGGCCTGGACCGTTGCGTTGATGTCGCCGGGGGCAAGGCCGTAGCGCGCGGCTCGGGTGCGGTCGATGGCGATACGGATCGTCGGCTGGCCGAGCGAGGCCGACACGGCGAGGTCGGTGATGCCCGGCACCGTCGCCAGCACGTTCTTGATCTCAGTTCCGAGCTTGGCCAGCGTTTCGAGATCGTTGCCGGAAATCTTGACCGAGTTCTCGCCCTTCACGCCGGAAGCGGCCTCCTGAACATTGTCCTGGATGTACTGCGAGAAGGTGAACTCCACGCCGGGAAAGGCCTTCTGTAGGGCGTCGTTGATCTCGGCGATCAGGGCATCTTTGTCGACGCCCTTGCGCCAGCGATCGAGAGGCTTCAGCGGCACGAAGAACTCGGCGTTGAAGAAGCCGGTCGAATCGGTGCCGTCGTCGGGACGGCCATGCTGCGAGATGACGGTTTCCGCTTCGGGGAAGCTCTTGATGAGCTTGCGCATGCGGTTGGCGTAGTCGTTGCCGGCTTCGAGTGAGATCGACGCCGGCATGACGGCGCGGATCCACATGTTGCCTTCCTCGAGCTTGGGCAGGAATTCGAGGCCGATCGTGCCGCCGGCCAGCACCGCCAGCGTGCCGGCGCCGAGGCCGGCCGCCAGCGTGGCGCGGCGGCTGGCCAAGACAATGTCGCGCAGCTTCGCATATCCGCGGCTGAGCAGACGCATGGCGCGCGTCTCGGCGTGGGCGACCTTGTCCGGCAGCAGAAGAGCGGCGAGTGCAGGCGAGACCGTGAAGGTGGCGATCAGGCCGCCCAGCAGCGCATAGGCGTAGGTCCGTGCCATCGGTCCGAAGATGTGACCCTCGACGCCCGACAGGGTGAAGAGCGGCAGGAAGCCCGCGATGATGATCGTGGCCGAGAAGAAGATCGCCTGGGTAACCTCGCTCGACGCGTGGAAGATCGTCGCGAGCTTGCCGGTGAGGCCTTCCGGCGTAGGACGCCGGTAATTTACCGCCGGGCCGTGGCTCGCCTGGGCGAGATGGCGGAATATGTTCTCGACCATGATCACGGTGGCGTCGACGATGATGCCGAAGTCGATCGCGCCCATGGAGAGCAGGTTGGCCGATTCGCCGCTGAGCACGAGGATGACCACAGCGAAGAGCAGGGCGAAGGGAATGGTGGCCGAGACGATCAACGCGCTGCGTAAATCGCCCAGGAACAGCCACTGGATCAGGAAGATGAGCACCACGCCCATCACCATGTTGTGCAGTACGGTGTGGGTCGTGATCTCGACCAGGGCGCTGCGGTCGTAGATACGCTCGATGCGAACGCCGGGCGGCAGAACATTGCCGCTGTTGATCTTGTCGACTTCGTCCAGCACGCCGGTCAGCGTCGGCATCGTCTCCGCGCCGCGCCGCATCAGCACGATGCCCTGGACGATGTCGTTGTCGTCGTTCTGGCCGGCGATACCGAGCCGCGGCTGGTTGCCCACGGTGACGCTCGCCACGTCGGAAACCAGCACCGGTGCACCGTCGCGCACTGTCAGCATGGTGTTGCGGATGTCGTCCATGGAGCGAATCTGGCCGACGCTGCGCACGATCGCCGACTGCGAGCCGATATTCACGGTGTTGGCGCCGACATTGATGTTGGCGTTGTTCAGTCCGTCGAGCACCTGCTTCAACGTGAGGCCGTAGGCCAGTAGCCGATCGAGATCGACAGTGATGTCGTAGGTCTTGGTCTTGCCGCCCCAGCCGGTGACGTCGATCACGCCGGGGATCGCCTTGAAGCGGCGCTGCAGGATCCAGTCCTGCACGGTCTTGAGATCGGCCGACGAATAGCCCGGCGGGCCGACCACGCGGTAGCGGAAGACTTCGCCGATGGGGCTGGTCGGCGAGAGAACGGGCTGTGCGCCGTTGGGCAGCGGGCCGAGCTGCGACAAACGATTGATCACCATCTGCGAGGCCTGCTGATAGGTCACGTCGTAAGTGAACTGCACCTTGACGTCGCTGAGGCCGAAGAGAGAGACGGTGCGGATCGCCTGGACATAGGGCAGGCCGGCCATCTGGATCTCGATCGGGATCGTGATGTAGCGCTCGATCTCCTCCGACGACTGGCCGGGGTTCTGCGTGATGATGTCGACCAGCGGCGGCACCGGGTCGGGATAGGCCTCGATGTTCAAGCGGGCGTAGGCAAATAGGCCGGCGACCGCGAGGACTCCGCTCAGGATGACAACAAGGATGCGTTGCCTGAGGGCGGCGGCGATAAGGGATTGCATGAGACGATCGCCGTTCTGGAGAGTGCCGGGACCGGCGGGGCCCGGCAGGCCGTCAGTCGCGCTTGGCCGCGCGATCGATGAATAGAGTGCCGCTTGTCACGACGGTCTCGCCGGGCTGCACGCCCTTGCGCACTTCGACGAGGCCGTTGGCGGTCGTGCCGACTTCGATGGAGCGCGAGACGATGGACTTGTCGTCGGGTCGCGCCACCCAGACACGGGCATTGGCGCCTTCGTACACGACGGCTTCCTGCGGGACGGCTGGCATGGTTTGCGACGCACCGGTGACGATGCGGAAGCTCGCGAACATCTCGGGCAGCAGCCCGCGGTCCGGATTGGCGATCTCGGCGCGCACCGGCAGGCGGCGCGTGTTGGGATCGAGCGCCGGGGCGACGTAGCTTAGCTTGGCGTCGAAGACCCGGCCCGGATAGGCGAGCACGGAAACCTCGACCGGCGCACCGACCTTCATCCGGGGGGCATCGGATTCGCGGACGTTGGCGATCAGCCAGACCTTGGAAAGGTCGCCGATGTTGAAGACCGGGTCGGTTGCGCCGGCATTGATGTACTGGCCGAGACCGATCTTGCGCTGGATAACGGTGCCCTCGATCGGGGCGGATACGATGGTCTCGGCGCCGATGCGGTCGACCTTTTCGAGTTGGTCGATCTCGGCGTCGGAGCGGCCGAGGATACGCAGCCGGTTGCGCACGGCGGCCAGCGCGATGTCGGCCGACCTGAGATCGCCCTGTGCGGCGACGAGGTCGGACTGGGCCTGTTCGAGGTCCTTCAGCGCACCGCCGCGAATCGACAGCAGCTCCTTCTGGCGTTTCTCGGCAGTCTGCGCGAGCACGAGCTTCGAACGCGCCTTCTCGACGCCGGCGACGGCGGTCACGAGATCGTTCTGGCCCTGCACGAATTCGCTCGCCTCGATGGCGAAGAGCGGGGCGCCGCGCTCGACATGGTCGCCGGGCTTGGCGATCAGGCGCGTGACGCGGCCGGAATAGGGCGAGAAGACCGGCGTCGTGGTGTCCTCGTTGATGCCGATCTTGCCGTCGGTCGCACGCTCCTCGCGGAAGGCCACCGGCTTTACGGTCTCGAAGCGAAGGCCGGACCACTGCGTGTCGCTCGGCCGGAACGCGCCATCGGCCTCGACCACGGCGGCGGGGCGCACCAGGGCGTTGCTCGGTTGCGTGTCGACCATCCAGACAGCGGCCAGCGCCAAGCCCGCAACGCCGGCACCGGCAAACCAGAGGCGATTGCGGCGCAGGCGAGCGATTAGGGAAAGGTCGGTCGGCGAGGTCATAATGCGTAACCTAACCAGTTCACATTACGTGCACCTGACGGTTGCCAACGGGGTCGGAGCGCCACCGTCAGATCGACGTGCTAAAGTCAGCGCGATGTAGTCGCGCTCCGGGAGGGCGTTGCCGTGAGAGTCCTTCTTGTCGAGGACAATGCCGAACTGGTTACGCTGCTGGTCAAGGGGCTGGGGCGCAACGGATTCTCGGCTGATTCCGTGGACAGTGCCGGTGACGCGGCCCATGCGCTCGCCGCCATGCGCTATGCCGCGGTCGTGCTCGACCTCGGCTTGCCGGACGAAGACGGGCTTTCCTTGCTGCGCGGCATGCGTGGCCGCGGCGATTCGACGCCAGTCCTTGTGCTGACGGCGCGTGACGGCGTTTCCGACCGGGTCAATGGACTGCGGGCCGGCGCCGACGACTATCTCGTAAAGCCCTTCGCCATGGAGGAGCTGGTGGCCCGATTGCAGGCGCTATTGCGCCGCCCGGGCAACATGCTCGGTCGTCGACTCACTTTCGGCAATGTCTCGCTCGATACCGAAGGGCGGCAGGTCCTGGTTGACGGCACCGTGCGATCCTTTCCGGCACGCGAGACGGCGGTGCTGGAGATCCTGCTGCGACGTGGTGGCAATGTGGCGCCCAAACGTCTGTTCGAGGATCAGCTCTTTGGACTGTCGGGCGATGTCGGTTCCAATGCCGTCGAGGTCTATGTCCATCGGCTGCGCAAGATGCTGGTGGATTGCGGCGCCAACGTGCGGGTCCATACGGTAAGAGGAGTCGGCTACCTGCTTGCCGAGGACAAGGCCGGGTGAATCGCTTCCGCTCGATCATCTCTCGTGTCGTTGCGCTGCATGTCGTAGCGGTCGGCATCACCTCGATCCTGATGCCGCTGGCGCTCTACTGGCTTCTGAACCAGGCCGCCAACAATCTTCATCGTGACGCGCTGCGTAGCCAGGCGCTCACCATCGGCAGCTTCCTGCGTCCGACGCCGAACGGCACCACGCAGCTCGATATCCCGGCCGAGGCGCTGCCGCTCTACTCCGGTGAGTACGCGCTCTATTCCTACGCGGTGCTCGACGCCAAGGGAAAGGTGCTGTTCTCCTCGAGAGGTGATGACGAGCCGCTGTTCGCCTCGATCGATCCGTCGTCGAGTGAATGGTTCAGCCGGCGGCGCAGCAGCGGCGCCGTGCTGTTCGGCGTCAGCGTTCCCCGCGCTGTCGGTGAACGGCTCTACTGGATCCAGGTCGGCCAGGACCTGACGCATCGCGATGTCATCATCGACGACATCGTCACATCGTTCATTCCACGCGTCGCCTGGATCACCTTTCCGATCCTGCTGCTGCTTCTCTTGATCGACATCCTGATTTTCCGGCGCGCACTCGATCCGGTGCGCCAGGCCTCGACGACGGCCGCGGCGATCGGGCCGACAAGCACCGACATCCGCCTGCCCGAGACTTCCATGCCGGCCGAGGTCGTGCCGCTGGTCCATGCCGTCAATCAGGCGCTGGAGCGGCTGGAAGCCGGCTTCCGCGCGCAGCGGGAGTTCACGGCCGACATGGCGCACGAGCTGCGCACGCCGCTTGCCATCATGCGTGCCCGGGTCGACTCCATGGACGAAGGACCGCTGCGGCTGTCGCTGCAAACCGATATCGTCAACATGACGCGCACCGTGAACCAGGTCCTCGACATCGCCGAACTCGAGAGCTTCGTCGTGCGCCCCGACTCTACGGCGGACATCCACGCCGTTTGTGCCGACGCCGTGGGCTTCATGGCGCCGCTCGCCGTCGGCAGCGACAAGACGATCGCGCTGACCGGCGTCGAAGAGCCGGTTTGGGTGCGCGGCCATGCCGAGGCGCTGTTCAGGGCCGTGCGCAACCTCGTCGAGAATGCCATCCGCCATACACCGCGCGGCGGTTCGATCGAGGTCGATGTCGCGGCCGATGGCACGGTGCGCGTGCTGGATAATGGCCCAGGCGTACCGCAGGCGGAGCGGCAGTCGATCTTTGCACGTTTCTGGCGCCGGGATCGGGCCAAGGCCGACAGCCGCGGACTGGGGCTGGCCATCGTTGCGCGCGTCGCGGCCGCCCACGACGGCACCATCTCGGTAGATGACCGACCCGGCGGCGGCGCCATGTTCACCCTGAAACTCCGGTTGGCTTGACCAGCACGAATTGCCTGTGGCTATCTGCCTGACGGAACTGCCGCATAACGAGACGAACGGCAGGCCGTGTGGGAGTGCTGCAGGGAATGACCGCCGAAAGGGCCATTGCCCGGACCGAGACTCGAGACACGTTCCCCAAACTGCTGGCGGAGCTTGCGCGGACGCGCGGCGACCGGGCGGCCTATCGGGAAAAGGAATACGGTATCTGGCAGACCTACGACTGGGCCCATGTCGCAGCCCAGGTGCGTCTGCTGGCCGCCGGCCTCGCCGACCTGGGGTTTCGGAGGGGCGATCGGCTGATCGTGGTCGGCGACAACCGGCCGAGCCTCTACTGGTCGATGTGTGCAGCGCAGTCACTGGGCGGCGTGCCGGTGCCGGTTTACCAGGACTCGGTCGCCGAGGAACTCGCGTACGTCGTCGAACATGCCGGTGCCCGTTACGCCCTGGCCGAGAACCAGGAGCAGGTCGACAAACTTCTGGAGATCCAGAAGAAAGTGCTGTCGCTGCAGACCATCCTCTACAACGATCCGCGCGGCATGCGGCACTATGAAGGGCTGCTCTCCTACGCCGACGTCCAGGCGCGCGGCGAGAAGCGCCTGGCGACCGCACCCGACACGGTTTCGGCTGAGGTTGCCCAGGGCAAGGGCAGCGACGATGCCATCATGCTCTACACTTCGGGCACCACGGGCCGGCCGAAAGGCGCGGTGCTGAGCTACGACAATCTCGTCTGGGCGGCCGAAGCGGGCGCGGCTTTCGACGGGCTCAAGGCCGGCGACGAGCTGCTCTCCTACCTGCCGATGGCCTGGGTCGGCGATCACATCTTCTCCTACGCGCAGGGCTATGTGGTCGGGCTGGTCGTGAACTGTCCCGAATCGGCCTCGACCGTGATGACCGATCTGCGCGAGATCGGGCCGACCTATTACTTTGCGCCGCCCCGCGTGCTGGAGAACCTGATCACCCAGGTGACGATCCGCATGGAAGATGCGGGGCTGATCAAACGACGCCTGTTCCAGTTCTTCATGGGAGTGGCGCGCCGTGTCGGTCCGGCATTACTCGACGGTCGATCCGTCTCGGTCGGCGACTGGCTGCTCTATGGCCTGGGCAACCTGCTGATCTATGGACCGCTCAAGAACACGCTGGGCATGAGCCGCGTGCGCGTGGCCTACACGGCAGGCGAAGCCGTGGGGCCGGAGATATTCAACTTCTATCGCGCCCTGGGCGTGAACATGAAGCAGCTCTACGGCCAGACCGAAGCCTCGGTGTTCGTCACCATCCATCCCAACGGCGAGGTCTTCCCCGAAACGGTCGGCAAGCCGGTTTCCGAGGTCGAGCTCAAGATCGCCGAGTCAGGCGAGGTGCTCTATCGCAGCCCCGGTGTGTTCAAGGAGTACTTCAAGAATCCCGAGGCAACCAACGACGCCAAAAACGCCGACGGCTGGGTCCATACCGGTGACGCGGGTTATCTCGACGAGCGCGGCCATCTGCGCATCATCGATCGCGCCAAGGATGTCGGGAAGCTCAACGACGGCACGCTGTTCGCGCCGAAGTTCATTGAGAACAAGCTGAAGTTCTTTGCGCACATCAACGAGGCGGTAGCGTTCGGCGACGGCCATGACTTCGTCGCCGCCTTCGTCAATATCGACATGATCGCCGTGGGCGACTGGGCGGAACGGCGCAATATCGCCTATGCGAGCTACCAGGAGCTGGCGGCCAGGCCCGAGGTCTACGACCTGATTCAAAGCGAGATCGAACAGGTGAACCGCGACCTCGCCGCCGATCCACGGATGGCTGGCGCGCAGATCCGCCGCTTCCTGATCCTGCACAAGGCGCTCGAAGCCGACGATGGCGAACTGACGCGCACCAACAAGGTGCGGCGTGGGTTCATCGGTGAACGCTACAAGACTCTGGTCGATGCGCTCTACGGCACGGCCAGCTCCGCCCATATCGGCGTCGACGTCACCTTCGAGGACGGTCGCAAGGGCAGGATCGAAGGCGATGTCGCGATTCGCGATCTCGCCCCGCATCCGGCGCTCAGGAAGGCAGGCTGACGGCGATGGCCGAGCGTACGCGTTCCTTTACCGAGGTGCTGCTGTCGGTCGAGAATATTAGCCTGTCGTTCGGTGGCGTGAAGGCGCTGACCGACATCAGCTTCGACATCAGGAAAGGCGAGATACGCGCCATCATCGGCCCCAACGGCGCCGGCAAGTCGTCGATGCTGAACTGCATCAACGGCTTCTATCATCCGCAGCAAGGCGCCATCACCTACAAGGGCGTGCGGCGTAGCCGGATGCGGCCACACGAGGCGGCGGAGCAGGGTATTGCCCGCACCTTCCAGAACATCGCCCTGTTCAAGGGCATGTCGACGCTCGACAACATCATGACCGGCCGCAACCTGCGCATGAAGACCGGTCTCTTCTGGCAGGCCCTCCATTTTGGCCCGGCGCGGCGCGAGGAGATCGAGCACCGCAAGGCCGTCGAGGAGATCATCGACTTCCTCGAGATCCAGCATATCCGCAAGGTGCCGGTCGGCCGGCTGCCCTACGGCCTGCAGAAGCGGGTCGAGCTGGGGCGGGCGTTGGCGGCGCAGCCGGAGCTGCTGCTGCTCGACGAGCCGATGGCCGGCATGAATATCGAGGAGAAGCAGGACATGTGCCGCTTCATCCTCGACGTGAACGACGAGTTCGGCACGACGATCTG
>CALROF020000046.1:0-32325 GCA_943369775.1 Reyranella massiliensis 521
GCCCGAGGCCTGCATGAAGGCGTAACAGATGGTCGAGCCCACGAACTTGAAGCCCTCCTTGGCCAGCGCCTTGGCGAGCGCGTCGCTCTGCGGCGTGCGGGCCGGCACGTCCTTCAGCGTCTTCGGGCGCGTGCCGGGCTGCTCGCCCACGGTCTTGCGCAGCCAGCGATGGAACGAGCCTTCGCGCTCGACCAGTTTCAGGAAGGCCTGGGCATTGGTGACGCTGGCCGCGATCTTGCCGCGGTGGCGGATGATGCCGGGATCGGCCAGCAGCTTGGCGAGCTTGGCAGGCGTGTAGCGCGCAATCTTCTTCGCATCGAAATCGTCGTAGACCTTGCGGTAGTGCTCACGCTTGCGCAGCACGGTGATCCAGGAAAGCCCGGCCTGGCAGCCTTCGAGCGTCAGCAGCTCGAACAGCGCGCGATCGTCCCGGAGCGGACGGCCCCATTCCTTGTCATGATATTTTTCGTACAGCGGATCGGCGCTCGCCCAACCGCAGCGACTCTTGCCGTCCGTGCCGACGACTGTGTCCTGTCTTATTGCCATGCGCGGACCCTACCCAAGCACGTCGCGGGACGCCACACTGCGGCAAATGGAGGAGCGATAAATGGGCAAGGATCTCTCGGACCTGAAGGTCTGCATCTTCGACGTGTTCGGCACGGTGGTGGATTGGCGCGGCAGCCTGATCGAGGATCTGCCCAAGCTCGGGAAGAAGTACGGGCTCGAGACCGACTGGACGAGCTTCGCCGATGACTGGCGCGGCCTCTACCAGCCGCAGATGGGCCGAGTCCGGAAGGGCGAGCTGCCCTGGACGCGCATCGACGAGCTGCACAAGGAAGCCTTCGAGATGCTTCTCCAGAAGCGCGGCCTGAAGCATCCCGGCGAAGAGGGGTCGTGGGAATTCACGCACCTCTGGCACAAGCTCCGGCCGTGGGCCGACTCGGTCGAAGGCATTGGCCTGCTCAAGAAGAAGTTTGTCGTCGCTACGCTCAGCAACGGCAACGTGGCGCTGCTGATCAACATGGCCAAGAACAGCGGCATTCCCTGGGATCACTGCTTCTCGGGTGAGACCTTCAAGCACTACAAGCCAGATCCGGAAGCCTATCTCGGCGTGGTCGACACCATGTACCTGAAGCCGCATCAGGTGATGCTGGTCGCCGCCCACAACAACGATCTGGCTGCGGCGCAGAAGTGCGGCTTGTCGACGGGCTTCGTGCACCGCCCGACCGAGCACGGTCCCAAGCAGACGCGCGACCTCAAGGTCGAAGGCGATTGGGACGCCGTCGGCACCTCGATCGTGGAGGTCGCGAAGAAGCTCGGTTGCTAGAGGATCAGGTGCCGATCGTCGTCAGGTCCTGGAACCAGTGCTGGGCCTGGACGTAGGACTTGATCTTCGGCGACAGGGCATGCGGGTTGGTGTCGTGGACGACCCAGATCAAGACGGCGTCGTCCACCACCTTCTCGTGAACCCTGGCCATCAACGCATCCTGCTTGGTGGCGTCGAAGGTGGCGAGCGCCTCGTCGATCAGCTTGTCGACTTCGGGATTGGCATAGTAGCTCCAGTTCACGCCGACAGGCGCCGCCTGGTTGGAGTGGAAGAAGCGTGTCAGCGCGTAGAGCGGGTCCGACGTCACGTAAGCGATGTTGTTCGCGGTGACATCCTTGTTGATGTCCGCCTTGGCGCCGGCCCGCCAGGCCGTGTAGAGCGCCTCTAGCTCGACGACCTTGAGTTCGAGGTCGATATAGACGTCCTTGAACATCTCCTGGATCGCCTCGTTCATGGGCAGCGACAGCATCTGCCCGGTACCGCCTGAGGCCACCACGAACTTGGTCTTGAACGGCTGGGCCTTGCTGAATCCCGCAGCGCTCATCAGCGTTCGCGCCTCGTCTGGCGCGTATTTCAGTTCGAAGGTCGGCTTGCCGAACCACGGGCTGGTCTTGTCGACCTGGCCATAGGCCGGCTGCGCCAACCCGCCCAGGAGCTGCACGATGGCGTTGCGGTCGATCGCGAGATTGGCCGCCTTGCGCAAACGAATGTCGGTCCACGGCGAGCCCGGCACCATCGAGGGATGGAAGTTCCAGACGTGCGGCGTCACGTTCTGCACGATCTTGAGGCCGCCCTTGGTCAGGCGGTCGACCGCATCGGGCGGCGGCGTCTCGATCAGGTCGACGGTGCCCGAGAGCAGCGCCGCAGTGCGCGTCGAAGCCTCCGGCACGCAGATCAGCACCATGCGGTCAGCCTTGGGCAGCCGCTTGGGGTTCCAGTAGGCATCGTTCTTCACCAGCTCGGCGCGTTCGCGTGGCACCAGTCGCGTCAGCTTGAACGGGCCGGTGCCCGACGGCTCGGAGGCGAACTTGTTCCAATCCTTGCCGAGCTTCTCGAACTGCGCCGGGCTCGACACCAGGAACCAAAGCATCTGGTAGGGAAAGAGCGCGTCGACCGCCTTGGTCTTCACCTGCACGGTCATGTCGTCGAGCTTCCTGTAGCTCGCGACCGAGGGAAGACGCGGCCGCACCTGCGAGGCCTGGCGCTGGTCGAACTGCGGAGACTTGGTGTCGAACACCTTGTCGAAGTTCCAGATCACGGCGTCGGCGTTGAAGGTCGAGCCGTCATGGAACTTCACGCCGTCGCGCAGCTTGAAGGTCCACAGCGTCTTGTCGGTATCGTCGACTTTCCATTCCGTGGCCAGGCCCGGGATCAGTTTGCCTGGCCGGTCGGAGACGTCCATCTCCCAGGCAACCAGAGGGTCGTAGAGCGTGTATCCGGTGAATTTATAGGCACCAGCGCCGCGATCGGGTTGGCCGGTGGTCAGGGGCACGTCCGCCATCGAGATACCAAAGCGGACGACCTTCTCCTCGGCCAGCACGGGCGTGCCGAAACCGACGGGCAAGGCCAGGGCGCTGGCGCCGGCGAGAATCGAGCGGCGGGAAAGCCTGGTCTTGTCCGTCATCTGTTTCTCCTGATCGTCAGAGGGCAGGGCGTCGCGATCGCCACGGCGTCGCGCGCTCGTAAGCGGCACCAGCGGCAAAGACGCTGGCTTCGTCGAAGGCACGTCCGGCGAGCTGGAAGGCCAGCGGCAATCCGTCGGCGCTGAAGCCACAGCACACGGTCGCGGCAGGCTGCCCGGTCACGTTGAACGGCATGGTGAGTGACGGCTTGCCGAGGAAGTGGAAGACCGGCTGCGGCTCTTCGAAGATCTCCGGTGCGCCCCAATGATTTGCCGTCATCACCAGGTCGTAGCCGCGCATGGCCTCGCGCGTGTCCTGATGCAGCTTGCGACGGAACCGCAGCGCCGAAATGTACTGCTCGGCAGAGATGAAGGCGCCGAGCTGGAAGCGGCGACGCGTCGTGTAGCCGAACTTCTCCGGCCGCTCGATGACATCGCGACGATGGATGGCGTGTGCCTCCGTCGTGATGATGACGCGACCACAGATGTGATAGTCGCGGATGTCGGGGAAGCTCACCTCGTCGACGATCGCGCCGAGATCGCGGAAGACGCGCACCGCATCGTCCATGCCCTTGGCCATGTCGGGCGACAGCTTGCCGTCCGGGCCTTCGTACCAGCTCCGTGCCAGCGCAATGCGCATGCCCGTGATGGAACGCTGTGCAGCGGCTCCGTAGTCGACGGCCGGCGCTTTGGCCGAAGCCTGATCGTTGGGGTCATGGCCGGCCAGCGCGCCCAGGATCAGGGCACAGTCTTCGGTGGTCCAGGCGAGCGGCCCGGCCGTGTCGAGGCTGAAAGCGAGCGGGAAGATGCCGCAACGGCTTACCAGCCCATAGGTCGGCTTGATGCCGGCGGTGGCGCAATAGCCTGCTGGATTGCGAATCGACCCACCGGTGTCGGATCCCATGGCGCCCATGCAGAGGGCGGCCGCGACTGCGGCACCCGAGCCGCTCGACGAACCACCCGGCTGGTACTTGGGATTCCAGGGATTGAGCACCGGCGGAAAGGGCTGATCCGGCGTCATGGCGCCGTTGGCGAACTCGTGCGTGCCGAGTTTGCCCAGAATGACGGCGCCTGCCTCTTTCAGTCGCCGCACCGACGCGGCGTCGATCGCCGGCACATAGTCGGCCTTGAGATGAGAGTGCCCGGTCGTCTTCACACCGGCCGTCTCGTAGATGTCCTTCAACGCGAGCGGGATGCCATGTAGCGGGCCGCGCCGCAGTCCTCCCGTCATTTCCATGTCGGCCTGGCGCGCGGCGTTGCGCGCCTCTTCGGCCATGACGGTGATGTAGCTCGCAATCTTGTGATCGACGGCAGCGATGCGCGCCAGGAAAGCCTCGGTCAAAGCGGTCGAGGTAAGCTCGCCGCGCGCCATCAAGCGGCCGGCTTCGGCAATGCCGAGAGTCGTAAGGTCGGTCATGGGATGGCTCTACTCGTCGGCGCGGAAGACGTGCGGGGGTTCGGCAGCCCAGGCCCATTGCTGGGGGATGCGCTCCATCAAACCGAGCAATCCGACATAGCCCTTGTGCAGGTGGCCGATGTCTTCCTCGGTCAAAGTGAGGCCAGTGAGCGCGGCGCGTGCGCGGAACTCCTCCAGCGTCGGCGCCTTCGTAGACGAAGTCATGCAAACCCTCCCGGTGATCAACCATGCAATCGACATGCCGCGTCTTCGATCCGGCGCGGCGGAGGCCTTGGCTTGCCCCTTGCATGAGTAGACCGCGAGCGCCTCCCGCTGGGAACGCCGAACTGAGGAGCAACGAATGTTCAAGCGCCTTCGAGCCGCCGCCATCGGTCTCAGCGTCATCGCAGCGACTGCAACGCCTGCCTTCTCGCAAGGCACTCTGCGCATCGGCATGACAGCGGCGGATATTCCTCTGACGACAGGACAGCCCGATCAGGGATTCGAAGGTTTCAGGTTCGCGGGCTACACGATCTACGACGCGCTGGTGAACTGGGATCTGTCGAAAGCGGACGCCATCGCCGACATCCGTCCCGGCCTCGCCACGTCATGGGCGCCGGTCGAAGGCGAACCCACCAAGTGGGTCTTCAAACTGCGCGAAGGCGTGAAGTTCCACGATGGCTCCGACTTCGATGCCGATGCCGTGATCTGGAACCTCGACAAGGTCCTGAACGACAAGTCGCCCCAGTTCGACAGCAAGCAGCTCGCGCAGGTGCGCGCGCGCATCCCGACTCTTGTCGGCTACAAGAAGATCGACAAGCACACGGTCGAGCTCACGACGCGCATCGTGAACTCGCTGTTCCCCTACGACATGTCCTACGTCTTCTATTCCAGCCCGGCGAACTGGGAGAAGCAGGGCAAGGACTGGAACAAGGTCGCGCTTCAGCCGTCCGGCACTGGTCCGTTCAAGGTCGATCGCGTCGTGCCGCGCGAGCGCATGGAGCTGTCGCGCAATGCCGACTACTGGGAAAAGGCGCGCGTTCCCAAGCTCGACAGGGTGATCCTGTTCCCGATGCCTGAAGCCGCGACGCGCACGGCGGCGTTGCTAGCGGGGCAAGTGGACTGGATCGAAGTGCCGGCGCCCGACGCGATTCCGCGCCTGAAGCAGGGCGGCATGAACATCGTCACCAACAAGTACCCGCATAACTGGGCCTACCAGCCCAGCATGATCGAAGGCTCGCCTTGGGCCGACATTCGCGTGCGCAAGGCCGCGAACCTCGCGATCGATCGCGCCGGGATCAACAAGCTGCTGGGCGGACTGATGATCGAATCGAAGGGTCACGTCTATCCGGGCCATCCCTGGTTCGGCTCGCCGTCCTTCGACATCAAGTACGATCCGGCGGCGGCCAAGAAGCTGCTGGCCGAAGCAGGCTACACGGCCACCAACAAACCCAAGATCAAGATCGCCATCTCGACCTCGGGCTCGGGCCAGATGCTGCCGCTGCCGATGAACGAGTATGTGCAGGAGAACCTGAACGCAGTCGGCTTCGATGCCTCGTTCGAGGTCATGGAATGGAATGCGCTGGTCACCTTCGCCTTCCAGCCGGTCACGGGCGACGCGGCCAAGAAGGCCGGCGTCAACGGCGTCAACATCAGCCGCGCGACGGTCGATCCCTACTCGGCCTTCACCCGCCTGATGAACAGCAACTTCGTGCCGCCGGTCGGCGCGAACTGGGGCATCCTGAAGGACGAGAAGCTCGATGCCATGATCAACAAGGCGCACACGAGCTTCGACAAGGCCGAGCAGACCAAGGCGTTGGCCGACGTGCACTCCTACATCGTCGACCAGTCCTATTGGGTCTGGATTGCCCACGACCTCAACCCGCGCGCCATGAGCCCCAAGGTGAAGGGCTTCGTGCAGGCGCAGAGCTGGTTCCAGGACCTGACTCCCATCGAACTCAAGTAGCACGAGAGGCATACAGCGATGCTCCTCTACGCTTTGCGCAGGCTGATCTACCTGGTGCCCGTCGCGTTCGGCGTGTCGCTGCTGGTCTTCGCCCTGGTGCATCTGGCGCCCGGCGATCCGATCTCGGCTATCGTCCCGCCTGACGCTCCCAAGGAAGTGGTCGACAAGCTCAAGGAATATTATGGCTTCGACCAGCCTCTGCCAGTTCAGTATCTGCGCTGGCTCGGCGTCACCTTGACCGGCGATTTCGGCACCTCCATCGGCACGGGGCGGCCGGTGGCGACCGAAGTGGCGTCGGCTTTCGGCAACACCCTCATACTGGCGATTGCCGCGACGTTGCTTGCCTTCACCCTCGCGGTCATCCTCGGCACCGCCGCGGCCTACGCCAAGTCGCGCATCGTCGACCGGCTGGTGACGTTGATCTCGCTGGTGGGCGTCAGCGTTCCGCACTTCTGGCTGGCGATTGTGCTGGTCATCATCTTCGCGGTCGAACTGGGGGCACTGCCGCCCATGGGCATCGGCCCGGAGAACTCGACCGGCTGGCGATTCGACCGCGCACACCTTGCCCATATGGTGCTGCCGACCATCGCCCTATCCGTAATCCCGCTCGGCGTGGTCACCCGAACCGTGCGCTCCACGGTGAAGGAGACACTCAGCATGGAGTTCGTGACGGCGCTGCAGGCCAAGGGCATGCGCGACCGTCAGATCCTGTTCCATGTGCTGAAGAATGCAGCGCCCACATGCCTCGCCGTCATGGGGCTGCAGGCCGGCAACCTGATCGGCGGGTCGATCCTGATCGAGACGGTATTCGCCTGGCCGGGCACCGGCTTCCTGCTGAACAGCGCCATCTTCCGTCGCGACCTGCCGATCCTGCAGGGCACGACGCTGGTGCTAGCCGGCTTCTTCATGCTGCTGAACCTGACCGTGGACGTGATCCAGACCATGGTCGATCCCCGAATCAAGCGAGGCTGAAGCCATGGCCGTCCAAAGCCCGTCGCTCGATATCGGTGGCGCCGTCCTGGTGAAGCCGACGCCCTCTTCGGCCTCGCGCGGCTACTGGCAGTCGGTCGGTCGCCGCCTGCGCCGCGATCCGGTGACCTTGATCTGCGCCGCCGTTCTGATCCTGATCGTCTTGGCCTCGATCGTGGCCCCATGGCTGGGCCTTGCCGATCCGTACAAGACGTCGATGATGCGCCGCCTCTATCCGCTGGGCTCGCCCAACCATTGGCTGGGCACGGACGAGCTGGGTCGCGATATGTTCGCCCGCCTGATCTATGGCGGCCGGCTCTCGCTCTTCATGGGTGTGACGCCAGTCCTCTGCGCCCTCCTGATTGGCGGCCTGCTCGGCATCACGGCTGGCTTCGTCGGCGGCAAGGTCAACATGGCGATCATGCGCGTCATGGACGTGTTCTACGCCTTCCCCTCGGTGCTGCTGGCGATCTCGCTGTCGGGCGCGATGGGAGCCGGCACGGAGAACACGCTGCTCTCGCTTACCCTGGTCTTCATCCCGCCGATCTGTCGTGTTTCAGAGAGTGTGACCACACAGGTGCGCGGCTTCGATTTCGTCGACGCCGCCAAGGCGAGCGGCGCATCTGCGCTCACCATCGTGCGGGTCCATGTGCTCGGCAACGTGCTGGGGCCGATCCTGGTCTACGCCACCTCGCTGATCAGCGTAGCGATCATCCTCGCCGCGGGCCTGAGCTTCCTCGGCCTCGGCGTCAAGCCGCCGGAGCCGGAATGGGGCCTGATGCTGAATACCCTGCGCCAGGCGATCTACGTCAATCCGGTCCTGGCAGCGCTGCCGGGCGTGATGATCTTCATCACCTCGATCTGCTTCAACCTGATGAGCGACGGATTGCGGTCAGCCATGGATGTGAAGGCCTGACATGGACACATTGCTCCCCATTCAGGATCGCGGCGGCCCGGCGCAGCCGCTTCTGCTGGCCACAGGCCTGCGCAAGCATTTCCCTGTCGCGGGCGGTCTTCTCGGTCGCACTACCAAGGTCGTGCGCGCCGTCGACGATCTCACTCTGTCGGTCGCCAAGGGCGAGACTTTGGGTGTCGTGGGCGAATCAGGATGTGGCAAGTCGACGGTGGCGCGGCTGCTGATCCGGCTGATCAAGCCCGACAAGGGCACGATGGTGCTGGACGGCGATCCCGTCGACGAGCCGCACGGCATCACGGTGAACGAGCTGCGCCGGCAGGTGCAGATGGTGTTCCAGGACAGCTACGCCTCGCTCAATCCGCGCCTCACCATCGCCGAGACCTTGGCCTTCGCGCCGCGGGCGCACGGCTTGCCGGCCGCCGAGGCCGGCGAGCGCGTGCGCGACCTGCTGGCCAAGGTCGGCCTCGACCCGGTGAACTACGCCGATCGCTATCCGCACGAACTGTCGGGCGGCCAGCGCCAGCGCGTGAACATCGCACGCGCCCTGGCGCTTCGCCCGCGCTTGATCATCCTCGACGAGGCGGTGTCGGCGCTCGACAAGTCTGTCGAGGCGCAGGTGCTGAACATGCTGGTCGATCTCAAGAAGGAGCTCGACCTCACCTATGTCTTCATCAGCCACGACCTCAATGTCGTGCAGTATCTCAGCGACCGCGTGCTGGTGATGTATCTCGGCAAGATCGTCGAGCTGGGGCCTGTCGAGGCGATCTATGGCGATCCGCAGCATCCCTATACGAAGGCGCTGCTGTCGGCACGGCCGTCGATGGATCCGCGCAAGCGCACGCACGAGGCGCCGATCCAGGGCGATCCGCCCAACCCGATCAATCCACCGTCCGGCTGTCGCTTCCGCACGCGTTGTCCCTTCGCCGAGGACGTCTGTGCACGCGTCGAGCCGCCTCTGGCCGATACCGGATCGCAGTCGGTCGCTTGCCACATGCGCGTCGCAGGCTCCGGTCATTCCAAGGCGGTGACGGCATGAGCGATCTCCTGCAGGTCCGCGACCTCCACGTGACCTTCGTCACGCCCGACCGCACGGTGCATGCCGTGAACGGCGTCAGCTTCGACCTGAAGCGCGGCGAGACGCTTGGGATCCTGGGCGAATCGGGCTCCGGCAAGAGCGTCACCCTGCGCTCGATCCTGCGGCTGCATCCGGAACACCGCACGCGCTGGTCGGGCAGCATCAAGCTCGGAGGTGACGAAGTCCTGGAGATGGGACCGCGGGCGCTCTCCGACTTGCGCGGCCAGCGGGTCGCCATGATCTTCCAGGAACCGGCCACGGCTTTCGATCCGGTCTTCACCATCGGCCAGCAGATCGCCGAGACGGTGCGCCGGCATACCGGCAAGAGCGACCGCGATGCCTGGAAGCGGGCGCGCGAGCTGCTGGAGATGGTGCGCATCCCCTCGCCCGAGCAGCGGCTCAAGGCCTACCCACACGAGATGTCGGGCGGCATGCGCCAGCGCGCCATGATCGCCCTGGCGCTGTCCTGCAATCCCAGCCTGCTGCTGGCGGACGAACCGACCACCGCACTCGACGCGACCGTCCAGATCCAGGTCCTTCTGTTGATCCGCGAGCTGCAGCGCGAGTTCGACCTTGGCGTGATCTTCGTCACCCATGATATCGGGGTGGCCGTCGAGGTGTCCGACCGGATCGGCGTCATGTATGCCGGCAAGCTGGTCGAGCTGGCGCCGGTCGAGCGCATGGTCGACGCCCCACAGCACCCCTATAGCCGTGGCCTGCTGGCCTCGACGGTACATGACGGGATGCGGGGCCAGCGATTGGAAGCGATCCCCGGCGCGCCACCCGATCTTGCCGAGGTGCCGGGTGGCTGCAGCTTCGCGCCGCGCTGCAAGTTCGTCAGGCCGGACTGCACGGCAGCGGTGCCATCTCTGCGCGAGGTCGAGGCCGCTCACGCCGTGCGTTGCGTGCTGGCGGCCTAGAGACTGCCCAAGGTGAAGTTGAGACTGGCCGCGGGCTCGTTTCTCAGGATGGTGTCGAAGGGCACGTCGAAGATCGTGACGACCACCAGACAGAAAGCGAACGCGACGGTGAACAGGCCGACCGCTGCCCGCATGGCACGTTGATTGTCGACATGAACCAGAAGCAGGGCGATCTGCGTCAGTGCGCCTAGGACCACGATCGCGACCCACTTGATGGGCGCCGTTACGTCGTTGGCGAGGCTCAAGCGATTGTCATGGGCACGTAGGAGTTCCCGAGCCGTCGTCAGCATCGCCGAACGGGTGGGACCGTCGAGGCCGTAGGCCTGCGAGACCGTCGTGAGGATATCGAGGGCAGCCTTGTCGGTTTCGTTGCGGGCCGGACCGATCGCCGACGAATAGGGATCCTCCGCACTCGCTGCCTTCGCATAGGCCTTCAGGCGAGGAAAGATCAGCTCCTCCAGGCCGTTGGCGCGTGCGAAATAACCCAGCGTCTCGACGGCATGAGCTTCCGCCAGCACGGCGCGCTTGGCTTCGTTGGTCTTCTGCCACACGTCGCTCGCCAGCAGGGCAGCAAACAGGCCGAACAATATGGCGACTGCCCCGAAGTACGGCGCGACAATCCCGCGGGTTTTCCGGATCGGACCGGAAAGCGGGCCCTTTGCTTCGGCGAGAAAGATCAGGGAAGCAGAAGCGACCGGCAGCAAAGCCGAGACGACAATATCCGAGAGCGACGCGGCGAGACTCACCGTCAGCCGCCGAACATTTCCTTGACCTTGCTGAAGAAGCCCTCGGATTCAGGGCTGGTCTTGCCGGCCTTCTCGAACTCCTTGAGCAGTTCTTTCTGCTTGGACGTCAGGTTGGTCGGCGTCTCGACGTTGATCTCGATGTACATGTCGCCGTGCTGGCTGGAGCGCACGATCGGCATGCCCTTCCCGCGCATGCGGAACTGGTGGCCGCCCTGGGCGCCAGCCGGAATGTTGATGCGCGCCATCTTGCCGTCGAGGGTCGGCACTTCGATGCTGCCGCCGAGCGTGGCCTGCACCATCGAGATCGGCACGCGGCAATGCACGTCGGCGCCTTCGCGTTCGAAGAGCTGGTGGCGG
This sequence comes from Reyranella massiliensis 521, assembly GCA_943369775.1. Lineage (GTDB taxonomy): Bacteria > Pseudomonadota > Alphaproteobacteria > Reyranellales > Reyranellaceae > Reyranella > Reyranella massiliensis_C. Next base: position 11,294 of record CALROF020000046.1, read on the forward strand.
CGCACAGACAGGAACACATAAAGATCGCCCGCCGGTCCACCGCGCGCGCCGGCCTCGCCTTCGCCCGTGAGGCGGATGCGGGTGCCGTCCTCGACACCGGCCGGAATGTTCACCTTGAGCGTTTTCTCGCGCCGCACACGGCCCTGGCCTGCACAGGTGCGGCAGGGCTTGTCGATTACCTGGCCCGCGCCGTGACAGGTATGGCAGGTGCGTTCGACGGTGAAGAAGCCTTGCTGGGCCCTGAGACGGCCGCGGCCATTGCATGTAGGGCATTGCTGCGGCTTGGAGCCCGGCTCAGCGCCGCTGCCATGGCAGGCCTCGCAGGAGATGGAGCTCGGCACGCGCACCGTGGCTTCGGTGCCGCCGTAGGCCTGTTCCAGCGTGATCTCGAGATTGAAGCGCAGGTCCTGGCCGCGCATGTCGCCACGCCCGCCGGGACGCCCGCGGCCGCCGCCGGCGCCAAACATCTCCTCGAAGATGTCGCCGAACACCGAACCGAAATCGAAGCCCTGGCCGCCCTGGAACGGGCCACCGGGGCCGGCACCGCCTTCGAAGGCCGCCGGTCCGTAACGGTCGTAAGCGGCGCGCTTCTCGGGATCCTTCAGGATGTCGTAGGCGTGGTTGATGTCCTTGAATTTCTTCTCGGCTTCCTTGTCACCCTGGTTGCGATCCGGGTGATGCTGCATGGCGAGCTTGCGGAATGCCTTCTTGATGTCGTCGGCACTGGCCGCACGGCCGACTCCCAGCAACTCGTAATAGTCCTGCGACATAGCGCTCTACGCGGCCCCCAACATGCACATCAAAAGATGCCCCTTGCAGGTCGGCCTCCCGCTTGCGCGGGAGGCCGTTTGTCCTGTTCGTTGCTCCTGATCAGGAGCCGGTCTTCTTGTTCTTGTCGGTGACGTCCTCGAACTCGGCATCGACGACCTTCTCGCCCTTCGCCTCGTTCGCGGCTCCGCCTGCGGCGCCGGCAGCGCCTGCCGCCGCACCGGCCTGCGCTTCAGCCTGCTGGGCCTTGTACATGGCCTCGCCCAGCTTCATCGCGGCCTGGGCGAGATCGTTGGTCTTGCCCTTGATCGCCTCGACGTCTTCGCCCGTGAGCGCCGTCTTCAGCCCTTCGAGCGCGCCCTCGATTTCGGCCTTCTCGGTGGGGCTGACCTTGTCGCCGTACTCGGCCAGGTGCTTGGTCGTGGAGTGGACCAGAGCCTCGCCCTGGTTACGGGCGTCGATCAGCTCGCGCTTCTTCTTGTCTTCCTCGGCGTGCAGCTCGGCGTCCTTCACCATCTTCTGGATGTCGGCCTCGCTGAGGCCGCCCGAAGCCTGGATGCGGATCTGCTGCTCCTTGCCGGTGGCCTTGTCCTTGGCCGAGACCTGCACGATGCCGTTGGCGTCGATGTCGAAGGTGACCTCGACCTGCGGTACGCCGCGCGGTGCCGGGGGGATGCCCACCAGATCGAACTGGCCCAGCATCTTGTTCTGGGCGGCGATCTCACGCTCGCCCTGGAACACGCGGATGGTGACCGCGGTCTGGTTGTCGTCGGCCGTCGAGAAGGTCTGGCTCTTCTTGGTCGGGATCGTCGTGTTGCGCTCGATCAAGCGCGTGAACACACCGCCCAGCGTCTCGATGCCGAGCGACAGCGGCGTCACGTCGAGCAGCAGGACGTCCTTGACCTCGCCCTTCAGCACAGCCGCCTGGACCGCTGCGCCGACCGCGACGACCTCGTCTGGGTTGACGTTACGGGCCGGCTCCTTGCCGAAGTACTGCTTCACGACCTCGATGACCTTCGGCATGCGCGTCATGCCGCCGACCAGGATGACCTCGTCGATCTGACCCGCCTGCAGACCGGCATCCTTGAGCGCTGCCTTGCAGGGCTCGAGGGTGCGCTGCACCAGGTCTTCGACCAGGGTCTCGAGCTTGGCGCGCGACAGCTTGATCACGAGATGCTTCGGACCGCTGGCATCGGCCGTGATGAACGGCAGGTTGATCTCGGTCTCCTTGGCAGTGGAGAGCTCGATCTTGGCCTTCTCGGCCGCTTCCTTCAGGCGCTGCAGGGCGAGCTTGTCGTTGCGCAGGTCGATGCCCTGCTCCTTCTTGAACTCGTCCGCCAGGTAGCTGATGACGCGCTGGTCGAAGTCCTCGCCACCCAGGAAGGTGTCGCCGTTGGTCGCCTTCACCTCGAACACGCCGTCGCCGATCTCGAGGATCGACACGTCGAACGTGCCGCCACCCAGGTCATAGACCACGATGGTGCCGGTCTTGCGCTTGTCCATGCCGTAGGCAAGGGCCGCAGCCGTCGGCTCGTTGATGATGCGCAGCACTTCGAGGCCCGCGATGCGGCCGGCGTCCTTGGTCGCCTGGCGCTGGGCGTCATTGAAATAGGCCGGGACGGTGATGACCGCCTGTTCGACCTTCTCGCCGAGGTAGGCCTCGGCGGTCTCCTTCATCTTGCCGAGAATGAAGGCCGAGATCTGGCTCGGGCTGTACTGCTGGCCGTTGGCCTCGACCCACGCGTCGCCGCCCGATGCCTTCACGATCTTGAAGGGCACCAGCGACATCTCCTTCGAGACCATCGGGTCGTCGAAGCGGCGCCCGATCAGGCGCTTCACGGAGTAGAGGGTCTTCAGCGGATTGGTGACGGCCTGGCGCTTGGCAGACTGGCCGACCAGTCGCTCGCCGCCGTCGGTGAAGGCCACCATGGACGGGGTCGTCCGCGCGCCTTCCGAATTCTCGATGACCTTGGTGTCGCCGCCTTCCATAACCGCGACGCACGAGTTGGTCGTACCCAAATCGATGCCAATGACTTTCGCCATGATACTGCTCACTTCCCTAGGCAGGTCGACCCGGCCCCAAAGGCACCCGATCTACCCCCACAAAATGTTACCTGCCGGAAAAACCGGGTCAGGACAGGGGCTATATAGGTCCTAAGTGGCCGCCTGCAATGGACTTAAGGACCAAATTCGCGGCTTGAAAGCGTTGTTTTGCCGCCTAACGTCGATTCTTGGAGGGCTGGCTTTCCCAGGACGGGATCGCCCCGGGAAAAGACCTGGCTAGTTCTCGTTGCTCGCCTGGGGGCTGGCCTTGGGGCCGCCCTTGGAAACCCCGACCATGGCGGCGCGCAGCAGCCGGCCGGCGATCAGATAGCCCGGAGCCAGCTCCTGGACGACGGTTCCGGAGGGGACACTCGGGTCCTCGACCTCCATCATCGCCTGGTGGAATTCGGCGTTGAAGGGCTTGCCCAGCGCCTCGACGCGGGTGACCCCGTGGCGCTCCAGCACCGACTGCAATTCGCGCTCGGTGGCCTGGACGCCGACCACGACGTTCCGCACGGCCGGATCTACGGCCTCGAGGTCGGCCGGCAAGGCCGATAGCGCTCGGCCGATATTGTCGGCGACGGAAAGGACGTCCCGGGCGAAACGCTCGATGCCGAACTTGCGCTCCTTCTCGACATCCTGCTGGGCGCGGCGGCGCACGTTCTGCGCCTCGGCCAGCGCACGAAGCTGCTTGTCCTGCAGGTCGGCCTTCTCGGCCTGGAGCTGCTCGACCAGGCGCTGCCAGTCGGCAGCGCTTTCCGGCTTGGCGGGAATTTCGAGAGTGCTGTCGGGCGTTTCGACCGGCATATCCGCCGGGGCGCCGCCCGCGGTTGGATCGCTGGCCATACGTTGTCCCTAGTGTTTGTGGTCTCTTCGAGCGGCCTTCACTTAGGGATGACCTTGCGTCAGGTCAACTGCGCTCAAACAGCCTCGAGTGGCGCGTGGAACTTGGTGCCGCGCACGATGATGCCGCCGCGATCGCCGACCGTCACCGTGCCGTAGCGCTGGGCGAAGATCTCGGGCAGCGGCCGCCCGCTGCCTGCCGCCAGCCAGAGGCGCAGGAGATGCCGGCGCCGTTCGGGCTCTGGCCAATCCTCGAAGCCGGTGCGGTCGTGCAGCATGGTGTGATTGTGCACGAGCTGTACGTCGCCCGGCTTGAACTCCATGAACAGGTTCAGCTTTGGATCGTTGGCCAGCTGGTCGAACATATCGAGCGCCTCGACCTGTGCGGGCGAAAGCCGCGGCGCATCGGCAAAGCGCTGCGCGGAGTCGATGTACTGGCGCTGATAGATCGCCGTCAGATAGCCCTTGTGCCAGTTGAACACCGGGATTTCGAAGTAGGGCTTCTGGCCCTCCGGCACCTCGCCGCGCCGGTCGGTGGCCAGCGGCTGGAACAGGAGCTGCAGCAGATCGGGCCGCTGGCGACGCATCTCGTTGAAGATCGTCGTCGAACTCACCAGCGCCGACAGGCCGCCCGACTTGGCGGTCTTGAGGCAGAGCAGGCCGACGATATCGCAGGAATCGGTGTGATAGGTCTGGCGCTCGTGCGTCTGGTAGATGCGGACGTTGGGGTCCTTCACATCGAGGCCGAGGTCCTGGACATGGCCAAGCACGTGGCCCTTACCGTTCTGCGAGCGGGCCGAGCCGAGATGGGCACCTAGTCCGAAGAAGGCCGTCGCGGCTTCCGCCATCGACCAGCGCTCGACCGGCAGGCCGCGCAGCAGCAGAAAGCCGCGCCCGTTCAGCACTTCGTCGTCGACACGAGCGCGCAGCTTGGCGCCGAGCGTCGGCAGCGGGAAGTCGCGCGCCGTGATGGCGGCGATGTCGGCATCGCGTGCGACCAGCGCTTTCGTTGCCGCTTCGACTTCGGCGACCTCGGCGGCGGCGAGCGGCATCAGCCAGTCATCACGCCGGGAAACATCGGGGCCATACCAGGCAGCGGTGCCGGTCTGCTCCGGCGGAAGTTCAAACGACATCAGGCTTCCCAGGGAAAACGTGGAGCGAAGAGTTCTTCGTCGCTGAGCGACAGACGATAGCTTTCGGTGGCGTTGACCAATGCGGCGCGGATGCCGGGCTCGAGCGCGCTGTGACCGGCGTCGGGCACCACGACATAGCGTGCTTCAGGCCAGGCGCGCGCCAGCGCATCGGCGGTGATGGGCGGACAGACGATATCATAGCGGCCCTGCACGATGGTGCACGGCAGATGGCGCACCCGTTCGAGCTGTGCCCAGGGCCAGCCTTCGGGCACGAAGGTGCCGTTGGCGAAGTAGTGCGCCTCGATACGCGACAGGGCGAGCGCAAAGCCGCCATGGTCGGTTTCGAAGGGGGCCCGCACGGTCGGATAAAGTGTGGAACATGCCGCCTCGTAGCGACTCCAGGCGCGCGCCGCGGGGCGATGCCGGTCGGGATTGCGATCGATCAGGCGGCGATAGTAGTTGCCGAGCAAATCGGAACGCTCGCCTTCTGGCAGGTGCTCGGCGAAGTCGCGCCAGGCTTCTGGGAAGATTGTCCGCATGCCGTGCAGGAACCAGTCGATCTCCGGCCGGGCACCGAGAAAGATGCCACGCAGGATGAAGCCTGCTGTGCGGTCCGGATGGGCGAGGCCGTAGGCGAGCGCGAGGGTGCTCCCCCACGAGCCGCCGAACAGGAGCCAGCGCTGAATGCCGAGATGCGTCCTGAGCTTCTCCATGTCGGAGACGAGATCGTCTGTCGTGTTGTCCTGCAACTCGCCGAGCGGCATGGAGCGGCCGCAGCCACGCTGATCGAAGACGACGACACGATAGAACTGCGGATCGAAGAACCGGCGATGCACCGGTGCAGAACCCGCTCCGGGGCCACCGTGCAGAAAGACGACGGGTACGCCTTCCGGATTGCCGCTCTGTTCCCAATAGATCGTGTGTCGCCCATCGACCGCCAGCATGCCGCTGGCGTAGGGCGAGATTTCGGGAAACAGGTCGGAGCGAAGCGGAGTCTCAGAACGCGGCATGCGAATACCTTCCGTCATCACTGCCATAGAGGCAGCCATCATTCCAGCCTTGCGGCGATTGCAGCAGCCTTGGCCAAACGTCTAAGGTCGATACGGCGCCTGCTGCGCCGTGTTGAGGAATCGTGAATTTTCGCGGGATTCTGGCGGCCGTCGCGATCCTGACGGCCGTTGCCGGCTGCGCGCCACAGGTCACTCCGCCGCAGACAAGCGCTGTGTCGGCGAGCCGCGGCGCGTCGGCGTTGCCGCGCGAGGTCGAGAGGTTGGTCGGGCCGGCCTATGACGATCCCGCGCTGCAAGCCTATGTCGATCGCGTCGGCCAACGTGTCGTCGCGGCTGCTGGACTCCCCGGCACCTATCGCTTCGTCGTGCTCGACCAGCCGCTGGCGAACGCGCACGCCGTGCCGGGGTATGTGTTCGTGACACGCGGTTTGCTGGCGATCCTCGAAGACGAGGCCGAACTCGCTGCGGCATTCGGCCATGAGCTCGGCCATCTCGTCCAGCGGCATGCCGCGCAGCGTGCCCGTGTGCGCAAGGACATGCTCGACGCTGCCGTGGCCGCGGCGACGACCAGTGGCTCCGTCACGGTTGGCCGGTCGGTTGCCAGTGCCGGCCTGCTGGCGTTGCGACGCTATTCGCGCGAACAGGAACTCGAAGCCGACCGGCTCGCCCTCACCTACATCACCAAGGCGGGCTATCGCGGCAGCGCCATGGAGGCACTGATCCATCGCCTGCGTCGCCAGTCGCAGCTCGAAGCGCAGATCATGGGCGAAACGTCGGATGTCGGCGATCGCCCGAGTGCGTCTTCCACCCATCCGGCACCGGTCGAGCGCCTGGAGGCGCTTGCGTCGTTGCCGGCAACTGCGGCGCCGGGTGAATCCGATCAGAAGGAATACTTTGCGGCCATCAACGGCATGTCGGTCGACGATCCGGCGAACGAGGGCTTCGTGCGCGGCACGTCGTTCCTGCATCCGACCTTGCGGTTGGGCTTCACCGCACCCGCCGGCTTCTTCGTCTTCAACGAAAACGACGGCGTGCTGGCTGCCGGCCGCGATCGCTCGCTGATGTTCTTCTCCTGCACGACCGATCAGGTGGATGGCCGGCTCGACGATTGGATGCGCAACAAACTGAAGCCTACGCCGACCGACATCCAGGCCACCGAGATCGGTGGCGCGGAAGCGGCAATCGGTGCCCGGCCCCGCGGCTCCGACACGGGGCTGGCGCAAGCGCGGTACGTCATCGTCCGCCATGGCGAGCGCATCTGTTACTTCAATCTGATGAGCGAAGGCCCCGGTCAGGATCGCCAGATCGAAGTGCTGCTGAACGCTGCCCGCAGCTTCCGCTCGCTTTCCGACGCGGAAGCGGCAGCGCTCAGGCCCTATCGGTTGCGCATTGTCTCGCCGGCAGGCTCGACGGCGGCTCAACTCGCCGCCCGCATGCCTTATCAAACGCTGCGGATGGAAAGGCTGCTGGTGCTCAACGCCGCCGAGACGCCGGCCGATCTCACGCGCCGGTCCGAGATCAAGATCATCGAGCCGTAGTCAGGGTTCGATGCGCTCCAGCACGGCGCCGTCGGCATCGAGGCCGACCAGCGTCGGCTGATCGCGTGCCACCGTCAGGACGCGGCCGCTTTCGTCGATGACGTTGTTGGCCGGGCCCGTGCCGCGAACCAGCCGATCGATCGCCGGCCAGCCGCCATCGCGGGCCTGGGCGAGAGCACTGTCGAGCACACTGTCGGACGCGCCACTCCACCAAAAGGCATCGGCCTGCTCATCGAGCGGCCGCGCGGGATCGGCGCCTGCGGCGGTGTAAACGATGCGGCCGTCGGCGCTGAGGGCCGCCCGCATGAGCGAATTCAGCAGATCGGGATGGCCTGGCTGCTGCATGTGGCGTCTGCGCAGGCCGGCGGTCCAGCGGGCAATGGCCGATGGGCCGTTACGGCTGGCGATCCTGCCCTCGGCGATGGAATGACCGTAGGCTTCGATCGTTGCCATGAGGCCACGAGCCAGCATCCAGTCGAGGACGTCGAGGGGCGACATGGCGAACTGGAGCTGCAGCACCTTGTGCCACATCTCCTCCTGGGCGCCGCGCAGGAAGACGAAATCCTCGACCTCCGCGCCCGGCCGGGCCAGGAGGCGGCGGCGCAGCAGCAGCATGAGATCGAGGGCCCGCGCCGGATCGCCCGCCGGCCCTAGCATGTTGCCCAGCACGACCAGCCGGTCGCCCGATTGCCAGCGCGACAACAGGACGGCGGACAGGCGCTCCAGCGCCAAGTCGTCGCCAGACAATCCGCCTAACGCCCAGGTGCAGCCACCGTGCCGCAGGCGGGCAATCGAGGCGGGTGAATTGTTCATTTATGGACAGTGCACATAAAAAAGGCGGCGCGACAGTGGACTGTCGGCCGCCTTTCGGCTCGTTCCAGCGGCTCCAGGCCTAGGCGACCTTCTGCAGGACGCTGTTCAGCTTCTGGGTGGCGAGATCCTTGTCGATCTGCTCGACAGCCGCGAGTTCGCGGGCCAGGCGATCCAGCGCCGCCTCGTAAATCTGGCGTTCGCTGTAGGACTGATCCGGCTGGCCGGCGTTGCGGTGCAGGTCGCGCACGACTTCGGCGATCGACACCGGGTCGCCCGAATTGATCTTGGCTTCGTATTCCTGCGCGCGACGGTTCCACATGGCGCGGCTCACGCGGCTGCGGCCTTTCAGGGTCACCAAGGCGCTTTCCATGATCTTGCGCGAGCTGAGCTTCCGCAGACCGGAAATCTTGGCCTTCGCCACCGGCACGCGCAGCATCATGCGCTCTTGCTCGAACGAGATCACGAACAGGTCGAGCTTGTGCCCGGCGATTTCCTTCGCTTCAATATCAATGACTTGACCGACGCCGTGGGTTGGATAAACCACGAAATCGCCCTTCTCGAAGGCATACTCCTTCGCCTTCGCCACTACCTTCTTCGGCTTGGACATATCCTCGAGTCCCTTCACAACCAGCCCCGCTTTCAGCGATACCGCGACCCGCCGCGCACACTCCCCTGTGTGCTCGCCCGATGCCTCTGTATCGGTAAGTTGTTATCGGATACCGACACGGACACCGAGCTGGCGACAAACCGGATTCCGGACCGCTTCCAGCAGGATTGTTATATCAGAGAATCCGCGCGGAGTCAGGGCCTATGTTGCATTTAGGCAACGGTAGGCCCATGCAACATCCGCATGGCTGTTGCAAAAGGTGCAATAAAGGACTTGCGAACGGTCGTTTCTATCGCGCAGCGGGCTTGTCGCTGAAATACTTTTCGAACTTGTCTTTTTCGTCCTTGAAGGCCTCGGCGTCGGCCGGTGCCTCGCCCTTGCGGGTGATGTTTGGCCAGGAGGCCGAAAGGCCGCGATTCAGCTCCAGCCACTTTTCCAAACCCGACTCCGTGTCGGGAAGGATCGCATTAGGCGGGCACTCCGGTTCGCAGACACCACAGTCAATACACTCATCCGGATTGATGACCAGCATGTTTTCGCCCTCGTAGAAGCAGTCCACGGGGCAAACTTCAACGCAGTCCATGTACTTGCACTTGATGCAAGCCTCGGTCACGACATAGGTCATACGAATTCCTAAACGAGCGTCGCGTGCTTAACGCGATGGACACGGCCGCGCAAGACTGCCGAATCACCGCGGTTCGATCTCCTCATACAACGAACGCGCTTCCGGCGCGGGGCCGCGCCGCTCCCCCAAAGCAACGACCCGCACCACGCGGACTTTCGGTCCCAGTGCAAAGGTCAGGACCATGCCGGGCGCCACCGTGGCGTGTGCCTTGTCGACGACTCGGCCGTCGATACGGCAGCGCGACTTCTCGATGTAGCGGGTGGCCAGCGAACGCGTCTTGAAGAAGCGGGCGTGCCAGAGCCACTTGTCGAGACGCATCGCGCGTCAGCGTTCCACGGTGGGGCTATTTCTTTCCGCCGAGCTTCAGCTCGAGCAGCTTGGCGAACGGCGAATCTGCCGCTGCATCACCCTTCGTCTCGGTCGTGGCGAAGAGGCGCAGGGCCGGTCCGCCGCTGTCGCGACGCGGTGGCCGCGGGCCGCGCCTGTCGTCGCGTCCCCTGTTCTCCTGTGGCGGGCGACCGTCCTTGCCCTGGTTTGGCGGGCGATCTTGCCGCGGCCCGTCCTTGCGGGGCCGATCGTCCTTGCCGCGCGGTGGCCGTGGCGAATCGGCAAAGAACTGCCGCTCGTTCGGTCGCTCCGGCCGCTCGCGGCGGCGCTGGTCGCGCTGGTCGCGCTGATGCTGGCGCTGGCGTTCGCGCTGCTCCTCGCGCTCGCGCACGAAGCGCGGCTTGATCGAGAAGGCATGCAACGGGCCGTTCTCTTCCGACGGCGGATGCACGCGATAGCCGAGGCCACTCAGCACGTCGGCCATCTCGGGCTCCGAGCAGCCGACCAACGACATCATCTGCGGCGTCGCGCGGAACCAGCCAGGCGGCAGGGGGCGCGGTCCCTTCTTCGCGTCGGGCTGCGCCTTGGGCTCTTCGGCCGCCAGAGCCTCTTCAGCCTTGGCTTCTTCGGCCTCGGGTTCGGGCGCTGTTTCAGCAGCTGCTTCTGCCGTGGTCTCCGCCTGGGGTTCCGGCGTCGGTTCGGTGGCAGCTTCCGCGGCGGGTTCTGCCGCAGCTTCCGTCTCGGCCGGCGTCTCTGTCGCTATCTCTGCAGGCGCTTCTGCTGCCATCTCGGGCGGTGCGTCGACCACATCCGCCACCGGCTCCATTTCGCCGAAGGCAGCGGCCACAATCGCCCATTCGCTGATCTCGTCGGCTGACGGGGCCGAGGCAGCAGGCGTTGCGGGCGCAGTGGCCTCGCCCCTGGGCTTCCTCTCCTGCTTTTCCTGCTGCTGTGCGCGACGTCCGGCTTCGCGGCTGTCGCGCACAGCATGGCGGGCCATGGCAGCAAGTCGCTCCACCATGTCGGCACGGATCGCGTGATCGCCGAGAGGCAGGTAGCCGATGGCAGCGTAGAAATCGCGTTCGGCATCGCGCGGCAGATCCATCGACGTGCGGCCCTCGGCCGGCAGCGGCGGAATCGCCTCGCGATTCTTGGCGATCATCCAGAGACCGGCGCGCAGACGAATCGGCACCGGCTTCAGCATGCTCGGGAAGTAGATCGAATAGACGCCGACACGCACACCGAGTCGCGCCAGTGCCTTACGATCCTCTTCGGCAAGCTGCGCGAGCTGATCTTCGATCGGACGGCGTGGCAGCACACCGAGGCTCTCGCAAAGCTGGAAGACGATGCCTCGCGCGCCGGGCGGCAATTCGGTGGTGGCGCGCGCATCCATCAGTTCGCTGAGGCCGAGCCTGATGCGAGTCTCCACCCATACTGCGGCGCGCTTGCGCACTTCCTCGCGCGCCGGCCCGTCGAGCAGGTCCGACGCGATGGCCTCGACCTTGGGCGCCAAGACGTCGCCCGACGGCAGCAGACGCGCGACGGGGCCACCGCCCCAGCACACGCGAAGCTGCGCATCGAACACGATCTCGCCATCGGGGCTGTTCGTGAATGCCTGCAGGCGCGCCGGCAGATCCTGGCGCAACGCGCGCAAAGCAGCACTCAGCACAGCCTTCTGATCGGTCTGTCCCTCTGTCGCATCCGGAACGAAGCGGAAGCCTTCGATGCGGCCGAGGTGTTCACCCTCGACCGTCACTTCGCCCGCTGCGGCGACTGACGAATTCATTTCACCCTCATCGCGCAATCTTCGTACAAGCAACGCCGCGCGTCTATCGACAAACCGTTGCGTCAAACGCTGGTGCAATACGTCAGAAAGTCGATCCTCGATAGCCCTTGCGCGCTCTTGCCAGTGCGTCGCGCGCTGAATCCAGTCGGGACGATGTGAAATATAGGTCCACGTCCGAACGTGCGCGATCCGTGCCATCAACGTGTCGATGTCGCCATCGTAGCGTTCGAGCCGCTTCACGTGTCCGTCGATCCAGTCCTCGGGCAGACGCTCGCCGCCTTGCGTCAGGTGCTCGAAGAGCTGGCTGAGTAGGCGCGTGTGCTCCTCTGTCATCGTCTTGCGGAAATCCGGCACCTGGCAGACGTCCCAGAGCAGCCTGATCCGGCGCGGCGAGTGCAGGCGGGGCAGGAATTCCGAATGCGCCGCCAGTGCCTGGAGGGCGAGCTGATCGTCCTGTTCGCGTACGCGCTGCAGGGCAGGATGCGGCGGAAGGGCATTGAGCGACGCGATGAGTGCCTGCACCGAGCGGAAATCGAGATCGGAATTGCGCCACTGCACGTCGCGTAGCGGATCGAAACGGTGATTCTCGATGGCCTCGACCGTTTCGGGCTCCAGGCCGCCGACTTCAGCCGTCGTGCCGAAGGTGCCGTCGTTCATGTGGCGGCCGGCACGTCCGGCGATCTGCGCGATCTCGACATTGCGCAGGGGGCGAAGGGTACGGCCGTCGTATTTGCGCAGCGAGGCGAACCAGACATGGTTCACGTCCATGTTGAGACCCATGCCGATCGCGTCGGTCGCGACGAGGTAATCGACCTCGCCCGACTGAAACATTTCGACCTGCGCGTTGCGCGTGCGCGGGCTGAGAGCACCCATCACGATCGCCGTGCCGCCGCGCTGGCGGCGAATCAACTCGGCGATGGCATAGACTTCGTTGGCCGAGAAGCCCACGACCGCGGAGCGATGCGGCAGGCGCGTCGCCTTCTTCGGTCCAACATAGCTGAGCTTGGAGAAACGCGGCCGCGCCACGACGTCGATATCGGGCAGCAACCTGTTCAGGACAGGGCGGATCGTGTCGGCGCCCAGCAACATGGTCTCGGTCATGCCGCGCGCATGCAGCAGCCGGTCGGTGAAGAAATGGCCGCGCTCGGGATCGGCCGCCATTTGCACTTCGTCGACGGCAAGGAACGACACCGGCCGATCGAGCGGCATGGATTCGACCGTACAGACGAAATACCGCGCGCCGGGCGGGGCGATTTTCTCTTCGCCGGTGATCAGCGCGACCTGGTTCGCGCCCTTCAGCTTCACGATACGATCGTAATTCTCGCGCGCCAGCAGGCGCAGCGGGAAGCCGATCATGCCCGACGCGTGGCCGAGCATGCGCTCGATTGCGAGGTAGGTCTTGCCGGTGTTGGTGGGGCCGAGGACGGCGGTCAGGCGGCCGGAGGCGCCGGAAAGCGACATTTGCGCACCATCGCGCGCAGGGATGGCGGAAGCAAGGCCACTGGAGAGAGCGGCCAGCCCTCAGCCCGAGTAGGCAGGCTCCAGCTTATTGCAGCCGATTACCGGCCCGTGATCGGCGTGCTGCACGAGCACCGCCATACCCTGAAGCGGGCCGATGCGTTCGGCGGGAATAGTCCAATCAGCCGCGGCACCGTTCCATCGGCTGACCAGTTCGAAATGGCGCACGATGTTGAAATTCTGCAGCGAACGTCCCTGGTTCTCGCCGCTGTTGATCGGCGTGGTGTGACGGCGATCGTAGACGGCAAGCGTGACGTCGGCCGATTTATCTCCGAGGTCGAAGGCCGCGAGCTTGATGCTGAGTGGGCCGCTGGAAACGCGGGACAGCTCCGGCGTTGCGCGCTTGGGTGACCGGCGCTGCGCTTCGGTCAGCAAGCTTTCGATCGGACCGGGATCGCGGCCGGTGTCGTGGCCGATACCGTCGACCACCATCTCCGGCGTGTAGACATAGCGCTGCTTCAGGACGCGGGCGTAGGCGCGCTGGCGCTCGGTCGTCTCACGTGAGGCGAAGGGATCCTTCCAGCCGATATAGTCCCAATAGTCGACGTGGAAGGAGAGCGCGACGATATCCGGTCGCATCGAGAGCCGGCCAAGATAGGCATCGGCAGGCGGGCAGGAATTGCAGCCTTGCGAGGTGAAGAGCTCGACAGCCCATGGCCCCTCGGCCGCCGCCTTACGGCCAGGCTTGGCGATGCCCGGCCCCGGCCGTCCGGCAACCAACGCGGCACCTGCTGCGGCGGCAGCGCCGATCAGCAGAGATCTCCGGCCCGGGACTGGGAATTTCATCATGGACGGAAGATGCGCGCGCACAGCCCTCGCTGCCAATCAACAAACGGTTAGCCCACGGTAACGCAATGCTCGCGTTCGCTGGACTCGGGGAGGGTAACATTATAACAATATATCTCCCATGCATGGACCCGTTTCGCCCGGCACTTTCCTGCTCGCCATGAGCGCTCCCGCCCGTGTGGCGGTGGCACTCGGCGTGTCCAGCCTGCTGTGGCTCTGCGCCTGGTGGGCGCTGTCCTGAGGTTCGAGAGATGAATGCCGCTCTCCGACTGGTCGACCTGACCGTGAGCTACGACCGCCATCCGGCGGTGCATCACGTATCGGCAGAGATTCCGGCGGCCGAGATGACCGCCATCGTCGGCCCCAATGGTGCGGGCAAGAGCACGCTCCTGAAGGCGATGCTCGGCCTGGCGCCGCGAGTCGAGGGCCGCATCGAATGTGCGGCTCGTCGCATCGCCTATCTGCCGCAGCAAGCCGAAATCGATCGCTCCTTTCCAATCTCGGTGCTCGATACGGTCCTGCTGGGACGCTGGTCGCGCTTCGGTGGTTTTGGGGCAGCCAACAGCGCCGACATCCACGACGCCCAGCACGCGATCGCAGCGGTCGGCCTTGGAGGCTTCGAGCGCCGGCCGATCGACACGCTCTCGGTGGGTCAGTTCCAGCGCGTCCTGTTCGCGCGGCTGCTCCTGCAGGATGCGGATCTCGTCCTGTTGGACGAACCCTTCGCCGCGATCGACAGCAAGACCGTCGCCGACCTCATGGTGGTGATCCGCCGCTGGCAGGCAGAGAAGCGCACCGTCGTTGCCGTGCTGCACGATCTCGATCAAGTGCGACGCGATTTTCCCAATTCGCTGCTGCTGGCACGCGAGTTGGTCGACTCGGGCCCGACGTCGCGCGTGCTTTCGGCCGAGAACCTGCTGCGTGCCCGCGCCATGGCCGAAGCCTGGGACGAGCAGGCCGATGCCTGCGACGTGCCGATGCGGCTCAGCGCCTGATCCCATTCTCTTTGCCATGCTCTACGACACGCTGATCGCGCCTTTCGCCGATTTCGGCTTCATGCGCCGCGCCCTGGTTGCGAGCCTCGCTCTTGCGGCGGGCGGCTCGTCGATCGGTGTCTTCCTGATCCTGCGGCGCATGAGTCTGATGGGCGATGCGCTGGCGCATTCGCTGCTGCCGGGTGCTGCCATGGGCTTCCTGATCGGCGGTCTGTCGCTGCCGGCGATGAGCCTCGGCGGTTTTCTTGCTGGGGTCGCGACGGCACTCCTCTCCGGCGTCATCGCGCGCTTCTCCAACATGCGTGAGGATGCGAGCTTCGCCGCCGCCTATCTGACGGCGATGGCGCTCGGCGTCCTGATCGTGTCGTTGCGCGGTTCGGCTGTCGATCTGATGAACATTCTCTTCGGCGCCATTCTGGCCGTCGACGATCAGGCGCTGATTCTGGTCGTGTCGACCGCAACGCTGACCCTGATCGGTCTCGCGGCCATCTACAGGCCGCTGGTCGTGGAGTGCTTCAATCCCGGCTTCCTCGCCGCCATGGGCGTGCGCGGCTCGCTCTATCACTATCTCTTCCTGTCGCTCGCCGTGCTGAACATGGTGGCGGGCTTCCAGGCGCTGGGCACGCTGATGGCGCTCGGCCTCATTCTATTGCCGGCGGTGGCGGCTTCCTTCTGGGCCCGCGAGGTCTGGTCGATGACGGCGATTGCAGCACCCATGGCTTTCGCCTCGGCTGCGGTCGGTCTGCTCGTGTCCTTCCATGCGGGCCTGCCGTCGGGTCCGGTGATCGTGCTTTTCGCGAGCCTCTTCTTCTTGGGCTCGCTGTTGTTCGGCACGCGCGCGTCGGTGCGGGCGCGCCTGTCGCGTCCTGTTCACTTGCGCGGCTGACGACTCCAGCTAGGTTTCCTTCCAACGGAGGAAACCACGCATGATTCAATCGCCCGTCCCAGGCGTCACGCTCAAGACGACTACCGCCAACAACATCCATATGCGCTACGCCGAGGCCGGTAGCGGCCCGCTGGTATTGTTCTGTCATGGCTGGCCGGAGAGCTGGTATTCGTGGCGGCATCAGTTGCAGGCAGTGAGCGCGGCAGGCTTCCGCGCCGTCGCGCCGGACATGCGCGGCTATGGCGGCACGCAGGCACCGGAGCCGATCGAGCAGTACACGCTCTTCAATCTCGTGGGCGACATGGCCGAGCTGGTAAAGGCGCTCGGCGAGACCAAGGCGGTGATCGTCGGCCACGATTGGGGCGCACCGGTTGCCTGGCATGCTGCCCTCTGGCGGCCCGATCTCTTCACCGCTGTCTGTGCCATGAGCGTGCCTTACTCGCCGCCCGGTTATATCGACATTCTGTCTGCGCTGGAGAAGCACGGCATCAACGACTTCTACATGCAGTACTTCCAGAAGCCCGGCGTGCCCGAGGCCGAACTGCAGCAGGACATTCGCGGCGCGCTGCGGCGTATTTACTATGCGGCCGGCGGCGAGATGACGGAGAAGGACAAGGGCTTCGCGCGTCTCACGGGCGGGACCTTGCTGTCCAACACGGTCGATCCCGAGAAGCTGCCGCCGTGGCTGAGCGAGGCCGATCTTGATTACTACGCCGGCGAATTCTCGCGCACCGGGTTCCGGGGCGGCTTCAACTGGTATCGCAACCTGCGGCGCAACTGGGAGCTCAGCAGCCCCTGGCGCGGCCAGCCGATCCGCCAGCCGTCGATGTTCATTGCGGGCAGCCGCGACGGTGTGCTGCGTTTCCCTGCCTCCATGAGCCACATCGAGGCCTACACGACGACGCTACCCGGGTTGCGTGGCAGCCATATCCTGGAAGGGGCTGGCCACTGGGTGCAACAGGAGCGAGCTGCCGACGTTAACAGGTTGCTGATCGACTTCCTGAAGGGGCTATAGCTCTCGCCGAGGGGTCGTCTTCCGCTTCGAGGTGCCGATGTCTCATCGTTTCATCTCCACCGTCGTTCGACTTTCTCTCTTGAGTGCTGCGTTGGCGTTGCTCGGCGCCTGCGCCAAGCCTGCCTCACCATCGGCCATGGTACCCGACGTTGCCGGCATCGGCGCCGGGCCAGCATCGGCTTATCGCGGTGCCATCACGGCCGGCGAGGTGACCGGCGGCAGCAAGACCTCGCCACTATGGACCTCCCAGGTCGATAATCCCGAGTTTCGGGAGGCGTTGGTTCGCGCCTTGATGGAATCGGGGCTCGGTCGCGCGGACAATGGCCGGTTCCGTCTCGATGCCGTGCTGCAAAAGCTTGAGCAGCCGTTCGCGGGCTTCGCCATGACGGTGAACGCCACGATTTCCTATAGGCTGACGGAGGTGGCAACAGGTGCGGTCGTTTACGACAAGGCGATCACGACGCCGGCCACTGCGACCATGGATGATGCCATCGACGGCCAGGCGCGACTCAGGATTGCCAACGAGCGGGCGATTCGCGCCAATCTGCGCCAGTTGATCGAGGAGCTCTACGCACTCCCCGATCGACCCGGCGTTACTTCTTCTCGTCGAACTTGAGTGCGGCGCCGTTCATGCAGTAGCGCTCGCCGGTCGGTTGCGGTCCGTCGGGGAAGACGTGGCCGAGATGTCCGCCGCACTTGGCGCAGTGAACTTCGACGCGGGTCATGAAATGGCTGCGGTCGGTCGACGTATCGACCGCGCCTTCCATGGGCGCCCAGAAGGATGGCCAGCCGGAGCCGCTTTCGTACTTGGTCTTGGAGTCGAACAGCGGCTCGCCGCAGCCGGCGCAGCGGAAAGTGCCGGCGCGCTTTTCATCGTTCAACGGGCTGGTGAAGGCGCGTTCGGTGCCGTGCTTGCGCAGCACATGGTACTGCAGCGGATCGAGCTCCTTCTGCCACTCCGTTTCGCTCTTCTCGACGGTCTTATCGGTCATGGATCCTCTCCTTGGCCCTGATGTGGTGAATTAGACCAGCGTTCGCAACTCGGCTGTCGCGACCGACAGCATGGCGAGGTCGAGTGCACCGGCGGCAGCGAAATCCTCCTTCACCAGCCGGTCGACACGATCCAGCGCAAGCTGCCGCGGCTCGCTCCATTTGGCGAGCGCATCTTCGGGGTCGCAATTACCGCCGCCCGCGGCGCGCAATGCCGAGTTCAGCAGGTCGGCGTGCAAGCCCGCCAGATCGTCCTGAATGGCAAGGGCTGCCTGCGACGGCCACTGGCCTTCGCGCGGCAGTTTCTGTGCGGCGCTGGCGAGCGATGCCAGCGACAGGCGCTCGCCGATCCGGAAGTAGAGCCGCGCCGCCGACTCGATGTTGCAGCCGTTGGCTTCGGCCGCCAGTGCGAGGTCGCCTGCCGCCGCCAGCGTTTCAAGGGCAGCAGCCTGGCGCGCAGTGGCGGCAGGTGCACCGATCGCTTCGAGGGCGGCGGCCCGCTCGCCGAGTGCGGTCGCTTCGGCCTGGCCGATGAGATCGGCGGGCAACTCACCCAGTGCGTCCACGGCGGCACTGAGCTTTGTGGTGGCGGCGATCGTATCGAGCGGCTGCGGCAGGCGGCGCAAGGTCCACTGCACGGTGCGCACCAGGAACCGTTGCGAGGCAACCAGCATGCGGATCTGGGCCTCGGCCTTGAGGGCAGGATCCAGAGCCTCGATGTCCGCCCAGAGCGTGCGCAGCTTCCAGGCGTCGCGCACGACCGTAAAGGCTCGTGCAATGGTCGCGGCCGACGCACCGGAGCGCTGGCCGACATTGTGCACGAAGGTCGGGCCGCAGCGGTTGACCAGCGAATTCACTACCTGCAGGGCCGTGATCTCGCGGCGCAGACGATGGCCGCGGATCGCCGATTGGTACTTCTCCTGCAACGCCGCCGGAAAATAGCGCAACAGCTCTTCCTCCAGCCGCGGATCGTCGGGCAGGTCGGAGGCGAGGATCTCTTCGTTGAGGTCGATCTTGGCATAGGCCAGCAGTACGCAAAGCTCGGGTCGAGTCAGCGGCTGGCGATTGGCGGCACGCACGCGCATGGCGGCCGAGTCCGGCAGAAATTCGACGGCGCGGTTGAGCCTGCCCTTGCGCTCCAGAGTTCGCATGAAGCGTTCGAGGCGGTCATGCTCTTCCGCGGCTTGGCCTTCGGCCATGCTGATCGCCTGGCTCTGCTGATAGTTGTGGCGCAGAACGAGGCTCGCCACTTCGTCTGTCATCGAGAAGAGCAGGGCGTCGCGTTCCGACGCAGCGAGGGTGCCGGCGGCAATCGCACCGCCGGTGGCGATCTTGATGTTGACCTCGTGGTCGGAGGTATCGACGCCGGCGGAGTTATCGAGCGCGTCGGTGTTGATCTTGCGGCCGGCGAGAGCGGCCTCGACACGTCCACGCTGGGTGAAGCCGAGGTTGGCGCCTTCGCCGATCACCTTTGCCCGGATCTGCGCGGCATCGACGCGCAAGGTATCGTTGGTGCGGTCGCCGGCATCGGCGTGGCTTTCGCTCGACGCCTTCACGTAAGTGCCGATGCCACCGAAATAGAGCAGGTCGACAGATGCGGTCAGGATGGCGCGCATCAGGTCGAGCGGTGCCAATGTCGCTGTCTCTATGCCCAGCACCTGCCGTGCCTCGGCCGACAGGCTGATCGACTTGGCCGCGCGATCGAAGACGGCGCCACCAGCGGACAGCAGGCTCTTGTCGTAATCCATCCAGGAGGAGCGGGGCAGGTCGAACAGCCGTTTGCGTTCGGCGAAGCTCGTCGCCGGATCGGGCGAAGGGTCGATAAAGATGTGGCGGTGGTCGAAGGCCACCACGAGTTTGATGTGTGGCGACAGCAGCATGCCGTTGCCGAACACGTCGCCCGACATGTCGCCGACGCCCGCGACGGTGAAGGGAGTCGTCTGGATATCGCGGCCGAGTTCGCGGAAGTGGCGCTTCACCGACTCCCACGCGCCGCGCGCCGTAATGCCCATCTTCTTGTGGTCGTACCCGGCCGAGCCGCCCGAGGCGAACGCATCGTCCAGCCAGAAGCCATGGTCGCGCGCCAGCGCATTGGCGATGTCGGAGAAGGTGGCGGTGCCCTTGTCGGCGGCGACGACAAGATAAGGATCGTCGCCATCGTGGCGCACCACCGCGGCCGGCGGGACGATGGTTCCGCCTGCATAATTGTCGGTGATGTCGAGCATTCCGCGGATCAAGGTCTGATAGCAGGCGATGCCTTCTGCCTGGACCTGCTCGCGCGTACCGCCCGCCGGCGGCTGTTTGACGTAGAAGCCGCCTTTCGAGCCGACGGGCACGATGACGGCGTTCTTCACCATCTGCGTCTTCATCAGGCCGAGGATTTCGGTGCGGAAGTCCTCGCGCCGGTCGGACCAGCGGATGCCGCCGCGGGCGACCCGGCCGCCGCGAAGATGGATGCCCTCCATGCGTGGGCTGTAGACGAAGATTTCGACAAGGGGTCTGGGCGCTGGCAGGTCGTCGATGGCGCGACTGTCGATCTTGAAGGAGATCCAATCCTTCAGCGCACCGTCGCTGCCTGGCTGCCAGTAGTTGGTGCGCAAGGTACAAAGCACGGCGTTATGGAAGCGCCGCAGGATGCGATCCTCGTCCAGAGTCGTGACGGCTTCGAGCGCGGTCGCGAGTGTGGCTTCGACGGCTTCGACCTTTTCCTTACGCGGGGCGGAGGTCGCATCGCCGAGAGACGGGTCGAAACGCGCGACGAAGAGATCGACCAGCAAGCGCGCGACCTTCGGATAGGCCGCCAGTGCACGCTCCATATAGTCCTGGCTGAACGCAATGCCGGCCTGGCGCAGATACTTTGTGTAGGCGCGGACGATGGCGACCTCGCGCCAGGCAAGGCCTGCCCCCAGTACCAGCCGGTTCAGGCCGTCGCTTTCGAAGGCGCGGGCCCAGAGTCGGTCGAGCGTCTCGACGAAGCGGGGACCTGCGGCGGCGAGGTCGACCGGCGACTTGTCGGCGGTTTCGACGCTCAGCACCTGCAGCGCTACGGGCTCTCCGCCTTCCGCGCGCAGCACGAACGGCGCTTCGCTCAGGACGCGCAGGCCGAGATTTTCGGCCGGCGGCAGAATGTCGGAAAGAGCAATCGGCTCGCGCGGATGGAACAGGCGCAAGGTGAAACGATGTGGCGGCGAACCTGGCTCGCGGTCGAGGCGTACGGCATTCCGCCGGCCCTCGAGCGTGGCCTGCAGCGGCACGATGTCGGCCACGGCCTGAGCGGCATCGAAGCTGTCGCGGTAGGTAGACGGAAACCATTGGCGCCAGCGGCGCGAGGCCGTGCGGCCTTCGGCTT
>CALROF020000047.1:0-32055 GCA_943369775.1 Reyranella massiliensis 521
CCCGAACCCGAGCCTCCAGATCCACATAGCTGAACAGCGATCCCGAACGCTCATCCGATCCGCGCATCATCGCCCCGTCTGAACTCTCAGATCAGTGAATCATCTTCCAATGATCGCCGCGATGCATTTTTCAACAGCCTGCTAGAGCAGATAGGTGGGCTTTTGCCGCGACCGGATAGAGAGCCCGGCTCAGCTCGACTTGCCGTGGGGCAGTGCCCTTGGCTTTTACGACCCGGTCTGAAAGCAGGCCGCGGATTTGAGCGAAGGTGACGTGAAGCGGCTGTTGAAGGGGAATCTGAACAACAGCTACGCCCGGGGGCCGATAAATCGAATTGCTTTTGATTTCCCGCACCACGTGCTGCGGCGGGGGCTCGGCAAATAGGTATTCACCCCGTGCTTTCCACCACTGTTTGAACGATCCTTCGTGGACGTTGCCGAAGTCTTGGTACAGCTCGGCGAGTGGTCCGCGGCCCCGAGCCTTGCAGGTGGCCTGGTATTGTTCGTTACAACGAAGGTATTCCCACCAGTAATAAAATATCGAGCACTTCCAGCTCGGCGCGCTGGAATATGGTGCAGCGGGTGGTCTGCGGCTCGACATGATCTTCGTGTCGAAAATGGGTGGAGCGTAGATAAAACGCTTTGCGTCTGGGTTCATCTCAAATCCGGCCAGAAGTCAAATGTACGACACTTCGTCATTCAGACGAAGGCGTTTGTTGCCGAATTTAGGATCCGTGAGACAACAAATGAGCGCAACACCGCGCATTCTAGAAGGAGTGAAAATGACTAACTTTGATTCAATCACCAACGCCAAGAACTTGGACTTCCTGGATAAGCTGCATGACGAGCAGCAGACTTGGAACTCGACACTGTATGCCAGTGCTAACTCAAAGCTCTTGGCGCTACTGTCGGATTGCTTGGCGGCCTATCAGCGTTTGTATCGCGACCGACATATGCTGAAAGCTTTCACAGTAAAGCTGGAAGCGTCGAGTATTCCGTTCAATGCCGGTACGCACCTTACTTCGAAGATCATTCGATACGTCTTTCGCCTCTACAACAGCAGGACCGCTGCTTACGCTCGTGTGCTTCGAGCAGCCCTCTCTGCCAAGAAGGAACCGAATGAGCTTGCTGCCTGGGTTGTAGGCCTGGGAGGGATCGAAAACGTTCGACGCCTTTCCAAGAGCAACATGACTCCCGCACAGCAGGCACGAGAATCTGCTGAGCAGGCCACAGAGCTCTTGTTGCAGTGCGATGCGCTCGCAACGATTGCTGCGAACAGCGCTGATCTAACACCGGATACGAGCACGGGCCTTCCGTTCTCGCTTGCCGTAGTTCGTAGCAATGCTGCCGGCGATTTTGAAATCGTCCGATGCGTTCGCAATGCCACTCTGTTGCGAAGTGTCCTCGCTAGTGAAGCGAAGCTACTTCAAGCCGAGAACGACAACGCAAATGCAGCGCAGCAGCAAGCTGACAAGCGTGCGCAAAATAATGCGACTGCAGCCCAAGCGCAGCAGTCGACCGATTCTGTGACCGACGTCGCAGCTTAAAGCATTAACAAACGCAGTGCTGCGTCATGCGCGCAGCACTGCGCTGCTTTTTATTACACATATTACGGAGTTCATAATGAGCAATGTTACTACGTTTGAGCAGCGTCATAGGCCGAGCTGCTTTGATGACCTGATCTTCGCAGACCCCACGATCGAGGACGCCCTGCGCCAATATGCTTTGCGGCAGCGGTACGGCTGTATCCTGCTTTACGGCGCGTTTGGGACCGCTAAAAGTACGACTGCCGAGATCATCATACGCGAACGGCACAAATGCCTGGGTGTGACCCAGAGCTATACTGAACGTTTCAGTGCCGTTACGCTCAAAGACTCGAGTATGACCGTCCTGGAGAATGCACTAAGCCTAATGATCACGGTGAATGGGCATGATCCGGAACCTTACGTCATTATCGATGAGGTCGATTTGCTGTCCAACACCAAACAAGCAGAACTACGACATTTGATCGATAGCAAACAGGCCGCAAAGTTCATCATGACCACAAATGACTACAGTAAGGTGGACAAGGGAATTCGGAGTCGGAGCGACAAGCTCTTCCTGTCTCCCCCCACGGCACAGCACATGCTTAAGCGGGCCGAAGCTATTGTAAAAGCGGAGGGCGTATCAATCCAACAGACCATCATATCGCAGCTTCTGAGAAATACCGATGATGTGAGAGAAATGCTGCGGGAGCTGGAAAGTTTGGTGTTGGCGACGAGAGCTTCGTCCCCACCACCGCCGCCGCCGTCAACAGTACCAAATTTGACGGTCCTGAATGGAGGCAATCCTTCTCCTAGTTGATGTGCAAGAGCCGCTCGGGCAAATCGCCGAGTGGCTTTTGCTTTTTCGCGAAGAGGGTTGTTGCAAGAGCCTTCTCGCCGTAGCCGACGGCAACTCGATCTCATCGCCTGATGTACTCGTTGCATCGCAGGACGCCGTCCATCACGACACAGCGCGTCTCGACGGTCGGCTGGGAGCGATTAGGAGTAGCCGGGGGCGTTAGTGGTCCCGGCACTGTCCGTTGCCCCTGAAACCGCCTGACGCAGACGTTTAGATCCTTGCAACGGTGGAAGTCGTCCCAATCCTGCTTGGTCATCGTTTCGATAGCCCCCATGGCATCCCATAGCCGCTTTTCGTCAGCCTTCGTGCGCATGTGGTGGAATTGCTTGTCGGGCGGCTGATCAGACGGCCAACTGCCATCGAAGTTGATCAACTGCAGCCATGCCAGGAAGAGCATGTACATCCCGAGGCTGAAGAAGGCGTTGCGCCCCCAGCGCCATGCACCCGGCAGCCCCAGGACCAATCCTGTACAACCGCCGAGAACGGTAATCCCCACGCCGGCAACGACCAGCTCCGAGACGGTGTACATGGGCCCTCAGAAGCCCAGGCCGAGCAGCTTGAGAACGCCGCTGCCCGCAAACAAGGCGGTCCAGAAGAGGAGGGGGTATCGCCAGTCCAACAGCTCGACGAGAAGGATTGGGATACCCAGCAGCAGGACCGCGAAGATCACCACCGGTTTTGGCCCTAGCAGGGCTTCAGCTGCATGAAGTGGGTGCCACCCGTCCGATGGTTGGCAACCGTGCCGTCCAGCAAGTTCCCCTTACGGGTCAATGTCCAGCTGACGTTGCCGATTCGAGCACGGAATGTCCCATCGCTGACCGTTCCCGTGATCGGCTCATCGAGCTTCGTCGGAACGCCATTGAAGAGGTAGTGCCCTGTGGCGACCTCGCCCTCGACCTTGTGGATGTCGAGTTTGGTCAGCGCTCCACCCGCCGATACCGAACACCACGAGCCGATAAGGGGTGACTGGGTACTGCTCGCCTGGGGGGCTGCGGCACCACCGGAGGATGCCAAGGTTCTTTCCTGGCTGGCGATCTGCCGTTCCTTGGCATCGAGCTGCTTTTGCCGGTCCGCTAGCTGACGCGCCCGCTCCGCTTCGGCCCGTTGGCGGGCAGCCTGATCTTCCGCCTGCTTCGTGGTCTTTTGGGCTTCGAGCCTCTTCTCGCGCTCGGCGAGATCCCGTTCGCGCTGGGCAAGCTGACGTTCCTTCTCCGACAGGTCGCCACCGGCAACCGGCTGGGACGAAGCCGGCTGTTGGGAGCGGACGAGCATCGAAGCCTGGGCGGCATCGAAGGCACCGGTGACACCGCTCCTGCGCTGCCATTCCTTGACGGCAGCCTCGGTCCCACGACCCCAAATCCCGTCGAGAGTGCCGCCGTATAGCCCCAGCGATTGGAGGGCTGTCTGAACGTGGCGGATCGTGTCGGCATCGAGGGCGGCTGCCGCTGGGGTTGCCGCTTTGCTGGTTTCGAGGCCGGCCAGGCTCATGGGGGCGGGTTCGGCCAGTTTCATGGTGAGCGAACAGGTCCTGTTCTGTGCTGCGCCGCGGTAGCCAGCGCCGTCCTGCATCAGGCCGCCTTTGAGGTCGAACGACTGGTTGCTGGCAGCCGGTCCGGTGAAGTCATAGCGCCAGGCCGGAATGTCGGGCTGACTGGTCGAGCCCTTTCCATTGATCGTCAGCACACCGTTCTCGATACGCCCGGTGAAGTCCTCGTTGTGGCGGATCGTGGTGTTGAACCGGTTGTTCCACACGAGGCGTTCGCGGGAAAAGGCAAAGGTCCCGTCGGCCACGGTGACCCTGCGTTCGTATGAGAAAGGCGGCTCGTTATAGATGGAGGGACCGCAAGACAGGGTCGCGTTCCACACGCCGTCGTAGTCCTTGGGGGCTGCGATCGCCGTTCCCCACGATAGGGCCGGCACGAGTACGCCTACGCTGAACACTCTGATTAGCTTGGCCATCTTGGCTTCTCTCTCTTGGGGCTGATTGGGCTGGTACTCGACGAAGAAGAAAACCATTGAGCGATGCCTAGCCTGCCCTGGAGCAGCACAAGGCTATTCGAGGTTAATGCAAAACATATATATTCTGTAATAAACGTGGACAACCTGTTGCGTTGCTCTCATGAGAGCAGGGCGCATCGTTGGTTGGAATTTGCGGCGCTTACGCGTTGCGAAGCAGCTGACGATCGAGGATTTGGCCGATATGGCCAACACCCATGCGGTTTACTTGGCTCGTTTGGAGCGCGGCGAGGTTAACGTTAGCATCGAAAGAATGGAGCGCTTGGCTAAGGCGCTAGGTGCAAAATTGGTTGACTTGGTCGTAGAACCTGCGCCTGGCGAGAAGCCACCGAGGCCGCTGCCAGCCGGTCGGCGACCCTCCAAAATTCGTCCAAGGAAGAAACCCGCAGCCCGCTAGACGAGCCAGCTGGGGCGACATTGAGTTAAAGAAGTATGAAAGGGGGCACGTGTGGCACCACACGCGACGCGCCGTCGGGCGCTCCGATTTGAAGTGATCTCGCTACTGAAGATGACAGGTTGGTCTGTGATCGCTCTTGCCGTAGTCGGAGCCGTGATCGTAGCCGGTGCTCCGGTGCTTGAGTTATTGGCTTTCAACTGATCTGAACAGGTTGCCGTGTGTCAGCTTCGTCCGATGCTAGGATACTCTTATAGAAATGAAGCCTTGCTTGACGCGCCTGCTGCGAACTAACGGGATGAAGTGCTATCGCCGAACGATGGTTTGATGGTGAGGAACAGGAGGGCGGCCAACTAGGTCTGACGAGTCGCCCTAGCTGGCTCACTCTCATGTGCATCTACTTGATCGCGAAGTGCTCAAGTTTCTTGCCACGTTTGAGCGCTGATGCGAGCCATCTCGGCTTGTTGCCGCGACCGGCCCATGTCTCGGATCGGTTTGCAGGATTACGATAAAGCGGCGGCAGTTTGCGTCCCTTGAGAGCATGCCCGCTCATCGAAGGTCGATTGCCAGGGTGTGTTGTGGAGGTGGATTTTGCGAGTGCATCGAGAATGAGCTTGCGCTCCACGGCGCTACGTAGCGCGATCTCGGCATTGATCGTTGCTCCCGTTCGGATCAACTCCTCAAGCGTCATATTCTTGATCTTCTTCAACGCAACCTCACTTCAAAGAGACAAAGACAATCCACGCATACGCTCTGTGTTTCGAAACGCCGTTGCAAGAGCACGCAAGCCAAAGAGATTGTGATCCAGTCAGCTTTGCGTTGACTGTTTGGCCAACTCAGTTGGAGGCACAGCTGGCTTCGTCTGACGGTCGATGTGATGCTTATTGGCGCTAAACCAATCTAGCCAGCCAAATTTCTTGGCGGCACGTTTTACGTCGACGGTATCGAGAGAAGATGCCAATTGATCGATACTAGACACATCAGTCCTAGTAAAGCGTCGATAGTCTTCATCCAAGTAGTACTCAGCCCAGGCTCGCCGTTCATCCGGTTGTGCCGTGCGCCGACGCTGCATCTCTGACCACAGCATGAAGGACGCGACGAACAGCGCCACTTGGGAAATGCTCCTCGGTCCGAGCTTCTTTCGTTTCTTGACGAGATCTTGAGCTCGCTGGGCATCACCCACTTCGCCGGCTAGCCTTCGCGCTCTTTCCGGACTGATGCCATGTTTGCCATAGTACTGCTCAATCATCTGAACGCTGGTGCCCATGTTCTGTGCCACTGAGTAGATGTCGGCACGCCCGAGCGATCGAACTGCGTAATAGTGACGGAGGCTGTAGAGCGTGTACTTGGTTCCTTCGTTAGTATGGGTGAGTCCAACGTACTTGAGGAACGTATTGAACTGATCGATGAGGGTGATGATTTTGCTGCCGTCCGGCATAGCAAAAAGCAAATCATTCGGTTGAACTTCACCACGTCGGGCGATCATCGATTTGAGTATTGGTCCTAACTCAATGTGCGGCTGAACGGTTCGGGTTCCTGTCTTTCCGCGGACGTACAGCTGAATTGTTGCTCGGCCATCAATATCAGAGATCGCGTCTATATCTCGAATTCTAAGATTGTTTGCTTCGCCCGTTCGAAGGCCAGCCATACCTAATGCATGGACATAGTCATGTAGGAGCTGGCGCGATGCTTTCCAGCCTGGATGGTCAGTGGTCTCCACCCATCGGCGTAAGGCGGAGCGAAGTACACGAAACTCACCAGCTGTGAAGTGAGGGCGAACGCGTTTGATTTTGGGCGTGAAAGTGAAGGAGGGGAGTGGGCGTTTGCCTAGATAGCCTCGTTCTTGTGCGTACTTTAGAACCATCTTTGCCAGCATGATTTCCCACTGCAGCGTCTTGTCGGTGGGATTGAGTTTGGCGTTCGGATGGATGTTTTCCTTGTCGTGATAGTAAACTTTCCGCCAGGGGATGTAGTCGCGAAGCACTTTGTCATCGATCGCTTCAATGGACTTCTTGCCAGCGTACTCGTTCCAAAACTTCGACACGCGCTTGATCTGTCGAAGCATGTAGTGGCTCGTATGCTTGATGCTTGAGCCGCGTTTTGCTGCCTTGCCGATCGTGTGGTCGTTATCTCGATAGGTTTCGTACTCTGCGAGTATGCTGCTGAGCGACCTCGACTGAACCGGCAGGCCTTCTTCAATTTTATGTTCGGTGCGATGGAACAGTTTGGTGGCTGCCCGAGTGGCCTCGGCTTCGTTGGCTGTCTTCAAGCTTTTCCATAGATATCGTCGATTGCCGATAGCGATACGCGCTTGCCAGATACCGTTGCGGCGAAACAGCACCAGCTTTCCGCCTTCTAGGCGAATCTCATCGTCCATTTAGAAAGTCCCAGGTGGCAATGGCACGCCCATTTCGTGGGTGGGTGTGGGGCGGCCATTGCCTTAGTGATATCCGGTGGGGTGCTACCGGATTTGCAGCTGTCCTTGGGAACGACAGCGCCATCACCCTATTGGCCAAACAAATTGCACTCCATTCCAAACGTCACCGAAATGGATGCAATCTCCGCGCATTGATAGTGCTAGCCCATCAAAAGCCGCGAAGCGAAGTATCGCGACATTCAAAAGTTTTTGCCTAACATTTGCCTAGCAAACAAACACTTATCGCTAGTGCATAACAAGTGCCTAACAAAAAATGTTAGGTTTTAGATCGTTAAGTTGTTGAAAAATAACGATCTTATACTCGTCCATGACAGTGCTTGAACTTCTTGCCCGAGCCGCAAGGGCAGGCAGCATTGCGCGAGACCTTGCCCCAGGTTGAAGGATCGTTGGGATCGGCCGGTCCCCTCGCCACCTGGCGGGGCCGATGCAGCGTCGCCACGCCGCCACCGTCCGGGTCGGCCGGATCGTAGGCAGGGTCGTCGCTCATTGACGACGCAAGGGCGGGGTCCTCGTGGACCTCACGCATCTGCGTCGGCATTTCCGGCATGGGCGGCGGCTCCATGCGAATCTGCAGGGTCGCCAGCAAGGTCACCACCTGCTCACGCAGGCCGGTCAGCAGGTCCTCGAAGAGATTGAACGCCTCGCGCTTGTATTCGTTCAGCGGATCCTTCTGGCCATAGGCGCGCAGCCCGATGCCCTGGCGCAGATGGTCGAGGTGAAGCAGATGCTCCTTCCAGTTCTGGTCGAAGATCTGCATCAGCACGCTCTTTTCGACCTGACGCCAGACGTCCGGTCCGTACTGCGCCGCTTTCTGGGCGAACACACGTTCGACCGCCTCGTTCAGGCGCGACTTGATCTCCTCGTCGGCGATGCCTTCTTCCTTGGCCCATTCATCGACCGGCAGGTCGAGGCCGAAGATGCGCTTCACGTCTTCCTTGAGCTCGGGAATCTTCCACTGCTCGGCATAGACGTCTTCCGGCACCGTGCGCTTCACGACCGCCTCGACCACGTCGCGGCGCATGCTGGCAATGGTCTCCGAGACGTCCTCGGTGCCCATCAGCTCGATACGCTCGCGGTAGATCTCCTGGCGCTGGGCGTTCATCACGTCGTCGAAGCGCAGCAGGTTCTTGCGGATCTCGAAGTTGCGCGCCTCGACCTTGCCCTGCGCGGTCTCCAGCGCCTTGTTGAGCCAGCGATGGGTCAGCGCCTCGTCGTCGGCCATGCCCTTCTTCTGGACCCAGTCGAGCACCTTGTTGTTGCCGAAGATGCGCATCAGGTCGTCTTCCAGGGACAGGAAGAACTTCGAGGCACCCGGATCGCCCTGGCGGCCGGAGCGGCCACGCAGCTGATTGTCGATACGGCGGCTCTCGTGCCGCTCGGTGCCGACGACGTAGAGGCCGCCGGCAGCCCGAACCACCTCGCGGTCGCGCTCGACCTGGGCTTTCAGTTCCTGGGTGATGCGTTCGAGCTCGGCCTTGCGCTCCGTTTCGTCGGGCACTTTGGTCGCAAGCTCGGCATCGGCCTGGGACACCAGCATGTCGATGTTGCCGCCGAGCTGAATGTCAGTGCCACGGCCGGCCATGTTGGTCGCGATGGTGACGGAGCCCGGCCGGCCGGCCTGGGCCACGATCTGCGCTTCTTGATCGTGGAAGCGAGCGTTCAGCACGTTGTGGACGATGCCAGCCTTCTTGAGGGCGGCGGAGAGTTCTTCGGACTTCTCGATCGACACGGTGCCCACCAGCATCGGCTGCTGGCGCGTGCGGCACTCCTCGATCAGCTTCACGATGGCGCGCGTCTTGTCGCCCAGGGTTCGGTAGATCTCGTCGTCGGCGTCCTTGCGGGCGACCGGCACGTTGGTCGGGATCTCGACCACCTCGAGCCTGTAGATCTCGGCGAACTCGGAGGCTTCCGTCAGCGCCGTGCCCGTCATGCCGGACAGCTTGGGATACATGCGGAAGAGGTTCTGGAAGGTGATCGAGGCCAGCGTCTGGTTCTCGCGCTGAATCTCGACCTGTTCCTTGGCTTCGAGCGCTTGGTGCAGGCCCTCGGAATAGCGGCGGCCGGCCATCATGCGGCCGGTGAATTCGTCGATGATGACGACCTGGCCGTCCTTGACGATGTAGTCGACGTCCCGCGAGAACAGCTTGTGGGCGCGGAGTGCCTGCGTCACGTGATGCAGCACCGAAACCATGTTCGGCGCGTAGAGGCTGATGCCCTCGGGCAGCAGGCCGTCGCTGCGCAGGATATCCTCGACCGCCTCGACGCCGGCATCGGTCAACACGACCGTGCGGTTCTTCTCGTCTTTCTCGAAATGCTCGGCCTTGAGGCGCGGGATCACCGTGTCGGCACGGCGATAGAGCTCCGAGGAATCCTCGGCCGGGCCCGAGATGATCAGGGGCGTGCGCGCCTCGTCGATCAAGATCGAATCGACTTCGTCGACGATCGCGTAGTTGAAGGGCCGCTGGACCATGGCGTCCTGGCGGTACTTCATGTTGTCGCGCAGATAGTCGAAGCCGATCTCGTTGTTCGTGCCGTACGTGACGTCGCAGGCATAGGCGGCCTTGCGCTGCTCGTCGTCCAGTTCGTGCACGATCACGCCGACGGTCAGGCCGAGGAAACGGTAGACCCGGCCCATCCACTCGGAGTCGCGGCGGGCGAGGTAGTCGTTCACGGTCACGACATGCACGCCCTTGCCTTCGAGGGCGTTGAGATAGACCGGCAGGGTGGCGACCAGCGTCTTGCCTTCACCGGTCTTCATCTCGGCGATCTTGCCGCTATGGAGGACCATGCCGCCCTTGAGCTGGACGTCGAAGTGGCGCTGGCCGAGCGCCCGCTTTGCAGCCTCGCGCACGGTGGCGAAGGCCTCGGCCTGGATGTCGTCGAGCGTCTCGCCCTTGGCGAGGCGTTCGCGGAACTCGACTGTCTTGGCGCGCAACGCGTCGTCGGAAAGCTTGGAGAACTCCGGTTCAAGCGCGTTGATCTTCGCCACAGGCTTGTCGAAGCCTTTGACGATGCGGTCATTGGCTGTCCCGAAGAGGCTCCGGGCGAGCGCCCCCAGCATGAAAACCTCGATATTCTAATGACTTAGGCGGGCCTGCGGCCCGCCATCCCAACCAGAGATAGAGAGCGGCCCGGGTAGTGTCAACGTAAGGTGCCGTGACACCGCTTGCAGCAGGAGGGGTTGAACCGCCATCGCCCTGCCATCGACGTCATGCTCACGAAAAAGTGCCGCAATTCACCGCCATCAGCCATGACAACGGGGAGGCGGCGCTTGCTTGGTCCAACACGGCCTGTGTAAACGGTTTGCGCCTTCCGCCACGAGTTGTCTTCGGAGCCTGCCATGAGCCATCGTTTGCGCCCCCTGCGCCTCTTCCTCCTGAGCGGCGCGGCCGCCGCAATCGCAGGCTCGGCTTTCGCCCAGCAGCCGGCGCAACAGCCCGCCAAGCCGCCGGCCCAGCAACCGGCAAAGCCGCCGGCGCAGGCCGCCCAGCCGCTCAAGGATCCGATCGTCGCCACGATCAACGGCCAGCCGGTTCGGCTTTCCGATCTCGAAGTCGCCCAGCAGTCGCTGCCGGCCCAGTACCGCAGCATGCCGCTGCAGGCGGTGTTTCCGGCCCTGCTCGAGCGGATCATCGACAGCAAGCTGGTCGTCCAGGAAGGCAAGAAGAGCAAGACCAACGAGGATCCGGCGTTCAAGAAGCGCATGGCCTTCGTCGAGGAGCAGGTGCTGCAGGACTTCTGGATCCAGCGCGAGATCGCCAAGATGGTGACGGCCGAGAAGATCCAGCAGCGCTACCAGGAGCGGTTGAAGTCGCTGCCGGCCGAGGAAGAGGTGCATGCGCGCCACATCCTGGTGTCGACCGAAGACGAGGCAAAGGCGGTGATCGCCGAGCTGAAGAAGGGCACGGCGTTCGACAAGCTCGCCAAGGAGAAGTCGACCGACAAGGCTTCCGGCGCGGAAGGTGGCGATCTCGGCTGGTTCAAGAAGTCCGACATGGTGAAGGAATTCGCCGACGCGGCCTTCGGCCTTAAGAAGGGCGAGCTCAGCGAAGCGCCGATCAAGACGCAGTTCGGCTACCACATCATCCAGATCGACGATCGCCGTACGGCGCCGCCGCCGGCGCTCGAAGAGCTCTCGGACCAGATCCGCGAGGAGCTCGCGCGCGAGGCCGTCACGGCCCAGCTCGACAAGTTGCGGGCCGGTGCCAAGATCGAGAAATTCAACATGGACGGCAGCAAGGCCGACGCGGCGCCAGCCGCCGCTCCCGCCAAGCCTGCCGCGCCGGCAGCGGCCCCTGCCAAGCCGGCAGCTCCAGCTACCCCTAAGTAAACCTCACGTTTTCGGGCGTTTCTGGTGTAGGCTCCGCCGTCCGGCGGCCGCCCCTGCGGCCGCCACAAGGGGAGTTCCATGGCTGCCACGCACGCCCAATCACCGCTTGCGCCGAAGACGACGCCAACCTTGCCGCGCATCGCGGGCGTGAAGCTCGGCGCGGCGAGTTCGGGTGTGCGCTACAAAGACCGCGACGACGTCATGCTGGCGGTGGTGCCGGCGGGGGCCACGATCGCGGGCGTCCTGACCCGGTCCAAGACCTGCTCGGCGCCGGTCGATTGGTGCCGCAAGAACCTGGCGCGCGGCAAGGTGCGCGCCATCGTCGTCAATGCCGGCAACGCCAATGCCTTCACCGGCAAGGCCGGCGACAAGGCCGTGGAAGAGAGCACCCGCGCCATCGCCCAGGCACTGGGCTGCCCGCGGAACGAGGTGTTCATGGCCTCGACCGGCGTGATCGGCCAGCCGCTCGACTGGGAGAAGATCGCCGCCGTCGTGCCGGCGCTCATTAAGTCCGGCCGCGAGGATGGCTGGGCGGCTGCGGCTGCGGCCATCATGACTACCGACACTTTTCCCAAGCTCGCGACGCGCCAGGCCAAGATCGGCGAGCGGACCGTGACTATTAACGGCTTCCTGAAGGGCTCGGGCATGATCGCGCCAGACATGGCGACCATGCTGGGCTTCGCCTTTACCGACGCCAAGATACCCGGCCCCGTGCTGCAGAAACTGCTGGCCGACGCCACCGACAAATCCCTGAACTGCGTCACCGTCGACGGCGATACCTCGACCAGCGATACGCTCCTGTTGGTGGCGACAGGTGCAGCCCGCCACGCGCCGATCGAAGAGGCCGACGATCCGGTCCTGGTCGATTTCAAGCGGGCGCTCGACGAGGTGATGATCGAGCTGGCGCAGCTTCTGGCGCGTGACGGCGAGGGCGCCACCAAGTTCGTGACCATCAATGTCGGCGGCGCCTCCTCGAATGGCGCTGCGCGCAAGATCGGGCTGGCCGTTGCCAACTCGCCGCTGGTCAAGACCGCGATTGCCGGCGAGGACGCCAACTGGGGCCGCATCGTCATGGCGGTTGGCAAGTCTGGCGAGCGGGCCGATCGCGACAAACTGCGGATTTCGATCGGGGGCGTCCGTATCACCGACGGCGGCCAGGTCGTGCCGAACTACGACGAGGAGCCGGTGGTCCGGCATATCAAAGGCCAGGACGTGGTGATCGACATCGACCTCGGCATCGGCCGCGGACGCGCCACTGTCTGGACCTGCGATTTGACGCACGGCTACATCGACATCAACGGCAGTTACCGCTCTTGAGCCAATCGTTCGACGAGGACTGCCCCGGCGGTACCCCGCCGCTGGGCGACCGGCCGCTCGTGCTGGTGGCTGCGGTCGCGCTGGTCGATGTCGACAGCCGGGTGCTGATCGCCCAGCGGCCGCCGGGCAAGTCGATGGCCGGCCTTTGGGAATTCCCAGGCGGCAAGGTCGATCCGGGCGAGACGCCCGAGCAGGCGCTGGTGCGGGAACTGCACGAGGAACTCGGCATCGAGACCGCGACAAGCTGCCTCGCGCCAATCGCCTTCGCCAGCCATGGCTACGAGAAGTTCCACCTGCTGATGCCGGTCTTCGCCTGCCGCAAGTGGAGCGGCACGCCGCGGCCGCGCGAGGGCCAGGTCTTGAAGTGGGTGCCGCCGGTCGAACTTGCGCGCTACCCCATGCCCCCGGCCGACCTGCCTCTGGTCGGCCTGTTGCGCGACCTTCTCTAGCCGCGCCCCGAGACGGTCGCCGGCAGGCTCACCCCTTCACGCCAGCCAGTGAGGCTGCGGAAGATGATGGCCTGCGCCGTCGCCAGCACGCAGTTGCCGGCATACGAGACCAAAAGAGCAAAGGTCCAGGTCACGACATAGGAAGCGAAATCGGCCCCCAGCACGCCGCGCATGACGCCGAGCAGGAGGAGGACCGAGGCAGCCGTCACCATGGTGCCGGCAAAGGAAATCAGGAACAGCGAACCGACGACGACCCAGCCGTTGCCGCGGCTGAGCGCCCAGGAAAGAACGGGCGAACCCTGCTCGTCGACGGATGTCGCCGCGAGGCCGAAGCTGACACGCAGCGCAATCAAAGCCGACACGATGAAGGCCGAGGCAAGTGGCGCCAGTAATGTCTGCTTTGCCGCGGTCTCGGGGTCGGGCGGCACTCCGGTGGTAAAGGCCGTGGGGTCGACCTCGCCCATCGTCAGGATGAAAGCGCAAAGCAGCAGGAACGTGACGCCGCCGATCTTGATCAGGTGAACGAGGAAAGCCATCTCGCGCGGCGACCAGCCGAGCCCCGGCAGCCGGTCCAGCCGATGCGGGCCGAGCAACACGACTCTCTGCCAAGCGACCATGAACATGACCATCGGCACGACATCGATCAGCTTTTCGGCCAGCACAGGGATCAGAGATTCGCGCGGCATCTGCGAGCCGATGAGACGGATCACCAAAGACAGGATCCAAGGAACCGTCACGAGATGAAAAAAGAGTCGGATATTGGCGAAGAAGAAGCCGAAGCTCTCGGTGAGCACTTCGCTGAACCGCAATTTTACAGATGGCACGATCTAGCTCCGCTCCACTTTCTCGCCGGCGCTTTGTTCGGGGGCGCCCAGGGCATCGGCCAGGCGCTGCGCGGCGCTTCCTGGCTTGAGCGGCTTGGGCTGGGAGGCATGCGGTGCCCAACCATGCAGGAAGAGCACCTCGAAGCTTGCCGTGACCCGACCCGAAGGGCGGGCGAAGCGCTCTCCGTAGAGTTCGGCCGCCCGCAGAAGCGTGGCGCGCCGCATGATCTGGCGACGGCGCTCGACCACGAGGTTGCTCTCGCCCATGGAACTAAGGTCGCGCATCAGCGCCAGCGCGTTCTCATAGTCGACGTCGATCGTTTCGCTGTCGGCTACCGGCAGGGCAAAGCCCGCGCGCTGCAGAAGGCCTGCCGCATCGCGCAGATCGGCGAAGGGGGAGACGCGGGGGCTGAGGCCGCCGTCGATTTCGCTCTCCGCGGCCGCGAAGGCCTGGCGCAACTGCCAGAGAGTTCCTCCACCGAGCATGGCGCCGAGAAAGAGCCCATCGGGTTTCAGGATGCGGCCGATCTGGATCAGCGTGCCGGGCAAGTCGTTCACCCAATGCAGACTCATCGCGCTCAGCACGAGATCGAACTGGCCGGCCGCGAAGGGAAGATGTTCCTCGTCCGCAACGACAGCCGGTCCCCGCGCGCGACGAGCAAAGCGTTCGGCGAGATCGCTGCGGATCAAGTGGTCGACACTGCGCCGGTCGCTGAGCGCCTTGGCGATCTCATCGCCGTGGCTGCCGAGGTCGAGGGCAAACGTGAAGTGGCGGCGGACATCGTCCAGCCGTTCGACCAGGCGTTCGGCAATCTCGCGCTTGAGGAAAGCGTGACTCTCCCAGTCCCGCGCGGCCCGCTCGCGCCGATGGCGCAGGGTCGTGCGGTCGAAAACCAGCAGGGGATCAGGGCTCGTCACAGTGGGTATGTAAGGCCAAAGAGCGACGGCCGGTAGGGGACGCCATTCTGTCGGCGTATTTGCACGGCCCAATCGTTTCGATGTTTCGACGCTTGCCCCTCGGGCTGAGCCAAGCCTGCGCGCAGGCGGGGCGGATGGTGCTGGACGCCGTCCTGCCGCCGCTCTGTCTTGGCTGCAACGAGATCGTCGGCGAACCTGGAGGGCTTTGTGCCGCCTGTTGGCAAGGTTTCAACTTCGTGTCGGCCCCACACTGCGCTTGCTGTGGCACGCCGTTCGAGGAAGATCTCGGACCGGAAGCTCTCTGCGCCGGCTGCCTGGCTCTACGGCCACATTACAATCGTGCGCGCGCCGCGCTGATCTATGACGAACACAGCCGGCGCCTGATCCTGCCCTTCAAGCACGGTGACCGCACCGATATCGCGCGGGCCTGCGGGAGCTGGATGGCGCGAGCCGGCGCCGAACTACTGGCGTCGGCTGATCTAGTTGCGCCGGTGCCGCTTCATTGGCGGCGTCTCTTCATGCGGCGTTACAATCAGGCGGCCCTGCTGGCGCGCGTTCTCGTGCGCGATCTGGTGCCGTCTCACAAAGTGCGTCTGGCACCCGATCTGCTTCGTCGTCATCGCTGGACGGGTTCTCAGACCGGCCTGCGTGCCAAGGAGCGCCGGCGCAATGTTCGCGAAGCGTTCGACGTCCATCCACATTGGCTGACTGAAGTGGCCGGAAAACGCATCCTGCTGGTCGACGACGTGCTCACCACCGGGGCGACAGTCGAAGCCTGCAGCCGCGTATTGGAACGCGCTGGGGCGGATTGCGTCGATGTCCTGACGCTGGCGCGGGTCATCCGGCCGGCTGTATAGTTTCGGAAAGAGGTTCACCCACTATGGCCAAGATCGAAATATACACCACGCCGTTCTGCGGTTACTGCGCCCGGGCAAAAGGCCTGCTCGACAAGAAGGGTGCGGCTTACGACGAAATGGACGTGATGATGGACGACAAGAAGCGCAGCGAGATGCGTGAACGGTCCCGGCGCACGACGGTGCCGCAGATATTCATCAACGGCGAACATGTCGGCGGTTCCGATGAACTCGCCGCTCTCGAGAGCGCGGGCAAGCTCGACGCGCTGCTCGCCCAGCCGGGCTGAGCCGCAGCGATGTCGTCGTTCAAAGCCGGTCTCGTCCAGACCAACGTCAGCAACGAAATGTCGGAGAACGTGGCTTTCGTGTGCGAGCAGGCAAAGCTCGCCCGCGATGCCGGCGCCGACTTCATTATGACGCCGGAGAACACCGGCTTGATCGGTGCGAATCGTACCGAGACCCTGGCCAAGGCGCAGACCGAGGAAGAGCACGCGATGCTTGCGGCCTGCCGAGCCAGCGCGCGAGACATCGGCGCATGGTTCCTGTTGGGATCCATCCACGTTCGCATGCCGGGCGAAGAGCAGATCCGCAATCGTTCCTATCTGATCGATCAGACGGGCGGCATCGTCGCGAGCTACGACAAGATCCACATGTTCGACGTCCAGCTCGCGGGCGGCGAGAGCTATCGCGAGTCCTCGACTTTCAGGCCGGGCGACAAGGCAGTGTTGGCCGAGACGCCATGGGGCGTGCTGGGCATGACCATCTGCTACGATCTGCGCTTCCCCTACCTCTATCGCGATCTCGCCCATGCCGGGGCAACGATGCTTTCGATCCCGTCCTCGTTCACCGTGCCGACCGGACAGGCGCATTGGCATACGCTGATGCGGGCGCGGGCGATCGAGACCGGGTGCTTTGTCTTTGCGCCGGCGCAGGTCGGCACGCACAAGGGCTCGAACCGCAAGACCTATGGTCATTCGGTCGTCGTGGCGCCATGGGGCGAGGTCCTGGCCGATGCCGGTGGTGAGAAGGCTGGCTTCGTCGTGGCTGACATCGATGCCGCCAAGATCGCCGAGGCCCGCAAGATGGTGCCGTCGCTGACTCACGACCGGAAATTCGCGGCGCCGGCGCTGCACAAGGCGGCGGTGGCGAAGGCCGCGGAGTAGGCCGGGGGCGCCGTACGTCTTGTTATGACGTCTTTCGGGCAGCGATCCGCTGCACCATTGCCATCTTGGGCTCGCTGATCATTCGCGCTTCGTAGGCCGTCACAGAGAAGCGGCCGCGCACCAGCTCGAGCAGCTCGCCGTCCTTCAGCAGAAACTCGGGGCGGCTCGGTTTGCCGAAGCGCTCGTTGCCGGCCATGAAGGTCTCGTAGAGCAGGATGCCGCCCGGCTGCAGCGCGTCGAACAGGGCGGGAAACAGTGGCCGGTGCAAATAGTTGGTCACGACCACGGCGCCGAAGCGGCGGTCGCCGAGTGGCCAGGGTGAACCGTCTTCGAGATCGGCGGCGATGACTTCGATACCGTCGGCGGCAGCAAGTTCGCTCACGTCGCGATCGATCGCCGTCACGCGATGGCCGCGGGCGGCGAAGAACCGGCTGTGCCGGCCCTTGCCGGCGGCGATGTCGAGGACGTTGGCGTCCGCCGGCAGCAGGCCGGCCCAGGTGGCGATCCAGGAAGAAACGGTCATACCGTGCATGTCTAGGTGCGGAAGGGGCGAATGGGGCGCGACAATCGGGCCTTGCGTCCGGCGCGACAAGCCACCATTTTCGACATTGTTATGATTCTGTATCGCCTGCGTTGCGCCAAGGGCCACGAATTCGACAGTTGGTTCAAGGACAGCAAGACCTATGAGCGCCAGGAAAAGAAGTCGCTGATCGGCTGTGCCGTCTGCGGCTCGTCCAAGGTGGAGCGCGCCATTATGGCGCCGCGCATCGGCAAGAAGGGCAAGGACGAGGCGCCGATTGAAGTCGCCGAAACTCCTGCGACTCCGCCAGCGGCTCCGTCAGCCGAGCAGCAGCAGATGGCGGCCCTAGCGAAGCATATGCCGAAAGAGCTGCGCGAGGCGCTGCTCAAGGTCCGCGCCGAAGTCGAGAAGAACTGCGAGCATGTCGGCGACAAGTTTGCCGACGAGGCACGTAAGATTCACTACGGCGAAAGCGACAAGCGCGGCATCTACGGCGAAACGAGCGACGAGGAAGCCGAGGCGCTCGCCGAAGAGGGTATCGAGTTCGGTCGTCTGCCCTGGATCCCGCGCGGCAACTGACGCAACTGATCTCCGCTGTATCGGCGTCGGTCGCTAGGCCGAGCGTTTGGTCCCGTAGAGCATGTAGTTCACGTCCAGGTCATTCTTGTTCAGCGACCACACCCGGCTGAGTGGGCTGTAGACCACGCCAACAATTTCCTGCGCGTCGATCCCGCCGCCCCGCAGGCCGTGGACGGCTTCCGAGGGTTTCAGGAATTTTTTCCAGTCGTGGGTGCCGCGCGGCAGCCAGCCCAAAACATACTCGGCGCCGGCGATGGCCATTGCCCAGGCCTTGGCCGTGCGGTTGAGCGTAGAGAGGAACAGCAGGCCTCCCGGCTTCACCATGCTGCCGCAGGACCGCAGGAAAAGATCGACATCCGAGACATGCTCGACGATCTCAAGCGCCATCACGATGTCGAACTGCGCGCCGCTGTCGGCCAGAGCCTCGGCGGTGCCCTGCCGGTAGTCGATCGAAAGGTCCTGGCGTTCGGCATGAAGGGCGGCGACCGAAATGTTGCGGCCGGAGGCGTCGACGCCGGTCACTTTTGCCCCCAACCGGGTCATCGGTTCGCTCAGCAAGCCTCCGCCGCAGCCAATGTCGAGCAGCGACAGGCCGTCGAGCGGGTGGCCCGACAGGGCATCGCGCTGCCAATGAACTGCAGCGCGATCGCGGATGTAGCCGATTCGTACCGGATTGAGCTGGTGGAGGGGGGCAAACTTGCCCCTGGGGTCCCACCACTCGTCGGCAATACGCGAAAAGCGTTCGACCTCGGCAGAATCTACCGTTCCGGTGGTGGGGATATGCGCGCTTTCGACCATGGCTACCCTTGACCCATATGGCGCCGGCGGTGTCTATAGCCCGCTTTCCAGGCGGGGGCTTCCCCTTCGAGTAGGGCTATGGCGCGCATTGTTCTGAAATTCGGCGGTACTTCGGTCGGCGACACGGATCGGATCAAGAATGTCGCGCGTAAGGTAAAAGCCGAAGTCGCGCGGGGCAACGAGGTCGCGGTCGTGGTTTCGGCCATGTCGGGTGCCACCAACCAACTGATCAAATGGGTGAACGAGATCACCCCCCTGCACGATCCACGCGAGTACGACGTTGTCGTCGCGACTGGCGAGCAGGTGACGATCGGTCTTTTGGCTATGGCGCTCCAGCAGGAAGGCGTGAACTCGCGCTCCTGGGCCTCTTGGCAGCTTCCGATCAAGACCGATGCTGCCTATGCCAAGGCCCGTGTGATCGAGATCGACACGACCGAGATGGGCAGGACCATGTCGGCGGGTGAGGTCCCGATCGTGCCGGGCTTTCAGGGCGTGTCGCCCGAGGGCCGGATCACGACGCTGGGCCGCGGCGGCTCGGATACATCGGCGGTGGCGCTGGCGGCGGCCCTGAAGGCTGATCGCTGCGACATCTATACCGACGTCGACGGCGTCTACACGACCGACCCCCGGATCGTGGAGAAAGCACAGAAGATCGACCGGGTGACCTACGAAGAAATGCTGGAAATGGCTTCGCTGGGCTCGAAGGTGCTGCAGACGCGCTCCGTCGAATTGGCGATGAATCATCATGTGCGGGTGCAGGTGCTGTCGTCGTTCGACGAGGCGCTCGGCAGCGACCTCCCCGGAACACTGGTTGTGGACGAGGAAGAAATCATGGCCCAGGGGCTCGAAAAGTCTGTCGTGAGCGGCATCGCCTTTGCCAGGGATGAAGCCAAGATCACGGTGACCCACGTGGCGGACCGGCCGGGCGTGGCGGCGGCGATCTTCGGTCCTCTGGCCGAGGCCAATATCAACGTCGACATGATCGTGCAGAACGTTTCGCTCGATGGCAGCTCGACCGACATCACCTTCACGGTGCCCAAGGCCGATCTTGCCCGTGCGGTGCAGCGGCTGGAGCAGGCCAAGGCCGACCTCCGGTTCTCCGAGGTCAAGTCGGACATCAACGTATCCAAGGTGTCGGTGATCGGCGTCGGCATGCGCAGCCATGCCGGCGTTGCGCTCAAGATGTTTGAAACCCTTGCCGCCAAGGGGATTAACATTCAGGTCATCTCGACCTCGGAGATCAAGATCAGCGTCCTTGTGGCTGCCGAGTATACGGAGCTCGCCGTCCGCGCCCTTCACACGGCCTATGAACTGGACGCGGCCTGATCGAGAATCCCACCTTCTTTATGCGAATTAGCCGGTAGGCAGTTCGGCGTGGGTCTTGCTATAAGCGAGCCATGCGCGCCGAGCTCCATATGGCCTGCCAAGACGTTCGTCCGACCATTTCGGCGGCCGAGGCATGGCGAGTTTGCGCCCGCATCATTAACCGCAGCTTTGTCGTAATCCGACTCAAGCATCCCGCGGTCTGACCATGGAGAGATCCACTCCTCCGGCCGGACCGCGAATGCTCCTCAAGCGGCTCCGGGACACGATGGCGCGTGCCGACTCTGTCGAGGTCACGCTCGGGGAGGTTGCGCGCCTGGTCGCCAACGAGATGGTGGCCGAAGTCTGCTCCATCTACCTGCTGCGCGCCGGCGAGGTGCTGGAGCTGTTTGCCACGCAAGGCCTCAATCCGTCGGCCGTACATCGCACGCGGCTCAGGGTCGGCGAAGGTCTGGTCGGTGACATTGCGGCCCATGGTCGGGCGCTGGCGCTCGACGATGCGCAGACCCATCCACAATTCGCCTACCGGCCGGAAACCGGCGAAGAAATCTACCATTCACTTGCTGGTGTGCCGATCCTGCGCGCCGGTCGCGTCCTGGGCGTGCTGGTCGTGCAGAACCGCACGCGCCGTCAGTACGACGAGGAAGAAGTCGAGACGCTGCAGACCATCGCCATGGTGCTGGCGGAACTGGTCTCGGCCGGTCACATCGTCAGCCCTAACGAAGTGCAGCAGGTCGACGGTATCGGCCTATTGCCGCTGCGTGTCGACGGCGTGCAGCTCACGCCCGGCGTTTCGATCGGGCGAGCCGTGCTGCATGAACCGCGCATCGTCATCCAGCGCGTTGTCGCCGAGGACGCGGCGCAGGAACAGCAGCGTTTCCAGGAAGCACTGCACGGTGTGCGCGAGGATGTCGATCGCATGCTCGAAGCGCACGACATGCAGTCGGGCGAGCAGCGCGAGATCCTCGAAACGTTTCGTATGTTCGTCGATGATCGCGGCTGGATCGAGCGCGTGCGCGAGGCCATCACCTCAGGCCTCACGGCCGAGGCGGGCGTGCAACGCGCATTCGACGATGTGCGAGCCCGGCTCGGCCAATCGACCGATCCCTACATCCGCGAGCGGGTGAGTGACCTGCAGGACCTCAGCAACCGTTTGCTGCTGCGTCTCACTGGTCGCGTTGCCGTCGATCCCAGCACGCTGCCGGATGACATGATCGTCATCGCGCGCGACATGGGGCCGGCCGAATTGCTCGACTACGATCGCACGCGGCTGCGTGGCGTTGTGTTGGAAGAAGGCTCGGCACTCAGCCACGTCGCCATCGTGGCGCGCGCGCTCGATATTCCCGTCGTTGGCCGGGCGCCTGACGTGTTGTCGCGCGTGGAAGCGGGCGATTCCATCGTTGTCGACGGCGACAATGCCCAGGTCTTGGTCCGGCCGGGCGAGGACATCTTGCAGGGCGTCTATGCCGCGATCGACGCGCGCACCGAACGTCGTCGCAGGTATGCGGCGTTGCGCGACCTGCCGTCGGTGACACGCGACCAGGCGCCAATCTCGCTGCACATGAATGCCGGCCTGTTGATCGACATGCAGCATCTCGACGACACCGGCGCCGATGGAGTTGGTCTCTATCGGACCGAGATTCCGTTCATGGTGCGTTCGGAGTTTCCCGACGTCGATGCACAGGCTTGGCTCTATGGCCGCGTGCTCGATCTTGCCGATGGACGTCCCGTAACTTTCCGCACCCTCGATGTAGGGGGCGACAAGGTGCTGCCCTATATCGGCGCGTTCGGCGACGACAATCCCGCGATGGGGTGGCGCGCGATCCG
The DNA here is from genome assembly GCA_943369775.1 of Reyranella massiliensis 521. Taxonomy (GTDB): domain Bacteria; phylum Pseudomonadota; class Alphaproteobacteria; order Reyranellales; family Reyranellaceae; genus Reyranella; species Reyranella massiliensis_C. The sequence continues at coordinate 22,129 of CALROF020000047.1, forward strand.
CATCGGCCTCGATCGTCCGGCGATGCTGCGTGGCCAGCTTCGCGCGCTGGTTCAGGCCGCTAACGGCCGGCCTTTGTCGGTGATGTTCCCCATGATCGCCGATGTCGCCGAACTCCTGAGCGCACGTAAGTTGCTCGACCTTGAACTGGAGCGCGCCAAGCGGCGAGGCTTGGTCGTGCCCGAGCGTCTGCGTGTTGGCGTTATGTTCGAAGTTCCCGCCCTGGCATGGCAGCTCGACAGCCTGCTGCCCCAAGTCGATTTTATTTCCGTGGGAACGAACGATCTTATGCAGTTCCTCTTTGCTGCTGACCGCGGCAACGCCCGGCTGGCGGGTCGCTACGACAGTTTGTCCCCAGCCTTGCTTCGGTTGCTACATTTTGTGGTGGAGAAGGCTCGCCCTGCTGGTGTCGACCTCTCGGTGTGTGGCGAGATGGCAGGTCGTCCCGTTGAAGCTCTCGCGTTGCTCTCCGTCGGCGTGCGCACGCTTTCGATGTCTCCAGGTGCGATTGGTCCCGTCAAAGCAATGATTCGTTCGCTTGATCTCAACGAAGCAGTTGGTTTCATGACCTCTGCGCTTTCACAACCGGATCGACCGTTGCGTGAGACGCTGCGCCTCTTCGCCGCCGATCACGCGATCGAAATTTAACGACGACATCTCGAATCGCTTTTGCCCTGTCATCGGGCCTCTGCTAAAACTCGCGACGAGGGGACAAGCAGGGATATTCGATGCCGGATCAGGTTGACTGGCGGGCGATTGAACGTGAGGCCGCACCGGGCCGAGCGGTTGGTCGACTCCTACGCGACCAGCGCGAAGCGCGTGGTTTGAGTCTGCCTGAAGTCGAGAAGAGTCTGCGCATTCGTCGGGCTCACATCGAAGCCATCGAAGAAGGCCGCTTCGACAAGCTGCCCGGCGCCGCTTACATCCCGGCATTCCTGCGCGCCTACGCGGCGCACGTCGACCTGGATCCCGAGAAGGTCATGACGGCCTATCATCTGTCGGGTCCCGTTCCCATCAAGCGCCCGGTGGCGCTGCCTGCCGATTTCCCGATTGTCGAGAAGCGTGCTCCGATCGGTCTCGCTGTGTTGACGGTGCTGCTCGTTGTCGGTGCCGGCTATGGCGTGTGGCACTACATGCCGCGCGAACAAGCTGTTGTTGCCGAGAAGGTGCCGCCGGTGCCGGATCGTTTGCTGGCTGCACGGCCGTCGGAGAAAGAAACGGCTGCGCCTGCGCAGGCAACCGCGACACCGACCTCGCCGGCTCAGCAGACCCGGACTGTATCGGGCAATCTACCCGCCGAAGTCTGGCCGGCTCATCGTCCTGAGCCTGCGCCATCGACGGCACCTGCTGCGCCGATGACGGTGGCAGCACCGACCGCACCCGCGCCGGCTGCCATGCCTGCATTGCCGCCGCCGGTCGTCGTCGCCGTTCCTGCACCGCCGCCGCAGGTGGTGATGTCGATCCCCGCGATCGGTCAGGCTCAGGCAGCGCAGCCGCCGGCACCGATCGAGCCGCCGCGCCTCAATACTGCGGGACAGCCGCCTCAGGGGCAGCCCCCGGTCGAAGAGGCCAACGCACGTCAGCCTGCGGCCGATGCCGCCGCTGTACCGCCGCCGATACCCGTCAGGGTCAACACTCCGATCAGCGTGCGCAGCAACAGCTGGGTCGAGCTGCGGGCGCCGAATGGCGACGTGCTGACGCAGACCTATGTGCGTGCCGGCGAGAGCTACATCGTCCCTGCCGGGATCGCCTACCGCATTACCGAAGCCCGGTAACGCCGAGGGTAGCGGCAGTCCGCCGGCTGGATAAGCCGGCGTGCCACCGCTACATTGTCAGCCATGAGCATCAGACCGTACCGCGACATCGTGCGCCGCAAGTCGCGGCGGGTGATGGTCGGGTCCGTGGCTGTGGGCGGCGACGCTCCGATCACGGTTCAGACCATGACCAATACGTTGACGGCGGACGCCGAAGCGACGATTGCGCAGATTCGCCGTTGCGAAGAGGCGGGAGTCGATATCATCCGCGTGTCCTGCCCCGACGAAGAGTCGACGGCGGCGATGCCCCGGATCGTGCGGGCCACTCAGGTCCCGATCGTGGCGGATATCCACTTCCACTATAAGCGGGCGATCGAAGCTGCCGAGGCCGGTGCGGCCTGCCTACGCATCAATCCCGGCAATATCGGCAGCGCCGACCGGGTCCGCGAAGTCGTGAAGGCGGCGAAGGACCATGGCTGCTCCATGCGGATCGGCGTCAACGCCGGGTCGCTGGAGAAGGATCTGCTGGAGAAGTACGGCGAGCCTTGCCCCGAGGCGATGGTCGAGAGCGCTCTCGACCATGCGCGCATCCTGCAGGATCACGACTTCCACGAATTCAAGATCAGCGTGAAGGCGTCCGACGTCTTCCTCGCCGTTGCGGCTTATCAACAGCTCGCCGACGCCTGCGACTACCCACTGCACATCGGTGTCACCGAGGCGGGCGGTCTGCGCACGGGGACGGTGAAGTCTTCGATCGGCCTCGGCGCGCTCCTGTGGGCGGGCATCGGCGATACCATCCGCGTTTCGCTATCGGCCGAGCCGGAAGAAGAGGTACGGGTCGGCTTCGAGATGCTGAAGGCGCTGAACCTGCGTCATCGCGGCGTCAACATCATCTCCTGCCCGTCCTGCGCCCGTCAGCAGTACGATGTCATCCGTACCGTCGAGGCCCTGGAAAAGCGTGTGGCCCACATCACCACGCCGATGACGGTGTCGGTCATCGGATGCGTGGTGAACGGCCCGGGCGAAGCGCGGGAGACGGATATCGGGTTCACCGGCGGCGGCAACGGCACGCATCAGGTCTACATCGCGGGTGTTCCGCACCATCGCATGAAGGATACCGACATCGTCGAGCATCTGGCGGGCCTGATCGAGAAGAAGGCGGCCGAGATCGAGGCTGCCAAGACCGCCGAGGCGGATCGACATCGCGCCGCCGCGGAGTAGCGGTTCCAGGCTTCCTTCCTTCGACGAATTTCCAAGGCGATATCCCGTGAGCAAAATGCAGCCCGTGCGTGGCACGCACGATCTTCTCCCCGACGAATACCGGCGCTTCGCCCACGTCGTCGACACGGCGCGCGACGTGGCGCGGCTCTATGGTTACCGGGAGATGGCGACGCCCATCTTCGAGTTCACCGAGCTTTTTGCTCGCGGCATCGGCGAGACGACCGACGTCGTTTCGAAGGAGATGTACACCTTCACCGATCGCGGCAACGAATCGCTCACCTTGCGGCCGGAATATACGGCCGGCATCTGTCGGGCCTTCGTATCCAACGGCGAGCTTACCCAGCAGCTTCCGCTGAAGGTGTTCGCAGCCGGCCCGATGTTCCGCTACGAGCGGCCGCAGAAGGGCCGCCAGCGGCAGTTCCACCAGATCGATCTCGAAGTGCTGGGGGCGCCGGAGGCCGGTGCCGATATCGAGGTGATCTCGGTCGCCGCCGACATCCTCGACCGGCTGACGATCCTCGAACGCTGCGTTCTCAAGATCAATTCGCTGGGTGACCCGGAAAGCCGGACCGGCTACCGCAAGGTGCTGGTCGACTATTATTCGGGCCATGTCGACAAGTTGTCGGAGGATTCCAAGGGACGCCTGCAGCGCAACCCGCTGCGCATCCTCGACAGCAAGGACGAGGGCGACAAGGCGATCAATGCGAACGCGCCGTCCTTCGCCGACCACTTGAACGAGGCAAGCCGGGATTTCTTCAAGACGGTGCAGGATGGCCTGACTGCGGCCGGCATCGCCTTCGAGGTCGATCCGGGCCTGGTGCGCGGCCTCGATTACTACACTCACACCGCCTTCGAGTTCGTGACGACCCACATCGGCGCCCAAGGCACTGTGCTGGGCGGTGGCCGCTACGATGGGCTGATCGCGGAGCTGGGCGGGCCGCCGACGGCGGGCATCGGCTGGGCGGGAGGCATCGAGCGTCTGATGATGCTGTGCGACGAGCCGGCGCCGTTGCCCCGGCCCGTCGTGATCGCGCCGCTGGGTGGCGCTGCCGAAAGCAAGGCCTTGGGCATCGCCCGTGTCCTGCGCCGGGACGGTATTGCCGTCGAGCAGGACTATCGCGGCAACATGAAGCGGCGCATGCAGCGGGCCAACAAGGTCAACGCCCGGGCGGTGATCATCCTGGGCGACGACGAACTGACCAAGGGCGTCGCCCAGCTCAAGGATCTCGACAGTGGCACTCAACGCGAGGTGCCGCTCGACGGCCTCGCCGCAGCTTTGAAGGTCTGATGTGTCGCTTCTTCTGAAACTCGAACAGATCGTCGCGCGTTACGCCGAGCTGCAGGCCCAGCTTTCGGGCGGGAATCTCGACTCGCAGAAATTTGTGGCGGCTTCCAAGGAATATGCCGATCTCGGTCCGTTGGTCGAATCCGTGAACGCCTGGCGCAAGGCCGAGCAGGAACTCAAGGATGCGGAGGCGATGGCTTCCGATCCCGACATGAAGGCGATCGCCGAGGAAGAGGCGGCCGAGATCAAGAAGCAGCTTCCTGACCTCGAGCGCAACGTGAAGCGCATGCTGCTGCCCAAGGATGCGGCCGACGAGAAGAACGCCATTCTCGAAATCCGCGCGGGGACCGGCGGTGACGAGGCGGCGCTGTTCGCGGCCGACCTGTTCCGCATGTACCAGCGCTATGCCGCCGAGCATGGCTGGAAATTCGAGGTCATGGAGCTCTCCGACACGGGCATCGGCGGCTACAAGGAGGCGATCGCGACCGTCACCGGCCGCAACGTCTTCGCCCACCTCAAGTTCGAATCGGGTGTGCATCGTGTGCAGCGTGTGCCGGCGACTGAAGCCTCGGGCCGCATCCACACGTCGGCGGCTACGGTCGCGGTGCTGCCGGAGGCCGAGGACGTCGACATCAAGATCGACGAGAAAGACCTGCGCATCGATGTGTTCCGCGCGTCCGGTCCGGGCGGCCAGTCGGTGAACACGACAGACTCGGCAGTGCGTATCACCCATCTTCCGACAGGTGTCGTGGTCAGCCAGCAGGACGAGAAGAGCCAGCACAAGAACCGCGCCAAGGCGATGAAGATCCTGCGCGCCCGTCTCTACGATGCCGAGCGTCAGCGGCTGGACGCCCAGCGTGCCGCCGAGCGCAAGGGCCAGGTGGGCAGCGGCGACCGCAGCGAGCGGATCCGGACCTACAATTACCCGCAGAGCCGCGTTACCGACCATCGCATCAACCTCACGCTCTACAAGCTCGACGAGGTGATGGAAGGCCGCGCACTGGACGAGATCATCGACGCGCTGATTGCCGATGACGAGGCCGGCCGTCTGGCGGAGCTCGCGGCCTAGCCGGTGGTTGCGAGCCCGACCTACGACGCGCTGCTACGTGATACCGCCGTCGCCCTGACGGCAGCCGGTATCGACAATGTCCGCTTCGAAGCGCGCCTGTTGCTGGGCCGTGCGGCGGGCCTCAGCGTCGAGCAGCTCGTCGCACGTGGCAGCGACCCGGCTCCAGCCGGCGTAATGGCGGCGATGCGTGAACTTACGGGCCGGCGGGTGCGGCGTGAGCCGATGGCCTACATCCTGGGAGAGCGCGAATTCTGGGGGCTGCCGTTCAAGGTATCGCCGGCCGTGCTCGTACCGCGTCCTGACAGCGAGACGTTGATCGAGACGGCGCTGGATCTTCTGCCGGAGCGCGAGCGTCCACTGCGCATCCTCGACCTCGGCGTCGGTTCAGGCTGTCTGCTGCTCACCCTTCTCAGGGAATACCCCAAAGCAACCGGAGTCGGCGTGGATGCTTCCCCGGAGGCGCTCGTCATCGCCGAAGAGAATGCCGGGACGCTGGGTGTTGCTTCGCGCGCGGGGCTGGTGGTTGACGATTGGCGGCAAGCAGGTTGGGCCGACCGATTGGAAGGGCCATTCGACCTGCTTATCTCCAATCCACCCTACATCGAGACGTCGACGATCGCGGCACTGATGCCGGAAGTGGCCAGCCACGAACCTCGGCTTGCTTTAGACGGTGGCCCGGACGGGCTGGAGGCCTATCGCATCATTGCCGCAGCCGCTCCGGGGCTGATCGTGCCGGGCGGCTGGGCTCTGGTCGAGGGTGGCGAGGGGCAAGCTGTTGATATTTCTCGTATTTTCGCGACAGTGGGGATGTCCCCCCTGCCTCCTCGAAAAGATCTCGCGGGTGTGGAACGAGTTGTAGCTTCTCAGCATTAAGGGTTGGCAACCTCGTAGAATAGGACTAGCTTTCGCTTGCCCCTTGGAGGGGGCTTTGGTCCGACCGGTTTGTGGCGGCGGACACCAACCCTCTAAAATCAGCCGGGACGGCGCCCAGGGAAGGGCAAAGGGGCCCGAACAACAACCATCCGTCCGGCGTGTAACTGGCCTTAGGTTTAATGAGACCAAACAATCGTCAGCGGTCGCGCGGCGGTCGCAATGGTGGCGGCGGCGGTGGCGGCGGTCATCATCATAAGCAGCATCACAATCCCAACCGCCCGCCCAATCGAAACCAGATATTCGACAGCAGCGGCCCCGATGTGAGGGTCCGCGGCAACGCGCACCAGGTCTTCGACAAGTACCAGGCGTTGGCACGCGAGGCGGCAGCTTCGGGTGATCGCATCCTGGCGGAGGCCTATTGGCAATACGCCGACCACTATTTCCGGATGATCCAGTCCATGGGCGGCTTCGTTCAGCGCAACAACCAGGGTTGGGGCGAGGGCGGAGAGGAAGGCCAGGCGGGGCAGCAGCCGCCGCAAGGCCAGCCCGGCGGCGGCCAACCGCAGGCCAATGGCAACGGCCACGATCACCCTTCAAACGAGCGTCAGGGGGGCCGTGGCGAGGATCGCGACGATAGTGAACCCGGCTTGGGCGGCGTCGCTTTTCTCCAGAACGGGCGCAGTGCGCCGGCAGAGGATGATCCTGCCGCCGATGAGCAGCCTGACGTGCCGGAGTTCAAGCCTGCTAGCGGTCGGCGCGGCGGCTAAGCCCTTCGATCCTCCGATATCTCTGGAAAACGCCCGGGGGCAGCCGCCTCCGGGCGTTTTCCATAGGTGGGCCTAAAGATGGATAAGTGTCGGGGCCAGGAAGGCCAGGCCTGTGAAGGCGATGCCCACGACGCCCAGGCCGAGAGATAAGAAGGTTAGCCAGATCACGCTCGTCAGCGCCGCCGCCCCCGCGAGCACGATCGCGAGCTGAAAGGCCGCCGACCCGTATTCGAACATGTGATAGGCGGCCAGCGACTTGTCCCGCTGCTGTTCCTTCGCCTTGGCCCGTGCCATCAGCTCCCGCCGCCCTTCGTTAGTCTCGGGCTCGGTTTCGTAGCGCTGGGCCGTCTGCTTCCAGCGGTCGACCTGCGTCTTCAGCGCCGGCGGCAGGGCCTGCGAACTGTCCTTGAAAGTCGCCTCCGCCTCCTCGGCGGCAGTTCGCATGATGGTCTGCCGGATCGTCTTGGCCTGGAAGAAAGTCCAGGTGTTCGAGGCGTCGATATGGCTCGAGAGAGCATTGGTTTGAGAGCTCTTGCCGCCCATCTCTGAAATGGCCAGCAGGGCCGCCAGAATGGCCACCAGCAGGGCGATTTTCTTGTTCGAACCGTCAACGTGACCGTGCCCGCCGGACATGGTGCCTCTCCCTGTTTTGTCTTTCGCCCCGCGAGGGCGGGCGTTCTTAGCGCAGCTCCATGACAGTGCAAAGCCGCACGTCGTTTACGGTCTTGCGCGCCGCCGAACTCTCCCCATATCGCCTGCAGGATGCCTCTTTGAGGGTCCGCTCTTCCGCTCGCCGCTAGACGGGGGCGTAAAAGAAAGGGTTAGGAATGAACCAGGAAAAGTACACCGATCGTATGCGCGGCTTCCTGCAGAGCGCCCAGATGCTGGCGCTGCGGGAAGGTCACCAGCGCCTTGTCCCAGATCACGTCTTGAAGGTGCTGCTCGACGATCCCGAAGGTCTTGCAGCCAATCTGATTGCCGCCGCCGGCGGTGATTCGCGGGCCGTTCACGCGGCTGTCGAAGCCAATCTGGCCAAGCAGCCCAAAGTGGAAGGCCAGGGCGCGGGCCAGATCTACATGGCGCCGGAAACCGCGCGCCTGTTCGATCAGGCCGAAGCCATCTCCGACAAGGCGGGCGATTCCTTCGTCACCGTCGAGCGCATGTTGCTGGCGCTCGCGCTGGCCAAGGGTACCGAGGCGGCGGACGCTCTCGCCAAGGGCGGCGTGAAGCCCCAGGCCCTCGAAAAGGCCGTGCAGGACCTCCGCAAGGGCCGGACGGCTGACTCCGCGTCGGCCGAGGGCAGCTACGACGCCCTGAAGAAGTATGCGCGAGACCTCACCCAGGCGGCGCGCGATGGCAAACTCGACCCGGTGATCGGTCGCGACGAAGAGATTCGCCGTACCGTTCAGGTGTTGAGCCGCCGGACCAAGAATAATCCTGTCCTGATTGGCGAGCCCGGCGTCGGCAAGACCGCTATCGCCGAAGGGCTGGCGCTGCGCATCGTCAACGACGACGTGCCGGAGTCGCTCAAGGACAAGAAGCTGATGGCGCTCGACCTCGGCGCGATGGTCGCCGGTGCCAAGTATCGCGGTGAATTCGAGGAGCGGTTGAAGGCCGTGCTCTCGGAAATCTCGGCAGCGGAAGGCGACGTCATCGTCTTCATCGACGAGCTGCATACGCTGATCGGCGCCGGCAAGGCCGATGGCGCGATGGATGCGTCCAACATGCTGAAGCCCGCGCTGGCGCGCGGCGAGTTGCATTGCGTGGGTGCCACGACACTCGACGAGTACCGCAAGCACATCGAGAAGGATGCCGCACTGGCGCGGCGTTTCCAGCCGGTATTCGTCGCCGAGCCCACGGTTGAGGATACGATCTCGATCCTGCGCGGGATCAAGGAGAAGTACGAACTGCATCACGGCGTGCGCATTGCCGATGCGGCGATCGTGGCTTCCGCGACGCTGTCCAACCGCTACATCACCGACCGGTTTCTGCCGGACAAGGCGATCGACCTCATGGACGAGGCGGCGAGCCGCATTCGCATGCAGGTCGACAGCAAGCCCGAGGCGCTCGACGAACTCGACCGGCGCATCATGCAGCTCAAGATCGAGCGCGAAGCGCTGAAGAAGGAGAGCGATACGGCTTCGCAGGACCGGCTGGAGCGGCTCGAGAAGGAACTGTCCGAGCTGGAGCAGAAGTCGGCTGGCCTGACGGCGCAGTGGAAGTCTGCCAAGGACAAGCTCGCGGACTCGCAGAAGCTCAAGGAGCAGCTCGACAAGGCACGCTCGGAGCTCGAGATCGCGCAACGTAAGGGTGAGCTGGCCAAGGCCGGCGAGCTTGCCTACGGCATGATCCCCGACCTCGAAAAGAAGCTGAAAGAGGCCGAGAATCAGGAGGTCGCGGGCGGCAAGGGCGTGAAGGAAGAGGTCACGCCCGAGGACATCGCTGCCGTCGTGTCGCGCTGGACCGGCGTTCCGGTCGACAAGATGCTGGAAGGCGAGCGCTCCAAGCTGCTCCGCATGGAGGAGCAGATCGGCAAGCGCGTCATCGGCCAGGACGAAGCCGTCCGAGCCGTGGCGAATGCCGTGCGGCGCGCGCGGGCAGGTCTTCAGGACCCGAACCGGCCGATCGGCTCGTTCCTGTTCCTGGGCCCGACCGGCGTCGGCAAGACCGAACTCACCAAGGCGATCGCCAACTTCCTGTTCGACGACGACCAGGCGATGGTGCGCATCGACATGAGTGAGTTCATGGAGAAGCACTCCGTAAGTCGTCTGATCGGCGCGCCTCCGGGCTATGTCGGCTACGACGAGGGCGGTGTGCTGACCGAAGCGGTTCGCCGCCGGCCTTACCAGGTGATCCTGTTCGACGAGGTCGAGAAGGCGCATCCGGACGTGTTCAACGTGCTCCTGCAGGTGCTGGACGACGGTCGCCTGACCGACGGCCAGGGCCGCACGGTAGACTTC
>CALROF020000048.1:0-31849 GCA_943369775.1 Reyranella massiliensis 521
GATTTCGAGCACGTCGTAGCCCGCCGCGTCGGCACGTTTCGCCGCTGCAGCAAACTTCGTGACCAGCTCCTCGATCTCTGCTGCCGACAATGCGCGTGGCTTCAGCCAGCCGTCGGCAGCGGGAAGATCGGTCGGGCCGACCACTTCCCACTTCTTCCAACCCGCGCCGGGCGGACCAAGCTCGCCCGGCTTGTCGAACGTGCGCGGCGTCGACCCCTTGCGGCCGGAATGCGTGATCTGCGTCGCTGCCAACGCCCCCTCGCCCTTGATGAAGGCGGTAAGCCGCTTGTGGCTTGCGATCTGGTTGTCGTCCCAAAGGCCGAGATCGCCTTGCGTGACCCGTCCACGCGGTTCGACGGCGCAATTCTCGGTGAAGACGACACCGAACTTGCCCAATGCGAACTTGCCGAGGTGCACGAGATGGAAATCGTTCACCAATCCGTCCGTCGCGCGGAACTGGACCATGGGAGAGACCACACAGCGGTTCGGCGCGGTGACGCCGCGCAGCTTCAGGGGCGAGAAGAGAAGCGGTTTCTGCAAAGGTCAATCTCCCGAACGGGATGGCTTCAAGGGCAGCAAACATAGACTGCCGTATGTGCCCCGGCCTATCCTTCCTCCATGTTTGACCTCGTCATCCGAAACGGAATCGTGATCGATGGATCGGGCGCACCGCGCCGGATCGCCGATGTTGCAGTGCAAGAAGGCCGCATCGCCGCGGTCGGGCCGAAGCTCGGCGCCGGCAAACGCGAGATCGATGCCACGGGACTCGTCGTGGCGCCGGGCTTCGTCGACATCCACACGCACTACGACGGACAGGCGACGTGGGACCCGTTCGTCACGCCCTCCTCGTGGCATGGCGTTACGACCACCGTGTTCGGCAATTGCGGTGTCGGCTTTGCGCCAGTGCGGCCGGGCGCGTCGGGCTACCTCATCAACCTGATGGAAGGCGTCGAGGACATTCCCGGCACCGTTCTCAGCGAAGGCGTGAAGTTCAACTGGGAGTCCTTCTCCGACTATCTCGATGCGCTGGCCTCGATGGACCGCGCCGTCGATGTGGCGGCCCAGCTCCCGCACGGCGCGCTGCGCTTCTATGTGATGGGCGATCGCGGTGCCGATCATGCCGAGGTGCCGACCGAACGCGAGATCGAGGAGATGGCGAAGCTCACCGAGGAAGCGCTGCATGCCGGCGCCATGGGCTTCACCACTTCGCGTACCACCAAGCACAAGGCACGTGACGGCCGCTTCACGCCCTCCCTCAGCGCCCGCGAGGCCGAGCTGCTGGGCATCGCCCAGGGCATGAAGCGCGCGGGCCGCGGCGTGCTGCAGGTCAATTCCGATTTCGGGCCGGGCGAGTTCGAGGCGCTGGAAGCAGCCGCCAAGCTGGCCGGCCGGCCCCTCTCCTGCCTGCTGGTCCAGGTCGATGCGCAGCCGAAGCTATGGCGCGAGACACTCGACCAGATCCATGGCGTGCGTCAGGCGGGCCGCATGGCCAATGCCCAGGTGGGCTCGCGGCCAATCGGCGTGATCATGGGCCTCGAGACGACGGCACATCCTTTCGCTGCGCATCCGGCTTGGCTCGAAATGCGTCACCTTTCACCTCAGGAGCGCTACCAGCGCCTCGCGGCGGATGCCGACCTGCGGCGGCGACTGGTCGAGACACCGACCGGCGGCGGCCCGCGCGCCTTCATGGCCGAGTCGTTTCACAAGATGTTCCCGATTGGCGAGCGGCCTGACTACGAGCCCGACGCGAAGAATTCGATCACCGCGATCGCCGAGCGCAGCGGGCGCACCCCGCAGGCCGTGGCGCTGGACGAGATGATGGCGCGCGACGGCAAGGGTCTGCTGATGCTGCCCTTCGAGAACTACGCCTATGGCAGCCTCGACGTCGTGCACGAGATGATCACCGATCCCGCGACGGTGCTGGGCGTGGCCGATGGCGGCGCCCATGTCGGCGTGATCTGCGATGCCTCTTCGCCGACGTCGCTGCTGACCCTATGGGGCCGCGACCGCACGCGTGGACCGAAGCTCGGCCTCGAATTCCTAATTGCCAAACAGACGCGCGGCACGGCCGAAGCCTATGGCCTGATGGACCGCGGCCTGCTGGCGCCCGGCCACAAGGCCGACATCAACGTGATCGACTTCGATGCCCTGACTCTGAAGCGGCCCGAAGTCGTCTACGATCTCCCGGCCGGCGGACGTCGCCTGATCCAGCGCGCCTCGGGCTATCGACACACCTTCAATGCGGGTGTCGAGACGATGCAGAACGACGAACTGACCGGCGAGCGGCCGGGCCGGCTCGTCCGAGGCGCCCAGACGCCGACCTAGACCGTCATGTGACGGCGCACGGCCTCCGCGTCGAAGGTCTCGCGGGTGCCGGACATCACGACCTCGCCGCGGTCCATGACGGCGAAGTCGTCGGCAAGCTCGTGCGCGAAGTCGAGATACTGTTCGACCAGCAGGATCGCCATGTCGCCGCGCTGGCGCAGGAAGGTGATGGCGCGGCCGATATCCTTGATGACGGACGGCTGGATGCCTTCGGTCGGCTCGTCGAGCACCAGCAGCTTCGGCCGCATGGTGAGCGCCCGGCCAATGGCGAGCTGCTGCTGCTGGCCACCTGACAAATCGCCGCCGCGGCGCTTCAACATGGATTGCAGCACGGGAAAGAGCTCGAACACCTCATCCGGTATCTTCTTATACTCGCGACGGACAGGAGCAAAACCGGTTTCGAGATTCTCCTTCACCGTCAGCAGCGGAAAGATCTCGCGACCCTGCGGCACCAGCGCCACGCCGCGCCGCGCGCGGTCATAGGGCGGCAGCTTCGAGACCTCCTGCCCGTCGAGCGAGATCGAACCCGAAGCAATTGGTTGCAGACCGCTGATAGCGCGCAAGAGGCTGGTCTTGCCGACACCGTTGCGCCCCAGCAGGCAGGTCACCCGGCCAATGGCAGCCTTCAGCGACACACCACGCAGCGCCTGCGCGGCGCCGTAGTAGAGGTTGACGTTCTCGACCGCGAGCATCGGTTAGCGCCCCAAATAGACTTCGACGACGCGTGGATCCGCGCTCACCTGGTCGAGCGTGCCCTCGGCAAGCATCGATCCTTCGTGCAGCACCGTCACCTTGACGCCCAGCGCGCGCACAAAACTCATATCGTGTTCGACCACGACGACGGAATGGCTGCGGTTGATCTCGCGCAACACCTGCGCCGTGGTCTCGGTTTCGACGTCGGTCATGCCGGCCACCGGCTCGTCGACCAGCAGAAGCTTCGGGTCCTGGGCCAGCAGCATGCCGATCTCCAGCCACTGCTTTTGGCCGTGACTCAACCGGGCCGCCAGCATGTGCTGTTGGTCGGTCATGCGGATGATCGTCAGGATCTCGTCGAGCCGGTCCTTCTCGACCTTCGTGGGCGCCGCGAGCAGGAGTTTGTACCAGCTTCGCAGGCCCGACAGCGCCAGCAGGAGATTGTCGCGCACCGTGTGGGTCTCGAACACGGTGGGCTTCTGGAACTTGCGGCCAATCCCTAAGGTGGCGATGTCAGCCTCGTCGAGCTTGGTGAGGTCGGACTTGCCGTCGAACACGACCTCGCCTTCGTCGGGCCGCGTCTTGCCGGTGATGACATCCATCATCGTGGTCTTGCCCGCGCCATTGGGGCCGATAATGGCGCGCATCTCGCCGGGCTCGACCAGCAACGAGAGATTGTTCAGTGCCTTGAAGCCGTCGAAGGAGACGGTGACGCCGCTGAGGTAGAGGAGTGCGGAGGTACTTCTCATGCCGGCGCCCCCGCCTTGTTCGCTCCGGCCTTGTCAGCCCCTGTCTGCTCCGCTCTCGCCTTGCGCGCCTGCGAGCGATCCCGGATCTGGCCCCACAGGCCCATGATGCCCTTGGGCAGCAGCAGGGTAACGACGATGAACAGCGCGCCGAGCGCGAACAGCCAGAACTCGGGCAGCGCGCCCGTGAGCCAGGTCTTGCCGAAATTGACCAGGAAGGCACCGATCACCGGCCCGATAAGCGTGCCACGCCCGCCGACCGCCACCCAGAGCACAGCCTCGATCGAATTGCCCGGCGCGAACTCGCTGGGATTGATGATACCGACCTGCGGCACATAGAGCGCGCCGGCGACCCCTGACATGGCTGCCGACAGCACGAAGACGAAGAGCTTGAAGCCCTCGACCCGGTAGCCGAGGAAACGCATGCGACTCTCAGCGTCGCGCACCGCCGTCAACGCCTTGCCGAAGCGCGAGCCGACGATGGCCGCGGAAATCACCAGACCTATCGCTAGTGCCAGTGCCGACGCGAAGCACAGGGCGGCGCGCGTACCATCGGCCTGCACGGGGAAACCAAGGATCTCCTTGAAGTCGGTCATGCCGTTGTTGCCGCCCAGCCCCATGTCGTTGCGGAAGAAGGCCAGCATCAGCGCGAAGGTCATCGCCTGGGTGATGATCGAGAGATAGACGCCGGTGACGCGGCTGCGGAAGGCGAACCAGCCCAGCGCGAAGGCGAGCATGCTCGGCACCACCAGGATCATGATGGCAGCGAACCAGAACTGGTCGAAGCCGTGCCAGAACCAGGGGAGCTGCTTGTAGTTCAGGAACACCATGAAGTCGGGGAGCAGCGGGTTGCCGTAGACGCCGCGGCTGCCGATCTGGCGCATCAGGTACATGCCCATGCAGTAGCCACCCAGCGCAAAGAAGGCGCCATGGCCCAGCGAAAGGATGCCGCAGAAGCCCCAGACCAGATCGACCGCCAGCGCCAGCAGCGCGTAGCAGAGATACTTGCCGATGAGCTGCAGTACCCAGGCCGGCACATGGAACGGGCTGCTGGCCGGCAGGAGCTGGTTGGCGAGCGGCAACAGGATGCCGACCGCCAGCACCAGCAAGGTAAAGAGGCGCAGGCCCGGTCCCATGCCCTGCCAGAGGAAGCGCGTAATCATTCGACGGAGCGGCCCTTCAATGCGAACAGGCCGCGCGGACGGCGCTGGATGAACAGGATGATGAAGACCAGCACGAGGATCTTGCCCAGGACCGCGCCGGCATAGGGTTCGAGGAACTTGTTGACGACGCCAAGCGTCAGCGCACCGATCAGGGTGCCGAAGAGATTGCCGACGCCGCCGAACACCACGACCATGAAGGAGTCGATGATGTAACCCTGGCCGAGGTTGGGGCTGACATTGTCGATCTGGCTCAGCGCCACGCCTGCCAGGCCTGCAATACCCGAGCCCAAGCCGAAGGTGAGCGCATCGACCCGCGGCGTGCGGATGCCGACGGCCGAGGCCATCGGCCGGTTCTGCGTGACCGCGCGCATGTAGAGGCCGAGCGACGTCTTGCGCAGCAGCAGGATCAACGAGGCGAAGACGACCAGCGAGAAGATCACGATCCAAAGTCGGCCGTAGGTCACGTTGATCTGGCCGACCTGGAACGCACCCGACATCCACGAGGGCGCGCCGACCTCGCGGTTGCTCGAGCCGAAGATGGAGCGCACGGCCTGCTGCAGTACCAGCGACAGGCCCCAGGTCGCGAGCAAAGTGTCGAGCGGGCGACCGTAGAGGAAGCGGATGATGCCGCGTTCGATCAGGATGCCGACCCCGCCTGCCACCAGGAAGGCGAGTGGCAGGGCGATCAGCAGCGAGGTGTCGAAGAGGTGCGGCGCCGAGGTGCGAATGACCTCCTGCACGACGAAGGTCGTGTAGGCACCCAGCATGACCATCTCGCCATGCGCCATGTTGATGACGCCCATGGTGCCGAAGGTGATGGCAAGTCCGATGGCCGCCAGCAGCAGCACCGACCCGAGCGAGATGCCGTACCAGACGTTCTGCGCCGCCTCCCAGGCGGCCAGTGTCTGGCGCACCGTCTCGGCGGCAGCGACCGCAGCTGCCTTGACCTCGGGTTCCTTGGCGTTGTTGGCCGCGCCCTGCAGGACGCTCAGCGCCTCGCGGTCCCCACGGTCGCGCACGATACCGATCGCCTCGATCTTCTGCGGGACCGTCGCATCGGAGGCGAGCACGACGGCGGCGCGCGCTTCGGCGAAGGCTTGCTTCACGCGCGCGTCCTTCTCACCGGCAATGGCCGCGTCGAGCGGCGCGAGCGCGGCGGGTTCGGGCCGCTTGAAAAGCGAATCGGCAGCACCACGACGGATGCGGGCATCGGGGCTCATGAGGGTGAGCGAACCAACGGCTGCCTCGATGATGCCGCGCAGGCGGTTGTTGACCCTGACCCGCTCCAGTTCGGATTCGGTCGTCGTACCCGCGGCCGCCCCCGACACCGCCTCGGTCAGCGTGAGCTGATTGCCGCTTGGCTTGCCGATAACGACCAGCTTGTCGGAGTTGCGGACATAAAGCTGGCCAGCGCCCAGCGCTTCCAGAATGGGCGCGGCGCGGGCATCGCCCGAGGTGGCAAGCGCACTGATCGCAGTCTCGCGATCGCCGAAGCTGCCGGCCGTGAGGTTGGTCACGAGGGACTGCAGGTCCACGGCCAGAGCGGTGACGGCAATCGTCAACGAGGCCAGCGCAGAGAACAGCACCGCGAGCGAGCGCAAAAGGAACATAGGTCTAAAAATTTGCCCGGAGGTGAGAACGGGGCGACCCGAAAGTCGCCCCGCCCCTGTGGGTTGCAACTAAACGACTGCGGCGCGGGGACCTACTTGCCCTTACCGCCGCACTTTCCTGTGGCGACATTGAAGTTGCCGCAGTTCATCGGCTTGCGCCAATCGGAGATCAGGTCCTTCGAGTCCGGCAGGTAATCGGACCACTCGTCACCCAGCACCAGACCGTTGGTCTGCGAGACGACGTCGAACTGACCGTTGCCCTGGATCTCGCCGATCAGGACCGGCTTGGTGATGTGATGGTTCGGCAGCATCGCCGAGTAGCCGCCCGTCAGGTTCGGCACCGAGACACCGATCATCGCATCGATGACGGCGTCGGAGTCGGTCGTGCCGGCCTTCTTCACCGCTTCGATCCACATGTTGAAGCCGATCACATGGGCTTCCATCGGATCGTTGGTCACCCGCTTGGGGTTCTTGGTGAAGGTCTGCCAGGTCTTGATGAAGGCCTCGTTGGTCGGGTTCTTCACGGACTGGAAGTAGTTCCAGGCGGCGAGATGGCCGACCAGCGGCTTGGTGTCGACGCCGGCCAATTCTTCCTCGCCGACCGAGAAGGCGACGACCGGGATGTCCTTGGCCTTGATGCCCTGGTTGCCGAGCTCCTTGTAGAACGGAACGTTGGCGTCACCGTTGATGGTCGAGACCACGGCGGTCTTCTTGCCGGCCGAGCCGAACTTCTTGATGTCGGCGACGATCGACTGCCAGTCGGAGTGACCGAACGGCGTGTAGTTGATCAGGATGTCCTCCTGCGCGACGCCCTTGGACTTGAGATAGGCTTCGAGGATCTTGTTGGTCGTGCGCGGATAGACGTAGTCGGTACCGGCCAGAACCCAGCGCTGCACCTTCTCGTTGGCCATCAGATAGTCGACGGCCGGGATCGCCTGCTGGTTCGGAGCGGCGCCGGTGTAGAACACGTTGCGCGAGCTTTCCTCACCCTCGTACTGGACTGGGTAGAAGAGGATGCCGTTCAGCTCCTCGAACACCGGCAGCACGGACTTGCGGCTGACCGAGGTCCAGCAGCCGAACACCGCCGAGACCTTGTCCTTCTGCAGGAGCTCGCGAGCCTTTTCGGCGAACAGCGGCCAGTTCGAGGCCGGGTCGACGACAACCGCTTCGAGCTTGCGGCCGAGAACGCCGCCCTTCTTGTTCTGCTCTTCGATCAGCATCAGCATGACGTCCTTCAGGGTCGTCTCGCTGATCGCCATGGTGCCGGACAGTGAATGCAGAATGCCGACCTTGATCGGCGGTGCCCCTTGCGCGAGCGCGCCGGTCGCAGCGCCGGCCAGCAGGCCAGCGGCCACGAGGCCCGTCCGCATGATCGTTCCCAAGTTCATCCCGCTCTCCTTGATCTTCCCGACGGAATCTCCCCGCCGAAGATCAGCAAAGCGAAAGTCGTGCCAAACTCGAAAAGAGGCCTGCTGAAAGGCTCAGTTGGCGATCAGAGCCAGGGCGCCACCCGCCATGACAGCGCCGCCAAGCGCCCGCAATCCAAGGTCGCCGACTGACCGCCGCGCAACCCAGCCGAGTCCCAGGCCGACAGCATGGAGCAGGATGGTCGCCGCGGTGAACCCCAGGATGAACCCGCCGGTGCCGACCGAGGGCGCCTCGATGGCATGCGCATAGCCGTGGAAAATGGCAAACAGGCCAACCACCGCCATGGCAGCGGCCAATGGCACACGAACTGCACCCACGACCAGGGCACCCAGGACCAACACCGAGATGGCGATGGCCGCCTCAACGAGAGGCAGTTTTATGCCTGCGAATCCGGCAGCTGCTCCGAGAAGCATCATGATGACGAAAGCCGAAGGGACCAGATAGGCCGCGGCCGGCCGCTTGGCCGCCAGCAGCGAAGCCCACAGACCGACACCCACCATTGCCAGCAGATGATCCCAACCTGTGAAGGGATGGGCAAAACCCGACGTATCGTGGCCTGGATGAGCCAGCGCCGGGCCAGCAGCCGCGCAAAGAAGGACGATGAGGGAGACGATCCTGATCATGGGTACACCGCTTCGATTTGAAAGCTTCAGTTAAGAGGACGCGCCGGCAGGCCACCCTGTCGTATGACAAAGGCCGCGATATCGTCGACTCCCTTGTTCTCCTTGAGATTGGAGAAAAGGAACGGCCTCTGGCCACGCATCCTGCGGGCGTCGCGGTCCATCACGTCGAGATTGGCGCCCACGAGCGGCGCCAGATCGATCTTGTTGATCACCAGCAGGTCCGATCGCGTGATGCCCGGCCCGCCCTTGCGCGGGATCTTCTCGCCGGCCGCGACGTCGATCACGTAGATGGTGATATCGGCCAGCTCGGGCGAGAAGGTGGCCGCAAGATTGTCGCCACCGGACTCTACAAAGACGATCTCGAGCTTCGGCCACTTGCGCACGATGTCGGAGACGGCGGCGAGATTGATCGAGGCATCCTCGCGTATCGCCGTATGGGGGCAGCCGCCGGTTTCGACGCCGACGATGCGGTCCGGCGCCAGTGCCCCGGCTCGGGTCAGGAACTCGGCATCTTCCTTGGTATAGATGTCGTTGGTAACGACGGCGATGTCGTAGTTTTCGCGCATCCGCTTGCACAGCCGCTCGACCAGGGCGGTCTTGCCCGACCCTACGGGGCCGCCGACGCCAACTCTCAAGGGACCACGCACGCTCATAGGTCGAGTTCTCCGGCCGCGAGGGCGATGTATCCTACGCCCATCAGCAGGCAGTAGGGCGAATAATACTTCCTGTTCCGGGTGACAAAGGGCTCGACCGTGAAATGGCTTTTCCAGCGCATGCTGTAACCGGCCACGCAGCGGGCGATGAAGATGCCGGCAATCACATAGGTGCCGGCCAGAACGCGCGGCTCGGTCATCCGGCCCAGCGCATACCAGGGCCAAAGGGCCATCACGGCCAGTACCAGCGCGATGGCAAAGGACTGCCAGGCCGGTGGCATGCGACGCCGGCCATCGCCCACGACGCTGCGGACCAGCGCTTCCTCGCTCTCCTCAGGCCAATGGCTGCCCATGCCCCACATGGCATGCACCACAGCAATGGCGCCGACGCCTATGGTCAACAACAAGGCCAAGAACATTGTCATGAGCGAAAAAGCCTCGTGTACTGTGTTTCGTGCCGCAGCGAGCACCAATCGAGCAAGGGCGTCGCCGTGCCGACCTCGTCCAGCGACTCGACCGCCAGCGCCGCCGCGACCGTTTCATTCACGGTATTCTCCAAAGCTGCAAGCGTCCTTTGGCCGTCACTCTGCCCGAGCGGAACGGCACGCACGGCGGCCGAGATCAAGTTCGCTACGAAGGCATGCAGATAACCGCCAAGAGCCGCCTCCAGCGGAATTTCATGCACCGCCGCAGCCAGCGCCACCGCGACCGGCAGCGCGATCTCCCCGTGCAGGCGCTGGTCCGCCGCGTCGAGTTCAGCGTGTGGCCAGGCGTTGCGCGTGATCGACAGGAACGAGCCGCCCTGCTGGCGCGATTCCAGCGCCATTTCCGACGTGCCTCGCCACGCTGCGGCGCGCTCGGCAATGGCGTCGAACGCCACCCAGTTTCTTTCGCTCGCGGCACGCCAGGCCGCGGCGAACAATGCGCCATCGACCCGCCCCGTTCCCTCGGCCACGACGCTGCGCAGCCAGGCGATCAGGGATGCCCGATCCTTGATGAAGCCTTCTTCGATGGCGGTCTCGACGCCGTGGCTGTAGCTGAAGGCGCCGATCGGATAGGCCGGCGACAGCCAGGCCAGCAACCGATAGAGCGGATCCCTAGCCATGGCGCTCCGGATGCAGCTCGCCATGGCGATGGCCGGTATCGTGATTGTGCTGGCCGTAGGCGCCGCCCTCGGGATCGAAGGGTACGCGCACCTTGCGTACTTCGGCGCCCAGTCCCTTCAGCATGTCGACAATGACGTGATCGTCTCGGATCAGAAGGCGGTCATGGTCGATCTGCGTCGGCAGATGGCGATTGCCGAGATGCCAGGCGATCCGCGCGAAGGCCGCAGCATCGCGGCCACGCACCTCGACGAGATCCTCTTCCGCCGCCTTCACTTCGACGAAGCCCCCCTCCTCCAATTGCAGCCCGTCGCCGGTATGCAGTACGACCGGCTCGACCAGATCGAGCAGGAAATCGAGCCCGCCATCGCCCAGCATACGCAGGCGCCGACGATACCGATCGTCGAACAGCAGGGTCACGGTGTCGATACGCTCCGGTGCCGGCCAATGACCGGCACGTATGACGTCGATGGCTCGTTTCATGGTCAGAAGAGGAAGTAGCGTTGCGCCAAGGGAAGCGACGTGGCGGGCTCGCAGGTCAGGAGTTCGCCGTCGGCCCGCACCTCGTAGGTCTCGGGATCGACCTCGATCTTCGGACAGAGCGAATTGTGGATCATGTGCTTTTTGCCGATCTTGCGCGTGCCTTTCACCGGCAGCATCGGCCGGCTCAGTCCCCACTTCTTCGCCACGCCCTTGGCGATGGCCGCCTGCGAGACGAACAGCGCCGGGCTGACGACGAGGCTACGGCCAAAGGCGCCGAACATGGGTCGGTAATGCACGGGCTGCGGCGTCGGGATCGACGCATTGGGATCGCCCATCGGGGCCGCCACGATCGAACCGCTGAGCAGCACCATGTCGGGCTTGGCGCCGAAGAATGCCGGCGACCAGATCACCAGATCGGCACGCTTGCCGACTTCGATTGAGCCCACGTGCTTGGAGATGCCGTGCGTGATCGCGGGATTGATCGTGTACTTGGCGATGTAGCGCTTGGCGCGAACATTGTCGTTGTCGCCGTTCTCTTCCTTGAGGCGCCCGCGCTGCTTCTTCATCTTGTCGGCGGTCTGCCAGGTGCGGATCACGACTTCGCCGACCCGGCCCATCGCCTGGCTGTCGGACGACATCATCGAGAAGGCACCCATGTCGTGGAGGATGTCTTCGGCGGCGATCGTCTCCTTGCGGATACGACTCTCGGCGAAGGCCACGTCCTCGGGGATAGCGGCATCGAGATGATGGCAGACCATCAGCATGTCGAGATGCTCGTCCACGGTGTTCACCGTGTAGGGCATCGTCGGGTTGGTCGAGGACGGCAGCACGTTCTTCTCACCGGCGAGGCGAATGATATCCGGCGCGTGGCCGCCACCTGCCCCTTCGGTGTGGAAGGTCGCGATGGTGCGGCCCTTGAATGCGGCGCGCGTCGTCTCGACGAAGCCCGACTCGTTCAGCGTGTCGGTGTGGATCGCGACCTGCACGTCCATACGGTCGGCCACGGACAGGCAATTGTCGATGGCGGCGGGCGTGGTGCCCCAATCCTCGTGCAGCTTTAGCCCGCACGCCCCCGCCTCGACCTGCTCCTTGATCCCGGCGGGCTTCGAGGTGTTGCCCTTGCCGAAAAAGCCGAGATTCATCGGCAGGCCTTCGGCGGCCTGCAGCATGCGGCCCATGGGCCACGGGCCCGGCGTCCCCGTGGTGGCGAGCGTGCCATGCGCGGGGCCGGTGCCGCCGCCCATCATGGTGGTGACGCCGCTGTAGAGCGCGTCGTCGACCTGCTGCGGGCAGATGAAGTGGATATGGCAGTCGATGCCGCCCGCCGTGATGATCTTGCCTTCGCCCGCGATCGCCTCGGTACCCGGACCAATGACGATGTCCACGCCCGGCTGGATGTCGGGATTGCCGGCCTTGCCGATGGCCACGATCAGCCCGCCCTTCAAGCCGATATCGGCTTTCACGACGCCCCAATGATCGAGGATCAGCGCATTGGTGATCACTGTGTCGACGGCACCCTGGGCGCGCGTGCGCTGGCTCTGGCCCATGCCGTCGCGGATCACCTTACCGCCGCCGAACTTCACTTCCTCGCCGTAGGTCGTGTGGTCCTTCTCGACCTCGATGAAGAGGTCGGTATCGGCGAGCCGTACCTTGTCACCAACAGTCGGGCCGAACATATGGACATAGGCCGAGCGCGAGATGCGCGTCGGACCCTCGTTCGACGGGCCGACCTTGGCGATGGGGCCCAGCTTGCCGCCGACCCGGCCCTGGAAACCGTGGCTCTCGCGACCGCCGAGATAGGGCGTGAGCCGCACGGTGCGCGATTGACCGGGCTCGAAGCGCACGGCGGTGCCGGCCGCGATGTCGAGCCGCATGCCCTTGGTGCGCTTGCGATCGAACTTCAGCGCGTCGTTGGTCTCGAAGAAATGGTAGTGGCTGCCGACCTGGATCGGCCGGTCGCCGGTATTGGCCACTTCGATAGTGATCGGGTTGCGGCCCTTGTTGAGTTC
Source organism: Reyranella massiliensis 521 (assembly GCA_943369775.1). Lineage (GTDB taxonomy): Bacteria > Pseudomonadota > Alphaproteobacteria > Reyranellales > Reyranellaceae > Reyranella > Reyranella massiliensis_C. The sequence goes on from CALROF020000048.1 coordinate 12,837, forward strand.
CAGCTCGCCTTTGCTCGCGAGGATTTCACCGGGGATCATGGCGTCTCTCCTCAGCGGATCGGGGCGTGGACAGTGACGAGCTTGGTGCCGTCAGGAAAGGTCGCCTCGACCTGGATTTCCGCCAGCATGTCGGCGACGCCCTCCATCACCTGGGCACGGCCGATCACATGAGCACCGTCGCGCATCAGGTCGGCGACCGAACGTCCATCGCGCGCGCCTTCGACGACGAAATCGGTGATGAGGGCCACGGCCTCGGGATAGTTGAGCTTCACGCCGCGTTCGAGACGGCGGCGCGCCACGACGGCCGCCATGGCCACCAGAAGCTTGTCTTTTTCACGTGGCGTCAAATTCATCGACCGTTTCCCCCTGGCGGCTGGGCCGGACTATAGCGCGGCATCCGTTTCGGCAAAGTGCTGCATCAAACATGCCAAACACGCGGCAAGCGGCGCGCGCGAAAATCGGTGAGAAAACGGATGGTCGCGGCGCGCACCGCCGTCGCCTCGCCCAGCAGGCGCGCCACGAGGATGCCGTTCACCAGGGTGACGCCGGCGCGCACCTGATCTGCCGCTTCGAGCAAGGCGCGGGCTTCCTCGAAGCGCTTCTGCGGTTCGTCCCAGACACCGATGACGGTCGCCAGCGCATTGGCCGCACCGAAACCTGCGCCGTCCGGCGTCTCACCCTCGATGCGCAGTGTATCCGTCCAGACCAATCGGCCGGACCGCCGCACCGACCAGGAGTCGAGCAGCAGGCCCGAGGTGAAACGCTCGCCCGACGCGCCACGACCCAGCACCACCATTTCGCAGGCGAGCAGTGAACCGCCCTCGGCCACCTCCGCGACTGTCCGGCGCTTCAGCCGCGCACGCTCGAAGACGATGGTCTCCTGCGGAAGCCACTCCAGCGTGGCCCCTGCAGCAACAGCCAGCCGGACGTCAATGCCGCAATGGCCACCGCCCTTCGCGGCGCGGTAGATTTTCTCCGCCGCCTGGGTCGTGGCGACCGCTTCGGCGTCGGGGCCGATCTCGACCGCCATCACCAGCGAATCGCCGTCGGTGACGCCGCCCGAGGTCGTGATCATCACGGCCTGCGGCGGTTCGCTCGGCTCCGGCACCGGGAACAAAACCCGGCAGGGATCGCGTTGATAGAGGTCGGCCAGCCGCGTCTGCCCGTCGCGCCGTTCGAAGACGACGCGGCTTTCGCCGGAGGCACGCTGCAGAGGAGAGCGGGAGGAGCTGGTTTTCATCCGCCCCGACTTGATAGATTAAGGACCGAAATGAGCAAGGCCTTCACCAAGGAAAGCGACAACGACGACGAGGACGACCTGCCCGACGATATCGGCGGTCTGCCTGCCGGCGCCAAGAACTACATGACTCCCGACGGGTTCGCCCGCATGCGCGAGGAGCTGATGGCCCTCATGCGCAAGGAGCGGCCGGAGGTCGTACAGGTCGTATCGTGGGCGGCGGCCAATGGCGATCGCTCGGAGAACGGCGACTATCTCTACGGCAAGAAGCGCCTGCGCGAGATCGACCGCCGCATCCGTTTCCTCAGCAAGCGGCTGGAACGCTCCGAGGTGGTCGACCCAGCCAAACGGCCCAAGACCGACCAGGTGTTCTTCGGCGCCACGGTGGTCTACGCCAACGCCCGCGACGAGGAGCGCACGGTGAAGATCGTGGGCGTCGACGAGGTCGATCCCGGCCGCGGCCACGTGAGCTGGATCTCCCCCATCGCCCGCGCCCTCCTGCGCGCCCACGAAGGCGACGTCGTCCGGATGCGTACGCCCGGCGGCGAGGAGGAGATCGAGATCGTGAAGGTCACGTACGTTTGAGGCCCTGAGAGATGCGTCCGCGCATGTTGTGAGCCAGTGTGAGCGGGCTTAGCCTTCACGTTGCGTAGAGTTGCGTTGCCTAGAGAGCAAAAACAAAGCCTCGGAGGAGAACGCTCATGACGCAGCACGCACGCGCTACCGACCTCTCACGTCGCGGCCTGATCAAAGCGGCCGGCGCGACAGGCATTGGCACAATCGCCCTGGCCCCAGGCCTCGCTCTGGCGCAAGCGCCAGCGGCAACACCCGCGGCGCCAGCCACCACCATCAGCACGCCGCCGCGCGACTTCGGTCCCAACGGTGCGCCGACGACCTACTTCCGCGATCCCGACATCATCACGGTCGACCCGGCATTCAATGCCATTACCCAACCGAACACCGCCATCAAGCGGCTATGGACCGGCGCGCTCTGGTCGGAAGGCCCGGCGTGGAATGCCCAAGGGCGCTATCTCGTCTGGAGCGACATTCCCAACAACCGGCAGCTGCGCTGGCTCGAGGACGACGACCGGGTGAGCGTGTTCCGCCTGCCGTCCAACAACAGCAACGGCAACACCTTTGACTTCCAGGGCCGGCAACTTTCCTGCGAGCACCTGACACGGCGTGTCGTGCGCTACGAGCTCGATGGCTCGGCGACGGTGTTGGCAGACAGTTACGAGGGCAAGCGCCTCAACTCCCCCAACGACGTTGTGCCGCATCCCGACGGCAGCTACTGGTTCACCGACCCACCCTATGGCGGCCAGCTCTACGAAGGCACGCCCGATATGGCCGGTGGTCCCAGCAACGTATCCGGACGGCTGAAGCCGACCTTGGGCCAACCGCCCGGCATGGGCTCGATGAAGCGCGAGCTGCCGACCAACTGCTATCGCATCGATCCGAGTGGCCGGATCGACCTCGTCATCACCGAACAGCAAGTGCCCGATCCCAACGGCCTCTGCTTCTCACCGGATCACAAGAAGCTCTACGTCGCCAGCACCGGCAAAGGACCTGGCGACACCGGCCCCGGCGGCAAGGGCGAGGTCTTCGTGTTCGATGTCGGCACCGACAACAAAGTCAGCAACGGCAAGGTCTTCACCGACTGCATGATCGATGGCATCAAATGCGGCCCCGACGGACTACGCACCGACGTCGACGGCAACCTCTGGTGCTCCAGCAATGCCGGTCGCGCGCTGGGCTACAGCGGCGTTACCGTCTGGTCACCGGAAGGTAAACTGCTCGGTCGCATCCGCTTGCCCGAAGTGTGCGGCAACGTCTGCTTCGGTGGCCCTAAGCGCAACCGGCTGTTCATGGCTGCCAGCCAGTCGCTCTACGCTGTCTATGTCGGCACGCAGGGATCGGCGCCGGGCTAAGCCTCCCGATGCGCGAGCTTCTCCAGGTAAGCACGCGCCCGCGCGTGGCCGCCGTGGATCGCCCAACCGAGCGGTATGCCGCCCCACAGTTTGTCGGGGAGGTCGTGACGCGCGCCGCGGGCGATCAGGAGTTCCATCATCTCGACATTGTCGTCGCCGGCGGCCTGGTGCATCGGCAGGCTGTGCGCGTGCACCGGTAGGAAGACATTGGGATCGGCGCCGGCATCGAGCGCCATACGGGCCGCCTCGAGCTGGCGGTTGATCACCGCGAGGCCCAGTGCCCGTTGCACTTCCTCAGGCGATGCCTCGCGCAGCAACACCGGCAGCGACTCCGTCCGGCCGAACGCGGCGGCAATGGCCGCAGTCATCGGCAGGCCCGCGTCGAGCAGCGCCTGTACCGGTTCGAGTTCCCAATGCGCGAGCGTCATGTCGATCGACCGCGATGTCGGCACAGCGCCCGCCCGAATCAGGCAGTCGATCAACGGCATCTGCAGGCCCTGCTCGCGCGCCGGGGAGCTGGTCATGACCAGCTCCAGCGCATAGTCGAGATCGGCCCTCTCGACACCGCGTGCGATCATGGTCTCGGCCACTTCGACCATGTTGGCCGGCATGCGTTTCATCAAAGTCGGATTGTTGGCGATGAACCAGAAGAGCTTGGGATCGCGGAAATACTGGTGACGGCTGGCCCGGCGATAGACTTCGGGGCCGAGGATGCGGTCACGCAGCAACCGCGGTTCGGCATCGAGCCGGCGTGCGAGCTCCACCGCATCGCCCTTCTGCAGCGCCTTCACCGCCGCCCGGAACGACGGATCGGCAATCAGGGAACGGTCGAGCAATTGCACGATCGCGGCCTTGTCGGCAGCCTTGCCACGCTTCGCCAGCGCAAGCGGCTGCCGGCCCTTGGCATCCGCCTGCCACTCCAGCGCATTGCCCACGATCAGCCGTTCGACCAGCGCCAGCGGCCCACGTGCCGCAGCGGCATGCAGCGCCGCCTCGCCGGCCGAGTCGTTGCGCGGATTGGCGCCAGCCGTCAGCAACGCATCGACAATGGCAAGCCGCGCCTCGTCGGAAGCTCTGCTGGCGCAAGCCTGCCAGAGCGGCGCCCCCCGATCACCGTCGCCGCCGTCGGCAGCGTGCCCTTCGTCGAGCAGCCGTCGAACAGCGGCCACATCGCCGGCGCGCGCGGCCGCGCCGAGAGGCGACAGCGGCGCGGCCTCATCGACGCGCCGCAGCAGGTCGGCCCAACTGGCAGAGCCGTAGTCGTGCGCCAGACGTCGTTGCGCAGCAGCGAGGCCGAGCGCTTCGTCCTTGGCCAATCGCTTGGCTTGCTTGCGCAGATGTTCTTTGGAGGGGCGCTCCGGAAGCGCGCGACGGGTTCTGTCGGTAACGGACATGATTCTCCCTTTCCCGAATGCCCGGCGTCCGCTCGCGGGCAGGAAAGGTCGAATGACCAATGGCAATGTGATCAGGCGGGCTGAGCCCTTTCCGCGGACAGGTGGCCGCCTTGTCGGCCGCCGGTAATTTACCGCTTCCGCTTCAGATCCGCCAGCAGGCGATCGACGAACTTCGGGGAGTACCCCAACAGGGCAGATTCATCGGCCAGCTCCTTGTCGAGCTGACCGAGGGCCTCGACGAACGAGCCACCTTGAGCAAGTGCCTTCTCGACCAGCGCACCGGCTTTCTGCTTGCCGATCTTCTTCGCGAGTAGAAAGGTCGCGCGTTCGGCCAGTACGGCGGCTTCGGCGGCATCCATGTTGGCCTGCAGGGCGTCGGGATCGATCGTGAGGCCGCCGGCAACCTCGGCCATCGCCTCGACCGCCGATCCCAGGGTCTCGACAAGGGCGGCGATGGTGGGCCATTCAGCCTGCCAGCCGCCCAGCGCGCGCTCATGCTCCTGAGGAAGCCCCGCAACGATTGTTGCTGCCAGCATCGGTGCCCGTGTGGCCGCCGACAGGACGAGCGCTGCGCCCACGGGATTGCGCTTGTGCGGCATGGTCGAGGAGCCACCACGGCCCGGCCCTGCGGGCTCCGCCGCCTCACCAACCTCGATCTGCATCATTAGCGAAATGTCGCGTGCCGCCTTGGCCAGCGCGCCGACAAGGAGCGCGCAATCCTGCGCCAGGGCCGCAACGCGCACACGCTGCGTGAACCAGGGGCCCGGCGGCAGTGCAAGCTTCAGGGCCTTGGCCAGCGCCGCCATGACGGGCTCGGCCTCGCCCCCCAAGGCCGCGAGGCTGCCCGAGGCACCACCGAACTGCAGGATCTGCGTTTCGGCGAAGCTCGACGCGAGACGACGTTTGGCACGATCGATATCCGACGCCCAGCCGGCGATTTTCTGGCCCAACGCAAGGGGTGTCGCGGGCTGCAGCAGCGTGCGGCCGAGCATCGGCGACGCACGATGCTTCTTTGCGAGCTTGGCAAACGACGCAAGGATGCCGTCGGCTGCCTTGAGCAGCGGTGGCAGCGCTTCGCCGAGTTGCAGCACCATCGCCGTGTCGATGACGTCCTGACTGGTGGCGCCCCAGTGGACGTAACCCGCCGCTGCAGCGTCGCGCTTGACGACCTCCTCCGTCAGCGCCTTGACCAGCGGCACCGTGAGCGTGGCGCTGCGGCGCGCGGCGGCAGCCAGCGAAACCGGATCGTAGAGTGACGGATCGCAGGCCTTCGCGATAACGACGGCGGCTCGCTTGGGAATCAGCCCCGCCTTCGCTGCAGCATCACCGAGTGCCGCTTCGAAGCGCAGCATGTGACGCAAGGTGGCGACATCGGAGAAGGCTTCCGCCGTTGCCTCAGATGCACCCAGCGCCGTGACGAGATGTCCGGCCATGTGCTCAGCAGTCGAAGAAGACGGTTTCGTGCGCTCCGCCCAAATGGATGGGCAACCGCCATATGCCCGAAGCGGCGCGCTTGGCGATCAACGTGGCGCGACGGGCAGGCTCGACCAGCTTCAGCACAGGATCCTCGGCAAGCTCGGGATCGCCCTCGAAGTAGAGCCGCGTCGCCAGCCGGTTGAGCACGCCACGCGCGAACACCGAGACATTGATGTGCGATGCCTGCAGGCCACCTGCCGGCCAAGGCACGCGACCAGGCTTGATGGTGCTGAACGTCGCGCGGCCCGCGGTGTCGGTCGAGGCCCGGCCGAAACCGTCGAAGCCGGGATCGAGCGGCAGGTTGCGCCGATCGTCGGGATGGTCGTAGCGGCCGTGGCTGTTGGCCTGCCAGATCTCGAACAGGCCGTCGGGCACGATCGCGCCATCGGCGTCATGGAGGCTGAGTTCGATCTCCAGCCGCTCACCGGCAACGCCCTGAGGTACGAGGTCCTGGCGATAGGCGTTGATGAGAGTGCCGAAGTAAAAAGGACCGACCGTCTGCGACGGCGTCAGGGCGCGGCTCATGCCTTCTCCATCGGCGTGGCGTTGCGACCGCGCAGCACGATGTCGAAGCGATAGGCCAGCGCCCATTCCGGCTGCGTCGCGTCCATATCGAAAGCCGCCTGCAGACGCGCCCGTGCGCCCTCGGGCACGGAATTGTAGATCGGATCGAAAGACAGCAGCGGATCGTTAGGGAAATACATCTGCGTGATCAGGCGCGTGGCAAAGGCCGGCCCGAACAGCGAGAAATGGATATGCGCCGGACGCCAGGCGTTGTGATGGTTCTTCCAGGGATAGGCGCCGGGTTTGATGGTCACGAACTTGTAGTTGCCCTCGGCATCGGCACGGGCACGGCCACCGCCGTAGAAATTCGGATCGAGCGGCGCATCGTGCTGGTCGCCGGGATGGTGATAGCGGCCGGCGGCGTTGCACTGCCAGATCTCGACCAGCGCCTCGGGCACCGGCTTGCCATCCTGGTCGAGCACGCGGCCCTGCACGATGATGCGCTCGCCGAGCGGTTCGCCCATGCGCTGGCGCGTCAGGTCGTTCTCGCCCGCATCCAGTCGCGCCGTACGCAGCGACGGGCCCGTGATCTCCGACAGGCTGGGCGGCAGCACGACCGCGGAACGACTCGGCGCCCGTCGCGCGGTCGACTTGTAGTCGGGGGAAGCGTTGAGCGGATGATCCTGGCCCGGCGCGGGCCGGCGATACGTTTCCTCTTTCATCCGCCCAGCTTACAGCCCGCTCTGCGAGCCGCCTAGGCCGCCCGGACCTCCAGGCCCTTGGGTGTGGCGCGATAGCCGGTCAGCGTGCGCTCGGCATAGCCCAGCCGCCAGTTCAACATCTTGCGCGCATACTCGGCGACGGTGGCGGCATAGGCGGGATCGGTGGCGCAGTTCACGAACTGGCCGGGGTCCTTCTTCAGGTCGAACAGGAGCGGCGGCAGGGCCGCGAAATGCACGTACTTGAAGGCCTCGTCCTGCACGACCGCTAGTGCACACTTGTCCATCGACAGGCCGAGCGCCGTTTCCGGCTTGGAGTAATGCAGGTCGCGGAAGTCGAACTCGTAGTGGACCTCGGTGCGCCAATCGGCCGGCGTCACCCCTTCGCAGAACGGCAACAGCGAGTGGCCGTCGCACTGGCGCGGCACTGGCAGGTCCAGCCATTCGAGGATGGTCGGCATGGTGTCGATGGTCTCGGTGAAGCGCTCGACGATGCTGCCGCGCGCGCCGTTCGCTTCGGCCCGCGGATCGCGCACGATCATGGGGATGCGATAGGACTCGTCGAAGTAGCCAATCTTGCCGAGGAGGTGATGGTCCCCGAGCTGCTCGCCGTGATCGCAGGTGAAGATGATCAGCGTGTCGTCCCACTGACCTGTTTCCTTCAGATAGTCGAAGACGCGGCCGAGGTGATCGTCGATCTCGCTCATCAGACCGCAGTAGGTCGCGCGCATCTGCGCAACCTCGGCCTCGCTCATCGCCGAGCCTTTCGCCTTGCCGTCCTGGAAGAAGCTCGCCTGGTTGATGTTGTTCACATAGTAATCGAGCAGCGCGTTCTGCTTCGCTTCTTCGGCAGGCGACGCCGCGCGCACCACCTTGGGCATGTCTTCCGGCCGGTACATCGAATTGTAGGGCGCCGGCGCAATGAACGGCGGATGCGGCCGGTAGTAGCCGAGATGCAGGAACCACGGCTTGCCGGCGCGACCACGCAGATAGGTGAGGCCCCGCTCGGTGAACCAGGCCGTGTCCGACAGCTCCTTGGGGATAACCGCAGGCCGATCGGTGGCGCCAGCACCCGGCGCGCCTTGCGGCAGCCAGACATCGTCGCGGTTCTTCGGCAGCTCGAAGCCCTGCCCCGCCACCCAGCCGAAATAGGCATCGCGATTCTCGAAGGCGCCGACGGAGTGGAAGCCGTCCATGATGTCGCCCAGCACGAGGAAGCGCGGATCGCTCGGCGCGGTATGGCGCGGGTCAGGCGTCGTGGTGGTGTAACCCACCAGCGCCGGATCGTAGCCGCCGCGCCGCAGCTCATGGGCGAGGTTGGTGAAGCGCAGTGACAGCGGAATGGTGTTCTGCACCGCGCGGTGATTCATCAGGTACTGGCCCGTCAGCAGGCTGGCGCGTGCCGGTCCACACGGGACCGCCTGGGTGAAGTGATTGCGGAACGTCACGCCCTCGGCGCACAGCCGGTCGATGTTGGGCAGCTTCAGATAGTCTGCGCCCAGCTTGGGCAGCATCAGACCACGCCACTGGTCGACAACGATGAGCAGGACGTTCTTGGGCGCAGGCATTTCAGGATCACCGAGGTTGGAAGGGCGCGTGATTGCGCTAGAGTGCCGTCAAATCGACGGAGGAGACAACACGTGGCGCGTTTCAAGATCGTGACGACTGGCCCAGGTAATTCGGACCATTCCCTGGAAATGGAGACTCTGGCCGGGATCGGCGCGGAAATCGTCGAGGTTTCAGGCAGCGAGGACGATCTCGCCAAGGCGGTGGTCGATGCCGATGCGATCTATGGCAAGGGCCGTCCGCGCATCACCGCCAAGGTGATCGAGGCGGGCAAGAAGCTGAAAGTCGTGTCATTGGGCAGCGTCGGCGTCGACTCGGTCGATGTCGATGTCGCGACCAAGCTCGGCATTCCGGTCACCAACGTGCCCGACACCTTCATCGAGGAAGTGGCCGACCATGCCATGACCCTGATCCTGGCAAGCTGGCGGCGGCTGGTCGTGCAGGACCAGATGGTGCGCAAGGGTGATTGGGCCAAGGCGCGGCCGATGCTCTACGAGTTCCCGCGCCTCATGGGCATGACCCTGGGCTTCATCTCCTTCGGCCACGTCGCCCGCGCCGTCGCCAAGCGCGCCGCGCCCTTCGGCTTCCAGATGCTGGCCTACGATCCCTATATCGAGGAGCTGGTCATGTCCGAGTACGGCGTGCAGCCGGTCGGTTATGACGAGCTGCTGCAGCGTTCCGATATCGTCAGCATGCATGCGCCCGGAACCAAGGACGCGCATCACATGATGAAGGAGCGGAACTTCCGTCTGATGAAGAAGACGTCGCTGTTCGTGAACACGGGCCGCGGCTCGACCGTCGATGAGTCCGCCTTGATTAAGGCGCTGCAGGAAGGCTGGATCGCCGGTGCGGGCCTCGACGTGCTCGAGACTGAGCCGGTCGGCCACAACAATCCGCTCCTGGGCATGGACAATGTGATCCTGACGGCGCACGTCGCCTCGGCCTCGAACCGCTTCGACCTCGCCCGCAAGCGCCGCGTCGGGGCGGAGCTGTCGCTGGTGCTGGGTGGCAAGTGGCCGCGCGCCTGCGTCAATCCCATGGTTCTGGAGAAGTCCAGCCTGCTCCGCTGGCAGCCCTTCTCAATGGAACGCGGGCCGGGGAACTAAAAGACTAGATGTCTTTCGTAGCCTGAAGGCGATCGCGGATCGCGCGATCGCACTGGGCGAGGCTCTCGAAGGGCCCGAGGATGACGTGGTCGCCATCGTCCATGGCATACCAGCCGCACTGGGTGAGATTGTAGTCACCCAGATCCTCGGCAGGCACATGAACGGCGATCAGGTCCTTGGGCGTGCGCATGTAGGGCACATGGCCCTCTGGCAGTCCTTTTCAACCCCGCCGTGACCAGTTCGCAAGATTGACCGCGCCTGGCGGCACTTCGCCCTTCACCAGCGCCTCGACCTGCCGGACGGTATCCATCGCCTGGCTTTCGCTGGCGGGTGGCGTCAGGCCACCGATATGCGGCGTGGCGATGACATTGGGCAGACGCGCCAGCTGCAGCGAGGGCATCTGGTCCGGTGCGCGGCCGACATCCATGGCGGCGCCGGCGATCCGGCCCTCTTCCAGCGCCCGCGCGAGGGCAGCTTCGTCCACCAAGTTGCCGCGCGACATGTTGATGAAGAAGGCATCCGACTTCATGCGTGCGAACGCCGCCGCATCGAGGAGGTTCTCGGTCTCCTCGTTGGCGATGGCGAGGCAGATCACATAGTCGGCACGCGCCAGCAGTTCATCTTGAGGCAGCTTCTGGAAACGCCGGTCGTCGACCTGGGCATAAGGATCGGCGATCAGCACAGTCATGCCAATCTGGGCCAGCAGCGGCGCGAGATCGCGCGCGATCCGGCCATAGCCGATGATGCCGGCCGTCGCGCCGCTCAACTGGCGGCCAACCTTGATCTCGGGCATCCGGTCCGCGTGATAGTCCGCCGCGGCACGCGAGATGCCGCGCGAAAGATCGACCAGGAAGCCCAGGGTCAGCTCGACCACGGACTTTACGAAACCCGCCTCGGCATGGGTGACCAGCACGCCGGCCGCCGAAGCTGCCGCCACGTCGATGTTGCGGATATCGATGGCGCTCCGCATCACGACCTTGAGTCCCGGCAGGCCGGCGAAGACTTCGGCCGGTACCGGCGTGGAGCGGTCGGCGATGATGAAGTCCGTGCCGCGAGCCATGGCGATCACGCCAGCAGCATCGAGCGGCGCTTCGCCTTCGTGCAGCACGACGTCGACCAGCTCCTGCAGCCGCTTAAGCGCCCGTGCGCCGTAATACTGCCGCCGGGCTTGAGGCACGTGAGTGAGGAGAAGTTTCAAATCATCCCTAGCTTTTCATCGGCGTCGTCTCGCCGAGAAGCGAGACGTGCGCGGCCACGATACGCCAGCCGTCGGGCGTGCGCATCCAGGTGTGGCTCTGCCGGCCGACGCGATTGGCGCCATGGCGCTGGAATTCGCAGTTGGCGGTGCCGAAATCGCGGCCGTAGGTGACGATCCAGAGCTTCAGGAGGTCGCGGTCGGAGACGAACTTCGGGTCGCGACCGGAGCGGAACGCGGCGATCTGGTCATGACCGTAGAGCTGCTCGCCCACGCCATAGCGCAGGGTGTGGGGGCTCTTCCAGAAGAGCTCGTCCAGCACCGCGACATCGTTGGTATTGAGCGCCTTCTCATAGCGATTGAAGGCAGCCGTCACTTCGGCGACCACCTCGGGAATATTGATTTCCATCTCGACTCCTCAGGCGGGCGGCGCGCTGGCCACGCCCTGCTTTTCCAGGAAGGCGGCAACGCGAAGGGCCGCCTTTTCGTTGTACGGCCGGGCGATGAGCTGAACGCCGATGGGCAGGCCGCGCCGCCGCTGCAAAGGCACCACCACGACCGGCAGGCCGATGAACGAGATCGGCTGCGTGTAGAGCCCGAGATTGGCGCGCACCGGCAACTCGACGCCGCCGATCTTCATCATGACCTGGCCAATTTTGGGGGCGGCGCACGGCGTCGCCGGCGCCAGCACGACGTCGACCTCGTTAAAGAGCTTCAACACATTGGCGCGGTAGTGCCGGCGGAACCGCTGCGCCTTCACGTACCACGAGCCCGGCAGGAGCGCGCCGGCCATGAAGCGCTCGCGCGTATCGGGGTCGAAGTCCTGCGGCCGAGCCTTCAATCGCGGGAGGTGGAGCTGCGCGCCTTCGATGGCCGTGATTACATAGGCCGCCGCCCGCGCCGCGGCTGCCTGCGGCAGCACGACCGTGTTGCTAGCATCCAGCGCCTTGGCCACGGCCGCCACCGCCTCGAAGGCTTCAGGCTCGCCGCCTTTCGCGAAATAGTCGCCGACGATAGCGATGCGCAGCCCTTCTATGCCTTCAGCGAGATGCGGCAGCGTCGGCTCGGGTGGCATGTGGGTGCAGGCCGGGTCGTCGGGATCGGGCCCCTGCATGGCATCGAACGACAACGCCAGGTCTTCAGTGGATCGCGCAATAGGGCCCAGGTGATCGAACGCGTCGACGAAGGGAAACGACCCGGCACGGCTTAGGCGTCCGTAGGTCGGCTTCAACCCGAACAGGCCACAGAGCGACGACGGCACGCGGATCGAGCCGTTCGTATCGGACCCCAACGACAACGGCACCTCGCCCGCCGCTACTGCCGCGCCCGAGCCGCCCGACGAGCCGCCGGTCATGCGCGAAGGATCGTGCGGGTTGCGCGAGGGACCGTAGTGCGCGTTCTCGCCCGTGAAATCGTAGGCGTACTCTCCCATGTTGAGGCCGCCAACCAGGATTGCGCCGGCTGCCTCCAGCCTTCGGATCAGCGCACCGTCGCGGGCCGCCTTGGGCCCGTCGTTGTTGATCTTGGAACCCGCACGGGTCGGCAGGCCCTCGATGTCGAACAGGTTCTTCACGGCGAAGGGCACGCCGGCCAGCGGACCATGATGCTTGCTGGCATCTATCTCGGCGGCACGCTTCTTCGCCCGCTCGGCCACGATGTCGGTGAAGGCGTTCACAGTAGGCTCGGCCGCCTCGATGCGCTTCAGCGCAGCCTCGACCACTGCGGCAGCCTTGACCTTGCGGGTCGCGACAGCGTGCGCGATCTCGCTCGCGGTCGCGGCCTTCGACACAGGATCGCTCATGGCCGGTACACCGGTGCCGGCGTCAGGTCGTCGTCGAGCTCGACCTCGAGCAACGGCTGGGCAATCGCCAGGGAGCGCTCGAAGTTCAGGATCACGTTCGGGCGGTACTCCGCCGCGATCGGCAAGCCGATCGCCTTCGCGGCCTCGTCAACCAGGCGCGCAACATCAGGCTTGTCCTTGGCCACGTCCCCTCCTCGAGCAAATGACATTCAGCCTGCCGCGCCGATCCCATGGCGCGCAAGGGCAGAGCCATCTCCCGGGAGCGGCGAGGGCAAGGAACGTGCCAATTGCCGCGCGCATCTGTCGGCTGCAATCGTCCCGGACCTTGTCTACAACCGCGGGATGACAGCCCTCCTCGACCTTGGTGTTCACGCGCTGCGCGGCGCCTATCACAACGGCACGCTCTCGGTGCAGCAGACGATCGAGGAAGTGTTGAAGCGCCTCGCCGCTGCAGGGGACGACAAGGTCTGGATATCGCGCCACACCGACGAATCCCTGCGTGCCGCCGCTATCGCGCTCGATGCTCGACATGGCGAGTTCGAGAGCCTCCCGCTCTACGGCGTCCCGTTCGCGGTGAAGGACAATATCGACGTCGGCGGCTTGGCGACGACGGCCGCCTGCCCCGGCTTCGCCTACGAGGCAAAGGAATCGGCGGAAGTCGTGGCGCGGCTGGTTGCCGCCGGCGCCATCGCCGTCGGCAAGACGAACCTCGATCAGTTCGCCACCGGTCTGGTCGGCGTGCGCTCACCTTACGGCGTGCCGCGCAATCCGTTCGATCCGTCTTTCGTACCGGGTGGCTCGAGTTCGGGTTCAGCGGTGGCTGTATCGGCGGGATTGGTGAGCTTCTCGCTGGGCACCGATACGGCGGGGTCGGGCCGTGTGCCGGCAGGCTTCAACAACATCGTCGGCCTTAAGCCGACGCCGGGTCTGTTCAGCAGCAAAGGGCTGGTGCCTGCCTGCAAATCCCTCGACTGCATCTCTGTGTTCGCGCTCTCCTGTGCCGACGCCGACGCGATCCTCGCCGTCGCTGCCGATGCGCAGTCGGCACCCGCCATCGGCAAGACCTTCCGCTTCGGCGTTCTTAGCACCGGTGACGCCGAGTTCTTCGGCGACACCGACTATGCCGTGCTCTACGCCCAATCGATCGAACGATTGAAGGCGCTGGGCGGCACACCGGTCGAAATCGACTACGCCCCGTTCCGCGATGCCGCGCAGCTCCTCTACAGCGGTCCTTGGGTCGCCGAACGCACCGCCGCTGTCGGCGACTTCATGGAGAGAGCCGACGACAAGGCCGGCATCTGGCCGACGACACGCCAGATCGTGCTGGGCGGCCGCAAGTACAGCGCCGTCGATGCCTTCGAAGGCCAGTATCGCCTGGCCGACCTCAAGGCACGTGCCTTCGCCCAGATGGAAGGCCTCGACATGCTCGCAGTGCCGACGGCGGGAACGATCTATCGCCTCGCCGATCTCGAACGCGAACCGGTGCTCTACAATTCGCACCTCGGCCACTACACCAACTTCGTAAATTTCTTCGGCCTCTCGGCGCTCGCCCTGCCGGCAGGATTCCGGCCCGACGGCATGCCCTTCGGCATCACCTTGATCGGCCGCGCGCTGACCGAGCGTGCTCTGCTGGCGTTCGGTGCCCGCTGGCAGCGCGCCGTGCCGCTGCCTCTGGGCAAGACCGTCAGCCAGCTCCCGCCGCCCGCGACCGATCCCGTCATTGCCGAGGATCGTATTTCCATTGCCGTGGTAGGAGCACACATGAGCGGCCTGCCCTTGAATGGCCAACTTCTCGAGTTGGGAGGACGATTGGAGAGTGCTGGCAAGACAGCGCCCGTGTATCGCTTCTACGCTCTGCCCGACGGCCCACCGCAACGCCCCGGCATGGTGCGCGTAGCTGATGGCGACAAGGGCGGTACCATAGAACTCGAAGTGTGGAGCTTACCCAGCGAACGCGTCGGCACCTTCCTGGGCAAGATCCCAGCGCCGCTCGGGCTTGGAACCGTGACGCTGGCCGATGGCTCGACCGTGCTGGGCTTTCTCTGCGAAAGCCACGCAACCGGAAAGGCACGCGACATCACTGCGTTGGGCGGCTGGCGCGCCTATCTCAACGCGTCCAGCTAAGGCGCACTCACACCCGGGCGACCGGCTTCGACGTTAAAACGCTGGATCGTCGCGATGCCCGACATCGGCTCCTTCACCGTATCGATCACACGGAACGATACCGTGGCCGCTTTGGGCGCCAGCGCCACTTCCGCATAGCCGTGACGTCCGCCGAGGCCGTAGCGAAGGTCGGGATTCCTGGCCAATAGCGCTTTCACGCGTGCTGGTGCCGGCCCCTGAGAGGTGATCGAGCCGCCGACAAACTCCGTTGCGACCGTGGGTGCAGTCGCGGCATCGAAGTCGCGCTTGAGATCGGCAGCCCAGAAGGAGTGAACGTCGCCGCTGGCCACCAGCGTATCGCGGACTGGCGATGCCGCCACCGCATCGAGCAAACGTTGCCGGGCCGGCGCATAGCCGTCCCAACCGTCGTGCCAGAAGGCACGATGCTCTCCTTCGCCGCGATCGACCTGGGCCATCAGGGTCTGCTGCGCGATCATGTTCCATTTCGCCGAGGCGCGGGCCAGGCCGTCGGCGAGCCATGCCTCTTGTACGGAACCCAGCATGGTGCGCGCCGGCTCGAGGCGCTCAGCACAGTCGCGCATCACCTTGTTGCGTGGCAGTGCGGCGCGGCAGGCGTGGTGCGAGCGATACTGCCGACCGTCGAGCACATGGAATTCCGCGAGGTCGCCGAAGCGGTAACGGTCGTAGAGGCGCAGAGACGGTCCCTGCGGCCGGAACGACAGCGGCAACGGCATATGCTCCCAAAACGCCTGATAAGCCGCCGCACGCTGCGCCAGGAAACGCGCGCGGTTGGGTTCCTGAGGAGAGATATCGTCGGTGTAGTCGTCGTCGACCTCGTGATCGTCCCAGGTGACGATCCACGGAAAGGCCGCGTGCGCGGCCTGCAAGTCGTGGTCGGATTTGTACTGGGCGTAGCGGTCGCGATACTCGTCGAGCGTTGTCGTGCGCCCGCCTTCGTGCCGGCGGACCAGTTCGCGGCCCCACGACTTTTCGTAGATGTAATCGCCCAGATGCAGGACGAAGGCCGCATCCTCCGCCGCCATATGGCGAAACGCCGTGTAGTACCCCTGCTCGTACTGCTGGCAGGAGGCGAAAACGAAACGGAGAGCCGACAGGCGCTCGCTGGCACCGGGCGCAGTACGTGTGCGGGCAACAGGACTGGCCTTGCCGCGCACGGTGAAACGATACCAGTAGGGCCGATTGGGCTTGAGGCCGCCTACTTCGACATGAACCGAGTGAGCCCAGCGCGCTTCGGCTGTGGCTTGCCCGTGACCGACGACGCGCCGCATCGCCTCGTCCTCGGCAATCGTCCATTCGACTGGAATCGGCGAGCTGAGCTGCTCGCCAGGTGCGCCTCCAGCCACCAATCGCGTCCACAGAACAAGGGAGTCCGACATCGGCCGACCGGAGGCGACGCCCAGCGCAAAAGGATCTGCCGCCAATGGCGGCTCGGCACGCGCAGCGTCCGGCAGCCAGAGGCTGCCGATCCCGGCGGCCCCCATTCCAGCGACGAAGGAACGGCGATGCATGGCCCAACTCTGCGACGGCTAAAGCCGCGCTTCAACCACGGTACGTCCGTCTGCTACGGTCCGCTCCTTCGAGGAGGAACGAATCCATGAGCGGAAAGATTGCAGTCGTCACCGGCGCAGGCAGCGGCATTGGCCGCGCCTCGGCGCTTGCCCTGTTGAAGAACGGCTACAAGGTGGCGCTTGCCGGCCGGCGCAAGGATGCGCTGGACGAGACGGCGAAGATGGCCGGCAACAACACATCGAATGCACTCGCGGTCCCGACCGACGTCGCCAAGCGCGAAGACATCGTGGCGCTGTTCGCCAAGGTCAAGGCGACCTGGGGCCGGCTCGACCTGGTGTTCAACAATGCCGGCGGCGGCGCACCGCCCGTTCCGCTCGAGGAGCTGCCCTACGAAACCTGGCTAAGCGTCGTTGCCGCCAACCTGACCGGCCCGTTCCTGTGCACGCAGGAAGCGATGAAGATCATGAAGGACCAGAAGCCGCGGGGCGGCCGCATCATCAACAACGGGTCGATCTCCGCGCATGCGCCGCGGCCCTTCTCGGTGGCCTATACCTCGACCAAGCACGCCATTACCGGCCTCACCAAGTCGACCTCGCTCGATGGCCGCGCCTACGACATCGCCTGCGGCCAGATCGACATCGGCAACGCCGTGACGCCGATGACCGAGCGCATGACCAAAGGCGTGCTGCAGCCTAATGGCACGACCATTGCCGAGCCGCGCATGGACGTCGATG
Source organism: Reyranella massiliensis 521 (assembly GCA_943369775.1). Taxonomy (GTDB): domain Bacteria; phylum Pseudomonadota; class Alphaproteobacteria; order Reyranellales; family Reyranellaceae; genus Reyranella; species Reyranella massiliensis_C. The sequence goes on from CALROF020000048.1 coordinate 30,151, forward strand.
CCGTTGCCCAGGCCATCGTCTACATGGACAGCCTGCCCCTCGACGCCAACGTGCAGTTCATGACCGTGATGGCGACCAAGATGCCGTTCATCGGGAGAGGCTGAGCCCCTCCCGATTTCTCTATCTCGTCCGACTAGAGGACGAACAGGCCGTCGTTGTTCACCTTGATGCTGAACACGACGTCCTGGAAGTCGTTGTCGCCGGTGGCGCTCGGCAGATCCTCGAAGCCCATCAGGAGTTCGCGGCCACCCGCCGAGGTGCCCGACAGGACCTGGTGGGCATCGCCCGGGTTCAGCGTCGAGAAGGAATGGAAGATCGGCGCGCTGTTCAACTCACCGCGCGACGCGCTGAACAGTGCCGGCGGAAGCCCGGTGTCGATGTCCGCCGCCGTGTTGGTGCCCGGCACCACGAACGACAGGTCGTTCGGCAGGCCGCGATAGGCATCGAACCCGTCCTGGATCAGGAAGAAACCGATCTTCTGATTGCTGGCCGGGGTCCCCAGATCGACCGTCGTGCCCGCCGACGTCGCCAGCGTGTTGGAGAACACGATACGGACATCCGAGATCGTGCCATCCGCCGCCACCTTGTAGGTGCCGAGCGTGTTGCTGTGAGCCGACACCGCGGACTTCATCTCCACCGAGAAGCGGACCGCGCCGTCGCCGACGAGGAACGGCTCGTTGGCGACACCGTTGATCGAGGCCGAGTTGACCCGGGCACCTTCCCGCAGGGTCGGCAGGAAGTTCTCGAAGGTCACCACCGTGTGGGCATCGATGCCGGTGCCGCGCGCCACGGCCATGAAGTCGCCACCAGTGAAGTCGCCGCTCAACTCGAAGGTCGAGCTGCCGGCGTTGAGGGTCGCCCCTCCCGCCACTTTGGTGACGCCGAGGCTCGAACGGCCCACGAGAGACCCGTCGATGTCGAGTGTATCGGATAGACCGAAACCCGCGATCTTGTCGCCATGCAGGTCGGCGAGCTTGTCGCGCAGGATGTCGGCCCCGAGCCCGAGGTCGATCATGTCGGCACCGGCGCCGCCGCTGATGCGGTCGTTGCCGGCACCGCCGTTCAGCGTGTCGGCAGCGAAGGTTCCGGCGATCACATCGTCGCCGTCGGTGGTCGCGCCCGACGTCCCGAAGACACCGTCCGACCGGCTGTTGAGGTTCTGGATGCGGATATCCAGCGCCTCGCCCGTGTCGGCCATGTTGAAGGCCGCTGCGGTCGAACCATGCTTGGCTGCCATATAGGCCTGGAAGCCAGCCTGCTCGCCCATCGCGTTGGCGGGCACATTCGCCGCAACCGTGAAGTCGAGTGCTTCGTCGACCGGCAATCCGAGGGTGCCGTTGTTCAGCAGGAAGCGGAAGTTGCTACCGTTGGCCTTGATGGGATAGCCGTCGCCGCCGTTGGCGGTGAAGGCCGTCGTCGAAACCGTGATCGTCGAGGGCGCATCGGCCAACACGGTGCCGTTCTCGACGATCTTCGCAATCACGACACCGTTCTGGTCGACCAGGGAGATGCTGGTCACTTTGGAGCCCGCGGCATTGTCGGGATCGTAGGAGAAGCGGAGGCCACCGACCTGACCGAAGCGGCCCTGGTTGGCGCCTGCCGCAACGCCGTGCTCCAGAATGGACTTGAGGCCAGCGGCGGTGGTGTCGAAGGCCATCAGCTTGTTGTCGAAGCGCAGCGCATTCTCGACATCGAGCTG
>CALROF020000049.1:0-31773 GCA_943369775.1 Reyranella massiliensis 521
CATCAGCGACCTCGACCCGATGTTCAGCCCGTCAGCACGGCAATACAATTATGATCCTGCCGCCGCGAAGAAGCTGCTCGACGAGGCAGGCTTCTCGACCCTCCGCAACAATGTGCGCCAGAACGCGGCGGGCGAGCGGCTGTCGATCGAGATTGGCACGACCGCCGGCAATCGTGTGCGCGAGCTGGTGGCGCAGGTCATCCAGAGCCAGCTCCGGCAGGTCGGCATCGAGGCCCGCATCAAGGCTGACCCACCCCGCCTCTTCTTCGAGGCGATGAGCCGGCGGAACTACAACGCGCTCGGCATGTACGCCTGGGTGCAGCGCCCCGGCGGCGTGCCGCGCTCGACCCTGCATTCCAAGGAAATTCCCACCGCCGAGAATGGCTGGAGCGGCCAGAACTATCCGGGCTACGCCAACCCGGAGATGGACAAGGCGATCGACGACGCCGAACGCGAACTCGATGTCGACAAGCGCCGCGCTTTGTTCGCCGAGATCCAGAAGCTTGCGGCCGATGACCTGCCATCCCTGCCACTCTTCTTCCGCGTCGATCCCTTCGTGATTCCCAAGGCGCTGAAGGGCGTCACCCCCACCGGCACACTCAACAGCTCGACGCTCTGGATCGAGCAGTGGCGGTGGGAAGGCCAGTGAGCCGCTACTTCGTTTCGCGAGCCGTCCAGACCATCATCACGCTCGCCGTGATGAGCTTGGTCGTCTTCCTGCTGATCGGACTGATGCCCGGCGATCCGATCGATCTGATGATCTCGGGTGACCCCAACATGAAAAGCGAGGATGCGGCCCGGCTGCGCGCGGCCTACGGGCTCGATAAGCCGCTGCTCGAACGCTACCTCGCCTGGGCGAGTGAAGCCGTGCAGGGCAACTTCGGCTACTCGCGTTCCTTCGGGCAGCCGGTGCTCACCATCCTCTGGCCGCGCCTCCTCAACACGCTGCTTCTGGCGGGTTCGGCCTTCGTTCTGTCCGTCGCGATCGCCCTGCCCCTCGGCATCTGGGCCGCCGCCCATCCCCGCAGCCGCGCCGATTACCTGATCAATCTCTTTTGCTTTGCCGGCATCTCGACGCCGCCTTTCTGGCTGGCGCTGCTGCTGATCACCTTGTTTGCGGTCTTCCTGGGCTGGCTGCCAGCCGGTGGCATGGCGTATCCGCGGCCCGGCACGCCCTGGAATATCGCGCTTACCGAACAGCTTCGCCACCTCGTGCTGCCCGTGGTGACGTTGACCCTGATCCAGCTCGGGCCGTACACGCGCTTCATGCGGGGCGCCATGATCGAAGCGCTGCGCCAGGACTATGTCCGCACGGCACGCGCCAAAGGCGCCCCGGAACGGACCGTGCTGTGGCGTCATGCTTTCGCCAACGCGCTGGCGCCCGTACTCACGATCCTGGCCCTGTCGTTCGGCGGGCTGTTCTCCGGCGCGGTGATCACAGAGACCATGTTCGCCTGGCCGGGCATGGGCAAGGCGATCTATCAGGCCATCCTCGAGAACGACTACAATCTCGCTCTGGTCGGCCTGCTGTTGGCGACGGCGGCGACCATCGCCGGCAATCTGCTCGCTGATCTGGGCTATGCCTGGGTCGATCCGCGTGTCTCACTGGCAGCGGATCAGCCATGACCCGCGGCTGGAGCCGATTGCGGCGTCATCATCTGGCACGTGCCTCGCTGGTCTTCCTGGCCATCATCATGGTGCTGTCGCTCGCGGCCCCGTTGATCGCGGAGCTTCGTGGCGTCGATCCCACGCAGACCGACCTCTTCCGCCGTTTCGAGCCGCCGTCGGCCGCCTACTGGCTCGGCACCGACGATGTCGGCCGCGATCTCTTCCAACGCCTGCTCGACGGCGGGCGGGTGTCGCTGCTGGTCGGCCTTGCAGGCGCCCTTCTCTCCGGCCTGCTCGGCGCCCTGATCGGCGTGGCGGCCGGCTACCTCGGCGGCCGGCTCGACGCCTTCCTGATGCGCTTCACCGACGGCGTGATCGCCTTGCCGCTGCTGCCGCTGCTGATCGTCGTGGCCGCCGTCGATCCGCGAAAGCTCGGCGTGCCGGCCGAGCTGGCACAATCGGAAGCGTTCTCGCTCTATCGCATCGTGGTGATCATCGCGCTCACCGGCTGGACCACGGTCGCCCGGCTGGTGCGCGCCGAGACACTGTCTCTCAAGGCGCGCGACTTCACGCGGGCGGCGAAGGCACTGGGCGCCCGCCCCGTCCGCATCATGCTGCGCCACATCCTGCCCAATACGGCGGGATCCCTGATCGTCGCCACGACGATCTCGATGGGCACGCTCATCCTGCTGGAATCAACCCTGTCGTTCCTCGGCCTCGGCATCCAGCCGCCGGCGGCGAGCTGGGGCAACATGCTGACTGGCGCGCAGGAGCTCCTGCAGGAGGCGCCGGTGCTGGCGCTGTGGCCTGGCCTTCTCATTTTCCTGACCGTGATCGCCTTCAATTTCCTTGGAGACGGCCTGCAGGATGCCCTCGATCCCCGAAGCGAGAGACGCTGATGACCGATGCAACGTTGAAATCCGCCGAATTCACCGCGCTCAGCCGACTGTCGGCCGACATCGACCTCAATGCCGAAGGCAAGGCCACGGGGTTCGTGCGGGTGCCGCATTCGGTGCATCGTTCCGCCTATGGCTGGATTCCGATCCCCATCGTGCGCATCAAGAACGGCGACGGCCCGAACGTGTTGATGCAGGCCGGCAACCATGGCGATGAATGGGAAGGCCAGATCGGACTCGGCAACCTGATCCGCAGCATCGCCCCCAAGGACATCAAGGGCCGACTTGTGATCCTGCCCTCCGCAAACTTTCCGGCGGCAATGGAAGGCCGGCGTACCTCGCCGATCGACGAGGGTAACCTGAACCGCTCCTTCCCCGGCGATGCCGAAGGCACGATCACGCAGCAGATCGCCTATTGGATCGAACATGCCCTGCTGCCGGGCTTCGACTACGCCTTCGACTTCCACTCCGGTGGCAGCTCCCTCACCTACATCCCGAGCGCGCTGGCGCCACGCCATCAGGACGCCGCGCGCATGGAGAAAGTCACCGGCCTGCTAAAGGCCTTCGGCGCCCCGGTGAGTTACATCTCCGCCGCGCCCCAGGGCGGCGGCCGCACCTTCACTTCGGCCGCCTATCGCGCGGGTGTGATTGCAATGGGCACGGAACTAGGTGGCGGCGGTCTGGTGACACCGGGTTCGCTCAAGGTCGCCGAGAGCGGCATGCGTCGCGTGCTGGCCCATGTGGGCCTGCTGCAAGGCTCAGTCCCGGCACCGTCGGCCACCCGGCTCACGGAAATCGGCGGCGATGACTACTACGTCTACGCGACCGACGGCGGGTTGTTCGAGCCGTTGGTTGAACTAGGCGATGAGGTGAAGGCCGGTCAGCCGGCCGCGCGCATCCACTTCCACCATACGCCGTGGCGCGAACCCGAGGTCGTACCGTTCAAGCGCGCGGGCCTCGTGCTTTGCAAGCGTGTGCCAGCGCGCTGTGAGCGTGGTGACTGCCTCTTCCACCTCGCGACGGATATCGCAGGCTAGGCGGCCGCCTCCGGAAACCGCGCGGCGCCCCTCCTCCAGCCAGGTGAGATCGTTTCCATTTTTGGAAACGTTTCCAATTTTTCTTGTCATTTCCGATATCGAAGTCAATATTCATCCAAAATACGGGCAGGAAATCGTTTCCATATGGGTCGAATCACGATCCGCGATGTCGCGCAGGCTGCCGGGGTTTCCCTGGGTTCGGCCTCGCGCGCACTGAACGGCGGCAAGCACGTCAGCGCGCGTATTGCGCGCGACGTAACAGCTGCTGCCGAACAGCTCGGCTACGAACCCGACTTCCTCGCCCGCAGCCTGCGGACGCGCTCCAGCGGTATGATCGGCTGCCTGGTGTCCGACGTGGCCAACCCGCTCTACGCCAGCATCGTCCAGGCTGCGGAAGCACGGCTGCGCGATGCCGGCTATCTGCTGGTTGTCGCCAATACTGCCAACGAGCCGGCGCGTGAGCGCGCCGCTGCCGCGGAGTTCCGCGGCCGCCGCCTCGACGGCGTCCTCGTCGCTCCTGGCAGCGATGCCAACGATGAAACCTGGCGCGGCCTCGTTGCCGGCGGCGCACCGGTCGTCATCCTCGACCGCGACGCGCCAGACGCAGACGGCGACGATGCACCCTGGCCTGCGGTGCTGGTCGATCATCGCGGTGGCGCGCAGGCTGCGACCCGCTATCTGATCGGCCTGGGCCATCGCCGCATTGCCCTGCTCACCCCCGGCGCGCGGATGCGGCCGGGCCGCGAACGCATCGCGGGCTTTCAGACTGCCTTCGCCGAAGCCGGGCTAGATCCCACCGGCGCGATCATCTCGGCGCAGGAAACATCGATGGATTTCGCCCATGGCGATGCGCTGGCGCTGTTGAGTGCCGCCGACCGTCCGACGGCCCTGATCGCCCTCGGCACGCGCATTCTGGCTGGCGCGCTGCGGGCCGCCCGCGACCTCAATCTCTCTCTGCCACGCGATCTCTCCGTACTGTCGGTCGGCGATACCGATCTTGCGGCCGTCCATGCGCCCGCCATCACGGCGCTGCGCTGGAGCCTGGAAGATGTCGGCCGAGCCGCCGCCGAGTTGCTGCTGCAACGCCTGCGTGGTGGCGGCGCAGGCGCCGCGGCGCGCGCCTTGTTGCCGGTCGATCTCGTGCTGCGCGAGTCCTGCGCCGCACCTACCAAAAACTGAAATACACCGAGGGGAAGGAAACGATGAAGATGCTTCGCAGAACAATGGCGTTTGCCCTGGCCGCAGGCTTTGCCGTACCGGCGTTTGGCCAAAGCGCCGACGCCAATTGGCCGAGCGCCAGGCCCATCAAGATGATCGTACCGTTCGCCGCGGGTGGCGGCACCGACCTGGTGGCGCGCTCGCTCGCCGAGAAGCTCGGCACCGTCCTCGGCCAGACGATCATCGTCGACAACAAACCCGGCGCCTCGGGCGTGATCGCCATGGAGGCTGCGGCCAAGTCGGCACCCGACGGCTACACGCTGGTCCTGGGTTCGGCGAGCACCGTCGTCGTCAATCCCGCAGTGTTACCCGACTTGCCCTACGATCCGGTGAACGGCTTCGAACATCTGGGCGATGTCGGCTCCGCGTCGGTCGTCCTGGTGGCTCATCCCGAATTTCCGGCCAAGGACCTTCGCGACGTGATCGCGATGGCCAAGGCCAAGCCCGGCGAACTGAACTACGGCACCTGGGGTAACGGCTCGACCGGCCATATGTGCGCGGAGATGGTGCGCGCCGCCACGGGCGTGCAGATGACGCATGTGCCCTACAAAGGCGCGGCGCTGGTCCTGAACGACATCGCCGCGGGTCACATCAAGCTGGGCTATGCCGACGTGCAGTCGGTGGTGCCGATGGCCAAGTCGGGCAAGGTGAAGGTGGTGGCCTCCTGCGCCCGCCGCTCGATCAACTTCCCTGACGTGCCGGGCTATGCCGAGCAGGGCGTGCCGTTCGATTTCGTGTGGCGCTACGACCTGATGGTGCCGGCCAAGACGCCCAAGCCGATCGTCGACCGCCTGCACGCCGAGCTAATGAAGGTGCTGGCGATGCCCGACATCAAGGAACGCTGGACCGAGTTCGGCATGACGGCTTCGACCATCAGCCCGGCCGATCTCAAGGCGCAGACCGGCCGCGATGTCGCTGCCCTCACCAAGCTGGCCCGTGACGCGGGGATCCGCCAATGAGCCGACTGCTGGGGCCTGTCCGCCAGAACGGCTATGTCGTCCGCGACATCGAAAAGGCCATGAAATACTGGTCTGAAACCATGGGCATCGGCCCGTGGTTCTATATCGAGAAGCCGCCCATCGAGGCCTTCGAATACAAGGGCCAGCCCTCGCAGCCCGACATCTCGATCGCTCTTGCCAACTCCGGCCCGCTGCAGATCGAGTTGATCCAGCAGCGCAACGACGAGCCGTCGATGTATCGCGATTTCCTGCAGGCAGGCCACGAGGGCCTGCAGCATGTCGCCTACTGGACCACCGACTTCGATGGCACGCTCGCCAAGTGCTTCACCGCCGGCTGGCGCATCGGCCATCGCGGCCAGATCGGCGCACGCGGGCGTTTCCTCTACTTCGAAAGCACCGGCCATCCGGGAACTGTGATCGAGCTGTCGGAAATCTCGGGCAACAAGGGCAAGTTCTTCGAGAAGATCGCCCGCGAAGCCGAGAGTTGGGATGGCAGCGACCCGATCCGCAGGCTCTGACCGTCATGTCCGTATCCGCTCCCTCGTCTTCCCGGTCGTTGTCGGGACAGGTGGCCGTCGTCACGGGCGCAGCATCGGGCCTGGGGCTCGCCATCGCCGAACGGCTGACCGAGGAAGGCGTGCGCGTGGCCCTGTGGGATCGCGACCCTGCAGGCCTTGAACGTGCTCGGGAAAAGATCGGTGGTGCGACTCGCGCCGTCGTTGCAGACGTCACCGATACGACGGCCATACGTTCAGCGTGGGCCGAGACAAAGGAGTCGCTCGGCACACCGGCGATCCTGGTCAACAGCGCCGGGATCCTGGGTCCGAGTGCCGCGTTTGCCGACTATCCGGAGGAAACGTGGCAGCGGGTGCTCGACGTCAACCTCAACGGCACCTTCCGTTGCTGCCAGGCGGCCGTCCCGGACATGGTGGCGGCAGGCTATGGCCGCATCGTCAACATCGCCTCGGTGGCGGGCAAGGACGGCAATCCGTACGTCTCAGGCTACGTTGCCTCGAAGGCGGCGGTGATCGGGCTCACGAAGTCGATGGGCAAGGAGCTTGCGACACGGGGCGTGCTGGTCAACGCCATCGCGCCGTCGGCGTCGGAGACGGCGATCTTCGGCGAACTGACCGACGCCTACCGCGCCCGCCTGATTGCCAATGTGCCGATGAACCGTTTCGTGGCGCCGCGTGAAATCGCCGAGATGGCGTTGTGGCTCGCCTCGCCTGCCTGCAGCTTCTCGACGGCCGCCACCTTCGACATCTCCGGCGGCCGCGCGACCTTCTAGGTCTGGCGGCAGCTCTGGCAGGAAAGCATGGGCGCCGTGCGACGGCCGTCCTTCCGTGGCCGCGCTTCGGCATGGCCGCAGACGGAACAGCCGTCGATTTCGAAGTCGATCCAGTGCGTGGGCGCGCTGCAGGCCTCGCAAGGCAGGCCCCGGCGCGACTGGATGGAGCCGAAGCCGGGCGTGCGGCACTTGGGGCAGAGACACTCGAGGCGCTTGGCGAGCTTCCATGACAATGCCCGCAGCACCTGCATGCGCGTCGGATTTCGATGTGCGCGCATATCGGCGAGGAGCACGGCAAGGCCATCGGTGGAGCGGCGCGCCTCGCGATCCATCGCCGCCAGCACCTCGGCTTCCGTTTCGAGCCCCTTGATCGGATGATCCATGTCGCTGGAGCAGATCACGAACACGCCGTAACGCGGGAAGCCCATCGCCTTCAGGATGCCCGGAACAGCCGGGTCACCCGCGGGGAAGCGCTGCAGCCGCCAGTTGGTGCGATGCGTCGCCAGCGTCTCGACAAGGCGAAGCCCGCGCTTGCGATCGACGAAGGCCATGATCTCGACGCCGCACGAGGTCAGCGGCACGCGCTCGATCGGGCCGTAGCTACCCTCGCTCGCCAGGGCGCAATCGACATCCATGGTCTTGAAGACCATCTCGGCCTTGATGGCACAGGTCTCGACCAGTGCATCGGGCCGCGGCACCTCGCCCGAAAAAGTGCCGAGCTTGTCGGTATCGAGATCCGGCGCGACCATGACCTCCGCCCCCAGCACGCGCCGGAACGCGGGTGCAGCCGCCTGCTCCTTGGCGTGAATGGTGGCGAGGCCGACGCGCGTGCCGGCGTAAGGATGAGCTACTACGGACAAGACACAGAGCCGGTTGAGGACGCTAAACGCTACTCCGCAGCTTGAGGCAGGGCTTCGCGGCCAAGCTGCTGTTCGACGAGGGTCGCCCAGTAGGACGCGCCGATGGGCAGGATATCGTCATTGAAGTCGTAACCCGGATTGTGAACCATGCAGCTTCCGACACCGTCGCCGTTGCCGATCCAGATGTAGCAGCCCGGCCTCTTGAGAAGCATCCAGGCGAAATCCTCGCTGCCCATGGCAGGCGTCGGATTGCGATTGACGTTCTCGAGGCCGACCAGTGCCGATGCGGCCTTAGCGGCAAACTCGGTCTCCTGCTCGGAATTCACGGTCGCCGGATAGCGCCGCTCGTAACGCCACTTGGTGACCTCGGCGCCGAAACCCGCGGCGACATTGCGCGCGATCTTCTCGATCTGCTTTTCGATCATGTCCTGCACCGGTTTCTTGAAGGTGCGGACCGTGCCCCGCAGCACGCATTCCTGCGGGATGACGTTCCAGGTATCGCCGGCATGGATCTGCGTCGTCGAGACGACGGCGGTATCCATCGGATCGACATTGCGCGCCACGATCGACTGCAGCGCCGTCACGATGTGCGAGCCGACGACGACCGGGTCGATGCCGTGATGCGGCATGGCACCGTGCGCGCCGACGCCCTTCACCACCACTTCGAAGATGTCGTACGCCGCCATCATCGGGCCGGGACGGACGGCGAAGCGGCCGACCGGGATGCCCGGGATGTTGTGCATGCCGTAGACGCCCTCGACCGGGAACTTATCGAACAGCCCCTCCTCGACCATGACGCGACCGCCGCCTTCGTTTTCCTCGGCCGGCTGGAAGATGAAGTAGACCGTCCCGTCGAAGTTCTTGGTCTCGGCGAGATACTTGGCGGCGCCCAGCAGCATGACGGTGTGGCCGTCATGGCCGCAGGCGTGCATCTTGCCCGGGATCGTCGACTTGTGATCGAACTCGTTGGTCTCGTGCACATCGAGCGCATCCATGTCGGCGCGCAGGCCGATCGCCCGCTTGGAATTGCCGGCGCGCAGCACGCCGACCACACCGGTCTTGGCCAGACCGCGGTGCACCTCGAGGCCGAACGACTTCAGCTTCTCGGCAACAACGTCGGCCGTCCGCACTTCCTCGAAAGCCGTCTCGGGGTGGCTATGGATATCGTGGCGCCACGCCGTCATGTCCTTGTGGAACGAGGCAATGCGGTTGATGACCGGCATTTACTATCTCCGAAATGAGTTCAATTGGATCGTAAGCTGGCGCAGCAGGGGGTCAAGCTTCCTGGGCATGCGCCGACGCACACCCTGTCGTGCAAGAAGACGGGCCTGCAAGAGACAGCAGCGTCAGTAGGTGCGGTCTTCGACAGGCAACCTGCCCTCTTCGATCGCATGGCAGGCAACCGTACCGCCCTCGATCGGCAGTGCCTGGGGCCGCTCGGACTTGCAGCGGTCGTTGGCGAAGGGACACCGGGGATGGAAGGTGCACCCCGACGGCGGATTGATGGGACTCGGCACCTCACCTGCCACCGGGCTGCGCTGGCGCCCGGTCATGTCGAGGTCGGGGATCGTGTCGAGCAACATCCGCGTGTAGGGATGCTTGGGCCGTCGGAACAGCGTCTCAGTCGGCGCCACCTCGACCAGGCGGCCGAGGTACATCACGCCCACCCGCGTGGAGATGTGATAGACCACCGCGAGATTGTGCGAGATGAACAGATAGGTGAGCTGCAGACGCCGCTGCAGGTCGACCATCAGGTTCAGGATCTGTGCCTGCACCGACACGTCGAGCGCCGAAGTGGGCTCGTCGCACACCAGGAACTCCGGCTGGCTCGCGAGCGCGCGGGCAATCGAGATGCGCTGGCGCTGGCCGCCAGAGAATTCATGCGGATACTTGCGGCCGTCAGCCGGCGTCAGCCGGACCTGGCGCAGCAGATCGCCGACCTGCTTCTCCAGGTCTGCGCGGTCCTTGGAAAGGCCGAAGGCGCGGATCGGCTCGGCGATGATGTCGAACACCCGCCAGCGTGGATTGAGGCTGGCATAGGGGTCCTGGAAGATCATCTGCATGCGCCGCTTGAGCGCCGCCGTCTCCACCCTGCTGCGCCGCGACGCCATGTCGTTGCCGTCGAACTCGATACGGCCGTCGGTCGGCGGGAAGAGCCCCACCACCAGCCGCGCCACCGTCGACTTGCCGCAGCCCGACTCGCCCACCAGCGAGAAGGTCTCGCCCTTGGCGATCTCGATATCGATGCCGTCGACCGCCTGCACGATCTGCCGCGGCTTGCCTTCGAGCGCGCGCACCAGCCAGGGCGGCGACACGTCGAAGTAACGCTTCAGCCCTTCGAGCTGAACGAAATGGTTCTGGCTGCCATCAGGCATCGACCATCTCCTTCGAGATGGGTTGGCCAACACCGCCGGCATCGTGCCGCCAGCAGGCCGCCCGGCTCGATCCGGCTGTCATCAATTCCGGCCGTTCCACGAGGCAGCGTGCGCCATGGACGGTACAGCGCGGGTTGAACGCGCACCCTTTGGGAATCTCGGTGAGCCGCGGCATGGCGCCGTCGATCTGGGTCAGCCGCTCGTTGCGCACGCCGAGGCTCGGGATCGAGCCCATCAGCCCCTTGGTGTAGGGATGCTGTGCGTGCTTGACGACGTCGCGCACCGGGCCGATTTCGGCAACGCGGCCGGCATACATCACCGCCACGCGATCGGCGGTTTCGGCGATCACGCCCATATCGTGAGTCACCAGCATCACCGCCGTCTGATGTTCGCGGCAAAGGCGCTTCAGGAGCGCGATGATCTGCGCCTGGATGGAAACGTCGAGCGCCGTCGTGGGTTCGTCGGCCACGATCAGCCGCGGGCCCGCGCACAAGGCGAGTGCGATCACCACCCTCTGGCGCATGCCACCGGAAAACTGGTGCGGATAATGATCGATGCGCATCTCTGCACCCGGAATGCCAACCTCCTTCAGGAGATCGATCGCGCGGGTTCTGGCGGCGGCGTTCGACAGACCGAGATGCGTCTGGATCGTCTCGATGAGTTGACGGCCCACCGAATAGAGCGGATTGAGGCTGGTCAGTGGATCCTGAAAGATGGCGCCGATGCGGGCGCCGCGGATCTTGCGCATTTCCTCGTAGGGCAGATTGTCGATGCGCCGTCCTTCGAGCCTGATCTCGCCGCCGGCGATGCGGCCCGGCGGTTCGAGCAGTCCGATGATGGCATTGCCGGTCAGCGACTTGCCGGCGCCCGATTCACCCACCACGCCCAGCACCTCGCCCGGCGCGATGTCGAACGACACGTCGTCGACGGCCAGCAGGGTGCCGCGGCGTGTCGGGAATTCGACGCGGAGGTTGCGGACCTCAAGAAGCGGTGGATTGTTCGATGCGGCGGCCATCTCGCGTCAAACCTCAACGCAGTTTGGGATTGAGGGCGTCGCGCAGCCAGTCGCCCAGAAGATTGACCGCGAGCACGAGCGCCGCGAGCGTAACGCCGGGGAACACGGTGATCCACCAGTCGCCCGACTGCAGCACCTCGTTGCCAAGCCGGATCAGGGTGCCGAGCGACGGCTCGGTCGAGGGCAGCCCGACGCCTAGGAACGAGAGCGTCGCCTCGGTGATGATGGCGAGGCCGAGATTGATCGTGGCGATAACGAGGACAGGTCCGGTGACGTTAGGCAGGACGTGACGGACCATGATCACCAGCGGCGACAGGCCGATCACCCGCGCCGCCTGCACATACTCCTTGTTCTTCTCGACCAGCACCGAGCCGCGCACGGTGCGGGCGTACTGGACCCAGAAGGAGAGCCCGATGGCGCCCACGATGACGAACAGCGCAATCTCGTCGTGGCGCTGTACCGAGATCACGGTGCGCACGACGCCGTCGATCAGCAACGCCACGAGAATGGCAGGAAAGGTGAGCTGCACGTCGGCGATACGCATGATGACCGCATCGACGGCGCCACCGAGATAGCCGCTGAGCAGGCCCAAGGTAATGCCGAGGGTCATGGCGACAACGACCGAGGCGATCCCCACGACCAGGGACAGTCGCGTGCCGTACATGATCGAGGAAAGGATGTCCCTGCCCTGGTCGTCCGTGCCGAGCGGAAAGGTCCAGTCGCCATCGGCCGAGATCAGCACCGGTGGCTTCAGCCCGTCGCTGAGGCTCAGGGTTGCCGGATCGAAAGGCGTATGCGGCGCCAGGATCGGCGACAGGAAGGCGATAGCAACGATCAGCAGGGTGGCAACGGCAGCAGTCACGGTCAGCGGCGAGGATTTAAAGCTCCACCACACGTCGCTGTCCGTCATGCGGTGCAGCCAGCCGGGCGATGCCGATGAGTCAGCCATATCAGTGTCCCGCGGCGCGCGCCGTGCCCTGCGCGCGCAGGCGCGGGTCGACGGCGAAGTAGAGAAGATCGACGGTCAGGTTGATCAGCACGAACAGGAGGCCGATCAGCATCAGGTAGGCCGCCATCACCGGGATGTCGGAGAACTGAACAGACTGGATGAAGAGCTGCCCCACGCCCGGCCAGGCGAACACCGTCTCGGTGACGATGGCGAAGGCGATCAGCGCGCCGAGCTGCAGGCCCGTCACGGTGATCACCGGCACCAGCGTATTCTTCAGGGCATGGCCGAAGTTGATGGCGCGGTTGGAGAGGCCGCGGGCACGCGCGAACTTGATGTAGTCGGTGCGCATCACCTCGAGCATCTCCGAGCGCACCAGACGCATCAACAGGGTGAGCTGGAACAGGCCGAGGGTGATCGACGGCAGGATCAGCGCCTGCAGCCCCTTCACAGTCAGGAAGTTGGTCGTCCACCAGCCGATCTGGACCGTCTCCCCTCGCCCGAATGACGGCAGCCAGTGGAGCCAGACGGCGAAGACCAGGATCAGCAGGATGCCGATCAGGAAGGTGGGTAAGGAGATGCCGATGAGAGACACGGCCTGGAACAGCCGGCTCGACCAGTGATTGGGATAGAGGCCGGTATAGACGCCCATCGGGACGCCTACGAGCAAAGCAAACAGCGCAGCGCAGAAGGACAGTTCGAGTGTCGCCGGCATTCGCTCAACGATCATGCGTCCGACCGGCTCGGAGGTGCGGTAGCTCAGGCCGAACTTGCCTTGCGCGGCATTGGCGATGAAGCGCACGAACTGGACAGGAGGCGAGTCATTGAGGCCGAGCTTCTCGCGCAGCGCCTCGCGCTCCTGGGCCGGCGTGTCTTGTCCGACCATCGCGTTGATCGGATCGCCGACGTAACGAAACAGAGAAAAGGCGACCAGCCCGACCGTCAGCAGCACTGCGATCGATTGCAAGAGTCGTCTCAGAATGAAGGCAAGCATACGTTGTCTTTTTTTATTCGGCGCCAGCGCCCTGCGCGCGGGATCACCCCTAGCAGGAATAAGGCCAAAAAAGAAGTAGCGCCGGGGTCCAACCCCGGCGCTGCATCATCGATTGGGCGAGATTGCGCTACTCGTGAGAGTAGCGCGCACCCTGCTACTTGATGTTCACGTACCGCAGCGGGAAGCTGTTGTCCGCCGGCTGTACGAGATCGATGTTCTTACGCGACGCCCAGACCAGCGCCTGCTGGTG
This sequence comes from Reyranella massiliensis 521, assembly GCA_943369775.1. GTDB lineage: Bacteria > Pseudomonadota > Alphaproteobacteria > Reyranellales > Reyranellaceae > Reyranella > Reyranella massiliensis_C. The sequence goes on from CALROF020000049.1 coordinate 13,447, forward strand.
CAGCGGAACGTAGGCAAAGTCGTCGACGTAGATCTTCGTGGCTTCGCGGATCATGGCGTCGCGCTTGGCCTTGTCGGTCTCCACTTCGACGGCATTCGAGAGCTCGTCGAACTTCTTGTTGGAGTAGCCGCCGGCGTTATAGAGGCCCTTCTTGGCCTTCACGTCCGGCGTCTGGATGATCTGCTCGAAGACGTTGTGCACGTCGTAGGTCGTCGCCGGCGACCAGCCCAGCATATAGAAGCTGGTGTTGCTCGGCTTGCCGTCCGCCGTGCTGCGCAGGATCTTGGCGAAGTACAGATTACGCGTCTGGGCGCGCAGGTTCACCTTCACGCCGATCTTCGCCAGCATCGAGACGACTGCCTGGCAGATCTTCTCGTCGTTGACGTAACGGTCGTTCGGGCAGTCCATGCCGACCTCGAAGCCGTTCGGATAGCCGGCATCGGCCAGCAACTTCTTGGCTTCCTCGGGCTTCAGCAGCGCCGGACGCTTGTCGAGGTCCTTGGTGTAGCCGTTGATGCCCGGCGCCACCATCAGGTTGGTCGGGAACGACTGGCCGCGCATCACGGTGCGCTTGATCGCGTCGACATCGATTGAGCGATGGATCGCCTCACGGACCTTCTTGTCCTTGAACGGGTTCTTGCCCTTGACGTTGGACTCCACCAGCTCGTCGCGCTCCTGGTCGAAGCCCAGGAAGACGATGCGGGTTTCCGGCCCTTCGAGGACCTTGATATTGGCGTCCTTCTTGAGGTTGTCGGTATCGGCCGGCGGCACCTCGTAGGTCATGTCGATATCGCCTGCCTTCAGCGCGGCGATACGGGTCGCGGCGTTCGGCACCGGCGTGAAGATCACCTCAGTGAGGTTGTGCTCCGGCTTGTCCCACCAGGTGGGGTTGGCGACGAGGATCGTTTTCTCACCCGCGCGACGCTCCTTCAGCATGAAGGGGCCGGTGCCCATGGCATTGCGGGTTGCGAAGTTCTCTTCGTTCTTGATCATGTCGGCCGGCTGGATGGCGTTGTTCTTTTCCGCCCAGGCCTTCGACATGATGCTGATCGAGGCCCACTTGTCGGCAAGCAGCGGATCGGGAACGCTGGTCGTCACCTCGACGCGATGATCGTTGATCTTCTTGATCTCCTTCATCGAGGAGAAGTTGCCGTTGACGTTCGAACCCGGCCCGTTGGCGCGGTTGATCGAGAAGATCACGTCGTCGGCGGTGAACGGCGTGCCATCGCTGAACTTCACGCCTTCGCGCAGGTCGAAGAACCAGCTCGTCGGGCTGGTCTGCCCCCACTTGGTCGCGAGCGCCGGTTCGAGCTTCAGCTCCTTGTTACGACGCACCAGCGGGTCGTAGATGTTGGCGGTGAAGGTCAGCAGGAAGGTTTCTTGCCGGGCGTAGGGGTCCATCGAGCTGACATCGCCCGAGTTGGCCCACTTGAAGGTCTTGGCGTTGGCCATCGGCGCAAACGCCGCGCTCGCGCAGACGAGCGCCGTCAGCGCCACTGTATGCCGCAAATTGAAAAACATCAGAATTTACCCCCTCGATGTCGCCGTCGCTCTCGCAGGGGCAACCTCCCCGGCCGCCATCCCATGCGTGGACGCATATCTCAGTAACGTTGCACCTGCCATGAGACGGCGTCAATTGCACAAAAAATTTGCATGTCCAGATAGAGTGAACTTAGGCCTCAGGCGGGCTATCGTGGCCGGATTCACAGTACTAGGGGTCCGGCCATGAACGACGTTTCTCGTAGCTTCCGCGGCAATTCCAATGCTTCGCGGGATATCGCACACCATCTGCACCCCTACACCAACTTCAAGAAGCACGAAGCGACGGGACCGCTGACCATCGTGCGCGGCCGCGGCGTCTACGTCATGGACGACGATGGCAAGGAGTACATCGAGGGTATGGCCGGCCTCTGGTCGGCGGCACTCGGCTTCAGCAACGAGCGGCTGGCAACGGTCGCCTACGAGCAGATGAAGCAGCTCCCCTTCTATCATGCGTTCAACCAGCGCAGCCACGAGCCCGCGATCAACCTCGCGGAGAAGCTCAAGTCGATGGCGCCGGTGCCGATGTCGAAGGTGTTCTTCGCCAACTCCGGCTCCGAGGCCAACGACACCGTCGTGAAGATGGTGTGGTACATGAACAACGCGCTCGGCCGCCCGAAGAAGAAGAAGATCGTCGGTCGTCTCAAGGGCTATCACGGCATCACCGTAGCCTCGGGCAGCCTCACCGGCCTTCCGACCAACCATCGCTCCTTTGACCTGCCGATCCAGGGCATCGTGCACACGAGCTGCCCGCACTTCTATCGTTTCGGCAAGGATGGCGAGACCGAGGAGCAGTTCGCGACGCGCTGCGCCGAGGAACTCGAGCAGCTCATCATCAAGGAAGGCGGCGCCGACGAAGTTGCAGCGATGATCGCCGAGCCTGTGATGGGTGCCGGTGGCGTGATCGTCCCGCCGAAGGGCTACTACGAGAAGATCCAGGCGGTCTGCAAGAAGTACGACGTGCTGTTCATCGCCGACGAGGTGATCTGCGGCTTCGGCCGTACCGGCAACGTCTGGGGCAGCCAGACGATGAACATCAAGCCGGACATCCTGACCTGCGCCAAGGCGCTCTCCGCATCGTTCCTGCCGATCTCGGCCGTGATGATCAACGAGGCCGTTTACCAGGCGCTGATGAGTGAGAGCGACAAGATCGGTACCTGGGGTCACGGCTTCACCTACTCCGGCCATCCCGTCGCCGCCGCCGTCGCGCTGGAAGCCCAGAAGATCTACGACGAGACCGACCTGTTCGGTCACGCCAAGCGCCTGAGCCCGGTCTTCCACAAGCACGTCCAGTCGTTCGCCAACCATCCGCTGGTCGGCGAGGCGATGAGCATCGGCATGATGGGCGCGATCGAGATCGTGGCCGACAAGAAGACCAAGGCGCCGTTCGAGATCGGTGCCGTCGGCGCTGCCGGCACCAAGGTCTACAACCACGCCGTCGCGCGCGGCCTGTTCATCCGCAACATGGGCGATCGCGTCGCGATCTGCCCGCCGCTGGTGATCAACGAGACCGAGCTCGCGGACCTCTTCGGCCGTCTCCACGAGGCGTTCGACGCGACACTGGCCGAACTCAAGTCGGAAGGCCACTTCAAGGGTTGAGATGACCTCAGGCCCAGATAGCGCCGGCGCCGTAGTCGGCGGAACGCTGCCGTCGAGCACGTACCGTCACATACGCGTCGGCGTTATCTGGGCGCTGGTTATTTTCGCGATTGCCATCGTGCCGATCGTCATTGCGACGCTCGGCATGGTGGACAACACGCCCATTCGCCTTCCGCTGCTGTTCGCCGCGGTTTTGTGGGCACTGGGCATTCTGGTGGCCTCGTGGGCCGCGCTGCCGGCCCTTCGCCACTGGAGCACACTCCCCCGCGAAGTGCGTTCATTGGCCTTCACCCCGCTTCTCTTCATTGGCTTGCCCCAGGGCGTAGCGTTGCTCGTACTTTGGCTTTGACTGAACCGCCATTCGGCACCAGCCGCCGCATCCGCAACCGCGCCATCTGGGCCGTTGCTCTGTTCGGTGCCTCGATCGCACCGGCAATCATCGGGCTCGGCATCGCAACGGCGACCGAAGACCAGATCAATACCGCCCAACCATTGGCCCTGCTGTTCTGGGCCGTGGGCCTGCTCTTCGCCATGTGGGCCGCCGTTCCGACCCTGCGTTACTGGGATGGCCTGACTGCCCAGACGCGCTGGCTCGGTACGCTGCCCCTCCTCTCGGTCTCCCTGTTCCTGAGCATCGGTCTGGTATTGCCATTGCTGCTGTAGATTGCGAGCGACTCGCAACTGGAGCGCGCGCCCGCGACTAAAATGTGTCTGCTGTTGAAGCAGCAACGCGATTAAAATCAGCCGCGATGGATTACGAGGCATTCTTCACCGGCCATCTCGGACGCCTGCGCGACGAAGGACGATATCGTGTCTTCGCCGAGCTGGAGCGGATCGTCGGTGCCTTCCCGCGGGCGCGTCTGCATCGCGAAGGCCAGCCGCCACGCGACGTCACCGTCTGGTGCAGCAACGACTATCTCGCGATGGGTCAGCATCCCGCCGTCGTCGAGGCCATGCAGGCCGCGATCGGCGCGCAGGGATCGGGCGCCGGTGGCACGCGCAACATCTCCGGCACCAACACGCTGCACGCCGCGCTCGAGCGCGAACTGGCCTCTCTTCACAACAAGCAGGCGGCCCTCGTCTTCACCTCGGGCTATGTCGCCAACGAGACGACCTTGCAGACGCTCGGCGCCATGCTGCCCGGCTGCGAGCTCTACTCCGACGCCTTCAATCACGCCTCAATGATCGCGGGCATCCGTCACTCCGGTGCCGTCCGCAAGATCTTCCGTCACAACGACGTCCATCACCTCGAGGAATTGCTGGCCGCGGCCGATCCGGCGACGCCCAAGATCGTGGCGTTCGAATCGGTCTACTCGATGGATGGCGACATTTCGCCGATCAACGAGATCTGCGACGTCGCCCACCGCTACGGCGCCCTCACCTATCTTGACGAAGTCCATGCCGTCGGCATGTACGGAGAGGGCGGCGGCGGCGTTGCCGAACGCGACGGCGCCCTCGACAAGGTCGACATCGTACAGGCCACGCTCGCCAAGGCTTTCGGCGTCGTGGGTGGCTACATCGCCTCGACCGAGGCAACGATCGACTTCGTGCGCTCCTGTGGCTCCGGCTTCATCTTCACCACGTCGCTGCCACCGGCCATCGCCGCGGCCGCGCTTGCCAGCGTGCGGCTGGTGCGCAATCAGCCGGAGTTGCGCGTCCGCCATCAGGAACGCGCCGCGACCCTGAAGCGCCGCCTTGCCGCGGCAGGCCTGCCGGTGATGCCGTCGGTCACGCACATCGTGCCGGTGTTCGTAGGCGATGCCGCACTCTGCAAGCAGGCGAGCGACCTGCTGATGGAACGCCATGCGATCTACGTGCAGCCGATCAACTACCCGACGGTGCCGCGCGGCACCGAGCGGCTGCGTCTCACGCCGACACCGCTGCACGGTGACGAAGATATGGCCCGCCTGGTCGATGCTCTCCAGGACGTCTGGCAGACGCTGGGCCTCGCCTCGAAGGCAGCAGCGGAGTAGCGACTACTCCACCGTCCGCATCGTCCAGAGGCGCGAGCGGACCAGCACGATGCCGATCAGCACCAGCATCGCCCCTGCCGGCAGCAGCATTGCCACTTTCAGACCCCACACCGAACAGATCGTTCCTGTCAGGAAAGCGCCGATCGGGCCGCCACCGCTCAAGCCCAACTGGAAAAGCGACATCAGCCGGGCCCGATGCGTCGCCGGCGCCACGATCTGCACCACCGTCCGGCTTTGCGTCATGGTGATGCCGGCGCCGATGCCCCAGACGAAGTTCAACGCCACGAATACCGGGAACGGCGGCAACGTCGCCATGGCGAACAGCACCCCTGCACCGACCATAACCGCAACCCCGATCAGCCGGCCGCGCAGGGTGAAGCGCCGCGCCAGGCCGACCAGCGCCATGCTGGCCACGATGGTCGCAGCCCAGAAAGCCAAATTGACATAGGAAAGTTCCAGCGCGCCGCCGTGATAGTTGTCGCGCACGACCAGCGGCAGCACGGCCATGAATGGGCCGACATAGAAGATGCCGACGCCGAAATTCAGCAGCAGCACCGGCCAGATCTGATCCGACTTTGCCGCCGCCGATACGCCCTCGCCGACACTACGCCAGAAACCTGCGTGCGCGCCCGGCGGATGCGGCGGCGGGTCGGGCAGTTTCCTCACCGCAAGGCAGCCCACCAGCACCATGCCGGCATGCAGCAACAGGAGGGGCACGGCGCCGAAGCGGTCAGCCGACGAGGCGAAGCCGATACCCAGAAGCTGACCGCCGAACTGGAGCGCCGTGGCCAGCGCCACCGCGCGCGGCAGCGCCCCTTTTGGCGCGACCACCGGCAGCATCGCATCGCGCGTCGGGATGGCGAACGCGCCGATCGCGCCAGCGGCGATGCCGTAGGCGATCAGCAGCGGATAGCTCAGCGCGCCCTGACCGCCCGACCATAGCAGCGCCGCCAGCGCCAGCGGCGGCGCTGCGTAGAGCATGTGATAGAGCAGCAGCAGCCGGCGGGGATTGCCGCGGTCGGCGACGAGACCACCCAGCGGCAGGAACAGCAGCGAGGGCGCCATGACGGCCGCCTGCGCGACACCGACGGCAAAGGCGTCCATGTGCAGCACCACGGCAACCAGCCACGGGAACAGCACCATCTGGATGCCGAGCGGCACGAACCAGGTGCCGAGGCCGGCGAGGTAGACAGGAAAGGCCGAAGTAGCGTCAGGGGAAGGCGGTGGGCTCTTGGCTTGATCCAAGGCTAATCCATCTATATCTTGTAGGCACTTAGTGCACGTTGCTCATTCATTAGTCAAAGGCACATATTTTCGTGTCGACCTTCAATCGTAACACTCTGGTCAAGGTTCTGGAGATTCTGGACAGCAGCCACGCCGAGGAGGCGCTGGCGGCCGCCAAGCTCGCTTCGGCCATGGTGCGTGAAGCTGGTCTCACCTGGGATCAGGTGATCGATACGGCAGTGCTTCCCCGCTCCGCATCCACGCCAGCCCTTCCGTCGGCGCCCGCGCGTGCCGTCAGCGCCGGTCCCTTCGGCTATCGCCGCGAACGCGACCTCTCGCCCCATGAGCAGTTCTTCATGGTGCTGCTGAGCCCGCGCACGCCGGCCGACATCAAGCGCAAGCTCAGGAACTGGGAAGCGCGTGTCCTCGACGGCGAGATCACGCCGCAGGAAAGCCAGGACCTGCAGTTCATGTATCAGAGCTTCGTCGTCGGCTGAGCCAACGGCTCCATCGCTCCAGACGATCAGAAGTTGAACGAGGTCGAGAGACGGAACGTCCGCGGCGCCCCCAGGAGCAAGGAGGTCGCGCCGCCCCCGCCCGCCCAATAGGTCGTGTCGAGAACGTTGTCGACGTTGAAGCGGATTGTGATCGGCTTCGCGGTAGGGCTTCGAAAATTGTCGAAGGTGTAGCGCATCCCTAGGTCGAAGCGCGTCCAGTCGGGCAGCATGCGCCGCGGATAGGTCGTGTCGATATACTGGGCGCCGGTGTAGATGGCGCGGCCGGTCAGGGTCAGCCCGGGCAGAAAGGGAATGTCCACTTCCGTGCCGAGATTGAGTTGAACCCCGGGCGTCAACGGCGCGATCCAGCCGTCGGTGAGACCGCCCTGGGTCTTCGTGAGAACGGCACTCAGGAACATCGCACCACCGACGATGCGAACGCCCTCTGTTGCTTCGCCGAAGAAGTTGAATTCCAGACCCTGGTTGCGCTGCTCACCTGCCAGGACTTGCGAATTGGTGGCGACGTCCGTGATGACGCTCGGCTGGTTGATCTGGAAGACGCTGGCGGTCGTGGTCAGCTTGCCCCAGTCGACCTTCACGCCGGCCTCGAACTGCGTCGACTTGTAGGGCGGGAAGATCGTACCGGCGTTGGTGAAATTGGCCGGAACGACGATGCCCTGCTGCAGGCCCTGGATGAAATTGCCGTAGATCGAGACGTTCTCCCAGGGTTTGAAGACCAGAGCGACGGCAGGCGTCAGCGCGCTTTGGTCGTAGCTGTTGACCACCGCGCCCGAAGCCGCGACGAAGTTCGTAGCCTGCACCCGCTGCAGGCGCGCGCCGACGGTGAGCTGGATGCGCTTCTCGGCGGCGGTCAGCGTATCGGCGATGGCGAAGCTGCTCTGCTCCAGCGACGACACCTTGTTGGATTGCGGCTGCGCAAGATTGGGTCGCGCGATCACTGTGGGATTATAGATATTGGAGGCGAAGGGCGTGCCGTTCACGACGCCGAGCCCGTCCTCGCGCCGGAACCCGGTCGCCGACAGCGCGAACTCGTGACCGATCGGGCCGGTTTCGGCACGTCCGCGCAATCCGACCTCGCCGGTGAGATACTGCGTGTAGACACTCTGGTTATAGGGCGACGACGTAACGCTGCCGTTGAAGTTGGTGACGGTCAGCCGCGCACCGCCGGAAAGCGCCGCGCGCCGGTTGTCGTGCGCACCGAAGGCAGCGTAGGCCGTGATGCGCTCGGTCAGGTCGAACTCGCCCCTCACGACGCCAAACAGATCCTTGCGCTCGCTGAAGTTCCAGGGCTCACCCGGATTCGAATTGGCCTTGGGCGCCCAAGGAAGGGGAATGCCCGGCGAGAGGCCGAGATATGGCAAGGCGCCGCTGATGTACTGGTACTGATAGCCAAGATCAGCCGACAGCCGCACCCGGTCGCCGCGATAGTCGAGGCCGAACAGCGCCAACGCCCGTGTGTCGGCCATCCATTCCACTGGTGTCTGGCCACCGCGATAGACGCCATTGAAGCGTACGCCGAACTGCTTGTCCGCGCCGAAACGGCGGCCGATGTCGGCGTGACCGCTGAACTGGGTGTTCGACGTATAGGCGGCCGTCACCTGGGTAAGGTCATGGTCGGGTGCGCGCTTTGGAACGATATTGACCGTGCCGCCGATCGAGGTCGCCGGCGGCATGCCGTTGACCATGGCGCTCGGTCCTTTCAGGACCTCGATACGCTCCGCCAGCTCTGCCATGACCGAGAATGTCGGCAACATGCCGTAAAGGCCGCCATAGGAGAACGTGTCGGCCGGAACGGTGAAGCCGCGGATGTAGATCGTATCGTCGGCGGCCGTGCCGTCGGCGTAGGTCATACGCACCGAAGGATCGTCGATCAGTACGTCGCGAATGGTCTGGGCTTGTTGGTCCTGTGCCTTCTTGGCCGTGTAGCTCGTCTGGTTGAACGGAGTATCCATGACATCGCGATTGCCGAGCAGGCCGAGTTGCCCTCCGGTTGCGACCTGGCCGCCTGCATAAGGCGCCGGGATATTGTCGATCATCGCCTGCTGCGGCACGTGCGCGCCCTGCACCTGCACCGGATCAATCTGGAGAACCCCGGAGCCCGCACCCGGTCCGCCCGAAACCGTCACGGCATTTGCCGACGTGAACTGGAAGGTGAGACCCGTGCCGGCGAGAAGCTGCCGCAACGCCTGCTCTGACGTCATGGCGCCATTGATGCCGCTGCTGGTCTTGCCCGCGATGGATGCCGTGTCGACCGCGATCTGCGTGCCGGACTGTCGGCCAAATGCCGTCAAAGCCTGTGCGAGGGGTTGCGCCGCAATGTCGAAGTTCGACGTGCGATCAGCCTGCGCCCACGCTGTCGTCCCGTTGAGGATAGCCAGCACGACCGCGACAACGAGAAAGCCTTTGAACACGAAACAGTCCCCCGGATAGTCCGTGCCGGCGGGTCACGGTAGTCGCTCAAGAGACGGCCGGGGGGATTTGGATTTAAGGGACTACCGTCAACATTTTTTATCGCGGCGACACGATCAGCAGGTAGGGCGTGATCTCGATGACGGACGCTTGCTGCGTCCGCGCCACCGCCTGCAAAGCTTCGACGGGATGGCGCAGATCGAAGACGCCGGTGATACGGCGGTCGCCCAGTGCACGATCGCGCACCACGATGAGGCCGGGGTGATGCCGGTCCAGTTCCGCAACGACTTCGCCCAATGTCGCGCCATCGACGATCAGACGGCGCTCGCGCCACGAGGCGACGTCTTCGGGCGCGATCTCGGACTTGGCGATCTCCCTGCCCGTCCCACTTACCCTCAGTCGCTCGCCGCGTGTCAGCGTGGCGGCGAGTCGCGTGCCATGGTCGACCCGGACCTCGACGGTCCCGGACTGTACGCCGACGGTCACGCTGTCGCCGTAGGACCGTACGCCGAAGGCGGTTCCCGTAACGGTTACGCTCACGTCGCCGGCTGTGACCACGAAGGGCCTGTCCTGGGCCGGCACGACTTCAAAGAATGCTTGTCCGGCAAGCAGCACGATCTCTCGACGGCCCGCCTCGTATCGGACGGCAACAGCACTTTCGGCGTCGAGTTGGACGCTGGTGCCGTCTTCCAGGGTCAACGTGCGCAACTCGGCAACGCTCGTCATATGGTCGGCCTGAAGGCGAAGCTGGAGCAAGGGAAAGAGGTAGAACGCCAGGCATGCGACAAGAGCGAAGCCTGCAAGCGCCATGGCGCGTCGCGTGCGCCCGGTGCGCCGCGATGGAATCGCGGGAAGCTCTGCAGGATCAACCGCAGGAAGGGCAGCAGATACGCGCCAGACGCGCTCGACGCTGCGATAGGCGCGCCGATGGGACTCGCTGGCCGCAAGCCAGGCCTCGAGGCCGGCGCGCACGTCTCCATCGCCCGGCGACGCTTGCAGGCGTAGCAGCCAGTCCGCGGCCTCGTCGCGCAATGAGTCTCCGTTGTCCGTTGCTGGGTCCACCGATCTCTCTTTTGCCTCGTACGAACAGACGGTTGCCGCTATCGACTTTTAAGGGCTGTCCGAAAAAATCAATGCTCGGAGCGATCGAGCCGTTGGGCAGCGTGGACGATCGCCTCCTTCACGAGCTGGTGGGCGCGCACGACCGAAACGCCGAGATGGTTGGCGATCTGCTGCAAGGTTTGCCCTTCCAACCTGTACATCCGGAAGGCGGTCTGCGTGCGCTCCGGCAGCTCAGCCAGCGCTTCCTGCACCACACGAAGTTCGTCGCGAAACAGGAGCACATGCTCGGCCGAAGGCGCGTCGTGAGGCACGGCCTCCAGTGTGTCGGAGACGGCTCTATCGGGTCGCTCGGTCGAAGAGCGGCGCGCCCAATCGAGCGCCAGGTTGCGCACGATGCGGTACAGATAACCAACAGGGTGGCTGATTTCCTGGCTGACCGTGCTGAGGCGGAGATAAGCCTCCTGAACGACGTCTTCGGCCCCTGCCCGGTCCCGAACGATGCCGTTGGCGTAATTCACCAGGGCTCTGCGGTGCTCCAGATAGAGCGCAAGCATCTGGTCCGCCGGGGACACGCCGTCCGTCCACTCCCAATGTGCGAATGATTCGCAACCGCGTTATAGGCGGTCACGTTTCTGCCAGCAAGCGGCGCCTTGCTGGCGGCTGTACTCAGGCAGCCAGCAGGATGCTCTGCTCGCGCTCCAGCACGCGCTTCACGGCCGGACGCGCCAGCATGCGGTCCTTCCAGGCGGTGTAATTCTTGAGTTCACCAACCGGCAGGCCGATGCGCTTGCCCCAGCCGTAGAAGACCAGCGCATAGCCGTCGACCACCGAGAAGTCGTCGCCCAGGAACCAGGTCTTGCCGGCCAACAGTCCGTCGATCTCCTTGAGGTTGGCGTGGAAGTTCTCCCGCCCCACCGCTTTCAGGTGATCGAATACGGCCGTATCGGTGGCAAACCGCTCGGGCCGCCCGACATGGGTGAAGTTCGGATGCACGGCATTGGAGAACCAGGCCATCAGCGAGATCGCCCGCGCCCGCTGGACGGGATCCTTGGGCATGAGCTGCGGTGCGTACTTGGCTGCGACGTAATCGAGGATCGCCGTGTTCTCGACGATCGTGCCCTCGTCCACCACCAGCGCCGGCACGCGGCCACGCGGGTTCACCTTGAGGTACTCCGGCGCCCTCTGCTCGCTCTTAGCGAAGCTCAGCGCCTGCGATTCGTAGGCCGCGCCGCTCTCTTCGAGGCCAATGTGCGATGCCGTCGAGCAGGCGCCCGGCGCGTAATAGAGCTTGAGCATGACGGTCTCCCGGGGGCTTAGAGCGGCTTGGTGCTGCCGTTGGGTCGGACGCGATGCAGGAACTCGCGGCCGATCTTCACGCGCTTCTCGCCGTTGTATTCGACGATGTCGGCGGTCGCGTAGGTCTCGGTCCAGTTGGACGGCAGGAACGAGCCCGTACCCACGACATTGATCGGCGCCTTGGCTTCGGCCATGACGCGGCACTTGGCCGGCCCGAATCCCGAAGAGGCGACAATCTTCACCGCATTGAAGCCCGCGCGGTCGAGTTCGGCGCGCAAATGGAAAATCGCGGCAGCAGAAACGCCCGTACCAACGAGATAACGCAGCTCTTCCTCGCTCCTGTAGCCACGGATCGATTCGGGCGAGAAGCGTTCCAGCACGGCATAGGACGACGCCGGGTCCAGCCCCTCGATATAGCGGCCGCCCGTCGTGTCGAGACGGAACGACAGCATTCCCTTGGCGGCGAGTTCAGGGAAACGCCGGCAGACATCCAGCGAGTCCGAAACTTCGCGGGCGAAGTAATCGACCAGCACGGTCATCGGCTCGTCCGGGAAGGTTTCGGCGAACATCTCGGCCGCCCGCAGGGTCGAGCCGGCATAGCCGATCAGCGCATGCGGCATGGTGCCGAGCCCCTGCTCGCGGCCGAAGAAATGCGCGGTCGCGTGCGTGGCATTGCCAATGAAGCCGATGGCGCCAACCTTGCGCTTGGCGCGGGCGGACCCGACGGACGCGGCATAGGCCATCATCTCGGCCATCTCGCGGCCTGCGCAGTGGCGTGCGTCCATGGCAAGGAAAGCGGCCTTCGGCAGATCGGCGCACATCGTCCAGGCGTTGTAGGCCGCGACACAGGACGGCCCCAGCTTCTGCAGGAAGATCGTTTCGAGATCGACGAGATGAAAGAAGGAGCCGGTGATGTACATCATCGGCTCACCGGCACCGACCCACTTGCCTTCGCCATAGCGCAGGTCGAGTTCGACCTTGGTGTTGCGCTGCCGGCCGGTCTCCTCCAGCCACTCCAGTGCCAGCCGCGGCGCAAAGACCACCGGCCGGCGCATGAAGATGGCGTAGGTCACGCGCGCGTCGCCGAACCGGCCGATCACCTGCTTCGTGCGATTGAAGTAGTGATCGGTATAGCGCTCGATCTCGCCGTTAGTCGGCTGCGTCGTCATAGACTTCCCCCGGCTCGCCTACGCTGCGTTTCTTCTTTGATCAGACGGCTGGACGCGCCTTCGTCACCGACAGACGCTCGGCCTTGAGCTGCTCTGCCAGCAAGAACGCGAGTTCCAGCGCCTGACTGGCGTTGAGCCTCGGGTCGCACTGCGTCTCGTAGCGCTCGTTCAGGTTATCGACCGTGATGTCGGTCGAGCCGCCGATGCACTCCGTCACTTCCTGGCCGGTCATCTCGAAATGCACGCCGCCAGGATGCGTACCCTCGGCACGGTGCACCGCGAAGAAGGCCTTCACCTCGCTCAGGATGGCATCGAAGTGACGGGTCTTCCTGCCGTTCGACGCCGTAACCGTGTTGCCGTGCATCGGATCGCACGACCACACGACCGTACGCCCTTCGCGCTTCAACGCGCGAACCAAGGCCGGCAGCTTGTCGCCCACCTTGTCGGCGCCCATACGCGCGATGATGACGATACGGCCTGCCTCGTTGCTCGGGTTCAACGCATCGATCAGACGCAACAGATCGTCGGTCGGCATCGTCGGGCCGGCCTTGAAGCCGATCGGGTTGCGGACGCCGCGCATGAACTCGACGTGCGCGCCGTCGGGCTGACGCGTGCGATCGCCGATCCACAGCATGTGCGCCGAGCAGTCGTACCAGTCGCCCGAGGTCGAATCGACGCGGGTCAGCGCCTCTTCGTACTGCAGCAGCAGCGCCTCGTGGCTGGTGAAGAAGTCGGTCTCGGCAATCTGCGGCGTCGTCGCCGAGGTGAGGCCGCAGGCGGCCATGAAGTTCAAGGTCTCGTCGAGGCGGGCCGCGAGATCGTGGTAGCGCTCCGACGACGGCGAGTTGTGCACGAAGTCGAGGTTCCAGCGGTTGACCTCGTGCAGGTCGGCATAGCCGCCCTGGGCGAAGGCGCGCAGCAGATTCAAGGTCGCGGCCGACTGGTTATAGGCCTGCACCATGCGCTCCGGATCGGGCAGGCGTGCGGCGGCCGTGAACTCGAAGCCGTTGACGTTGTCACCGCGATAGGACGGCAGCTCGACGTCGCCGATCTTCTCAACGTTGGACGAGCGCGGCTTGGCGAACTGGCCGGCCATGCGGCCGACCTTCACGACGGGCACACCGGCGCCATAGGTCAGCACGACGGCCATCTGCAGCAGCACGCGGAACGTGTCGCGGATGTTGTTGGCAGTGAAGTCGACAAAGCTCTCGGCACAGTCCCCGCCCTGCAGCAGGAAGGCCTCACCGTTGGCGACTTTGGCCAGTGCCCCCTTGAGCTTGCGCGCCTCGCCAGCAAAGACCAGCGGCGGATAGCGGCGCAGACGCGCTTCGGCGTTCGCCAGAACGGCGGCGTCGGGATAGACCGGCATCTGCAAGGCTGGCCGGCTGCGCCAGCTGGTCAGCGACCAGTCGGCCGAGCTCGAACTGCGGGACTGCGCTTTCGCGGCCACCTTGGATGGGCCCTGAATCGCGGTCATCGACTCCTCCTGAACCCGGCGACCAGGAACAAAAGGGCCGCTTCGGGGGTGGTGAACCTATACGCGCTGTGGATAAAAGACCAGCCGGGCCGAAAGGCCCTAAAATCACTCTGCGGCTGCCCTTTTGGGGGTCGAATCGGCCCGGGCGGTCCGCATCGTGACGAACTCCTCGCCGGCCGTGGGATGGATGCCGACGGTGGCGTCGAACTGAGCCTTGGTGGCACCGGCTTTCACGGCCACGGCCAGCCCCTGGATCAGCTCAGCAGCGTCGTCGCCGACCATGTGGATGCCCACGACCTTGTCGGTCGCCGCCTCGACGATCAGCTTCATGAAGGTCCGCTGGTGCCGGCCAGAGATCGTGTACTTCATCGGCCGGAAGGCGGCCGTGAAGACGCGCAGCTCGCCCAGTTGCAGCTTCGCCTGCTCCTCGGTCAGACCGACGTTGGCGAGTTCTGGCTGGCAGAAGACGGCCGACGGCACGTCACGGTGATCGGCCTTGTGCGGCTTCTTGCCGAACTCGGTGTCGGCGAAGCAGTGGCCTTCCATGATGGCGACGGGCGTCAAGTTGATCCGGTCGGTGACGTCGCCGACCGCCCAGATGTTCTCTGCGGTCGTCTTCGACCATTCGTCGACCGCGATGGCGCCCGCCTTGTCGAGCTGGACGCCTGCCTTCTCGAGCCCGAGGCCCGAAGTATTGGGAGCCCGGCCCGTCGCGTACAGCACGCAATCGGTTTCGAACATGCCGCCATGCGGCGTGTGGATCTCGAAGGGGCCGCTCTTGCCATCCGGGCCCTTCGCAACAATGCGGCCGATCTCCATCTCGGTGCGGAGCCGGATGCCATTGTCGCCCAATGCCTGGTGCACGAAGGTGCGGCATTCATCGTCGAAGCCGCGCAGCACGCGATCGCGCCGCAGCACCAGATCGACCTTCGCCCCCAGCCCGTTGAAGATGCCCGCGAACTCCACGGCGATGTAGCCGGCACCGACGATGGTGATGCGCTTGGGAAACTCGGCCAGGTGGAACGCTTCGTTCGAGGTGATGGCATGCTCGCGGCCCGGAATCGGCGGGATCACGGGATGGCCGCCCGTGGCGATCAGGATTTTGTCGGCAGTGATCGTCTCCTCGCCGACCTGGATCGTGTGGCGATCCATCAGGCGGCCGCGGCCCATGTGCAGCTTCACGCCGGCACCGTCGAGCAGGCGCAGGTAGACCGCGTTCAGGCGATCCACTTCCCTGTTCACGTTGTCACGCAGGGTCGGCCAGGAATGAGTGGGCGCCGGTACGGTCCAGCCGAAGGCCTCGGCATCCTCGAACTCGTGCGCGAACTTCGACCCGTAGACCAGGAGCTTCTTCGGCACGCAGCCGCGGATCACGCAGGTCCCGCCGACCCGATAGTCCTCGCAGATTCCGACGCGTGCGCCGTGGCCGGCCGCAATGCGCGAGGCACGCACGCCGCCCGAACCGGCACCAATGACGAAGAGATCGTAGTCGTAGGCCATGGGATATCCCCAGAGGAGAACAAAACCTCAACGCGGCCATAATTCGGTCGCGGGCCGGACTATATCGGGGCTCAGAAGGCGCGGTAAGGAGACTTGTGATTGTATATGCCGTCTCCGATACAACCAATAGGATCGGATATGCCCAAGCTCGTCCTTCTCGCCGCGGCCCTCCTCACTCTCGCCGCCCCTGCCCTCGCCCAGCAGCCACGCAACAACACTGGCGGCGTCATGCGCTACGACACCAACAAAGATGGCACGGTCGACCGAGATGAGTGGAACACAGGCCAGGAGGCGCGCTTCAAGCGGCTGGACACCAATGGGGACGGCAAATTGAGCCAGAACGAGCTCTTCGCCCACACCCCGGCTGCCGGGAACAGTGTCCTGCCGAGCGACCGTCAGGCCAACCGGCAGTCGAGCTACTTCCAGCGCCTCGACATGGACAAGGATGGTGTCGTGACGCTCACCGAGTTCATGGCCCAGGGCGAGCGCAACTTCGTACGCTGCGATCTCGACAAGAATGGCCGCATCGACACCGCCGAATGCCGCCAGGCGCTGCAGCGCAAATAAGCTCCTCCGCCCCCGTGCCCCGTAGCGGGCAATCGGGGGCGGAAGAACGAAGGATCAGGTGCTTTCGGCGTGCATGACGTCGCCGAACAAGTGCCAGGTATCGCCCTGGAAACGCTGAAGCTGGACAGCCTGTATCGGATAGAAATCCGTCGGGCTGGTGCTGACGGTGATGCCCGGCAGCGCCAGCGGCAGCTTGAGCTTCTGGTGATTGGCCGCCTGGCGCATGAGGTTCTCGCGCGTCAGGTTGTCACCGCACTTCTTCAGCGTCTCGTGCATCAGGAACGAGACGGCGTAGGCGAAGACATTCGACGCGTCGGTCACGTTGCCCTGCGGGTTGGACTTGGCCATCCACGCACGCCACATCTTCATGTCGGCGTTGTCGTCCCACTGCTTGTCCGTGGGATCCATCAGATAGGCCGCGGTGAGAATGCCCTGGCTGTTCTCGAACCCTGCCGGCTTCATGGTCGAGGCGACCGAGGCCGACACGTTGTTGAGATACTGCGCCGGCTTCCAGCCAATATCGGCCACCTTGCGGATCGCCTGCGCCGCAAACTTCGGCGTGGCGATATTGAAGAAGACGTTGGCGCCGGAGTCCTTGAGCTGGATCACCTGGCTGTCGACCGTCGGGTCCGTCACCTCGTAGGTGACGTGCTTGGACACCTTGTTGGCATCCTTGCCCAACCCTTCCCTGAAGCCTTCCCAGTAATCCTTGCCGTAGTCGTCGTTCTGCATCAGCACGCCGATCTTCGGGTCCTTCACATTCGCCAGGATGTGCTTGGCATAGATGACGCCCTCGGTGTGGTAGTCGGGCTGGAAGCCCATCGTCCACGGGAACTCCTTGGGCTTGCCCCATTTCGACGCGCCGGTGGCGACGAACAGCATCGGCACCTTTTTCTGGTTCATGTATTTGTGGATCGCCGTGTTGGTCGGCGTGCCGAGCGTATTGAAGGTGCAGAGCACCTTCTCCTGCTCGACCAGTTCGCGGATCATCTCGACGGTCTTGGCTGGATTGTAGCCGTCATCGCGGGTGATGAACTTGACCATGCGGCCGTTGATGCCGCCCGCCTCGTTCACGCTCTTCCAATAGGCTTCGATCGTCTTGCCGATCACGCCATAGGCCGAGGCCGGCCCGCTATAGGGATTGGTGTGACCGATCTTGATCTCTTTGTCGGTCGCTCCCTCGTCGTATTTCTTCTGGGCAAACGCTACGCCTGACGCGGACAAGACGGCGGCGGTCGACACGCCGCCGAGGAAAGTACGCCTGCTGGTCTTCAACGTTGCCTCCTTGGTTAAACGCGCTTCAACTCCCTGAATTGTGTTTTGTGCAGAACAGGGTTGCGCGAAACCCGAGGCTTGAAAAGTGAAAAACTCGCGAGCTATTGGGGCGATCCTGATGGTGCAGCGCACAAAGAAAACAAAAGGGCCGCCGGCTGGCACCGGCGGCCTCTCTCGTCGTTCCGGAATATCGACGTTCAGGCACTCTCGGCGTGCAGCACGTCGCCGAACAGCTCCCAGCTCTCCCCCTTGAAGCGGGCAAGCTGGATCGCCTGGATTGGATAGTAGTCCGTCGGACTGGTGCTGATGGTGATACCGGGTAGCACCATCGGGATGCGCTGGTTTTTGAAGTTGGCGGCCTGACGCATGACGTTCGCGCGTGTCAGGTCATCGCCGCACTTCTTCAGAGTCTCCTTCATGAGGGAACTGACGGCATAGGCGAAGGCATAGTTCACGTCGCCCTGGTCGGCATTGGGCATGTACTTGGTCATCCAGGTACGCCACGCCTTGATGTCCTCGTGGCTTTCCCACTGCCTATCGGTGGGGTCCATGATGTAGGACGAGGACAGGATGCCCTGGCTGTTCTCGAAACCCGCCGGCTTCATCACCGAAGCGACCGAGACCGAGACGTTGGTAAGATAGTGCGCCGGCTTCCAGCCGATATTGACCATCGCGCGAATCGACTGGGCTGCGAACTTCGGCGTCGAGATGTTGAGGAG
>CALROF020000050.1:0-31711 GCA_943369775.1 Reyranella massiliensis 521
GTGCAGGCCGTGCTTGAAGATGCCGATCAGCGTCACGGCCACGAACACCACGAGCGCCATGAAGAACGTGACGGCGATATGGCTGGTGAAGGTGAAGCCGTAAGGGATCAGTCCCAGCAGGTTGCCGAACAGCGTGAAGATGAAGAGCGTGAAGATGAACGGGAAGTACTTCTTGCCGGCGGAGCCGACATTGTCCCGGATCATGTTGGCGATGAACTCGTAGAAGAGCTCGGACATCGCCTGGAAACGGCCGGGGATCATCGCGGCCTTGTTCGCTCCGGCCACCAGCAGGACCGAGGAGACGGCCACTGCCGCGAACATGAACACCGCCGAATTGGTGACGGCAATCTGGTTGCCACCGATGCTGAACAGCGGGGCGGTTAGGTTTTGGATAGCGAACTGCTCAACCGGGCTGGCCACGATAAACTATCCCCAAATCCGTCTACTCTGTACCTGGCGGGTTCTTGCCACGCCGCTCTTCAGCCTGCGCGACCCGGTAGACATTCAAGAATGCCGCCCCGCACCCGAGCACGAAACCTACAATCAGCAGCCAGGGTTTTGTCCCTAACCACCTGTCCGCCATCAAGCCGAGGAAAGCCCCCGCCACGACGCCGGCCACCAGTTCGACCGCGACCCGCATGCCGACACCGAGCTTTTCGCCCCCGGCGCTTGCTGCAGGCTTCGACGACCGTCCAACACCCTTCTGATAGGCCTGGCGAACGCTTTTGAGGCGCTTGTCCAGGTCGTCAGGCGTCGCTTTTCGCTCGTCCTCGGCCATAACCGGATGTTCCGCTCCGGGCTTTCCACCACACCAGTTCCACGACGGTTCCGTAGCAGTGAAAAACGCGCCGGAACCTATTGGCAGGCCCGTTGGGTGTCAAGCACACGCGACGATGTGCCAAGGCTCGGAATTCCCAGCACTTTCAGCCCTCTCAGCGCTTCAGAACCGAGAACCTTGCATCGCCGTCGCGGACCACCTGCGGCACCAGATCGACCTCCCAGTCGAGATACTGCCGCATGGCGGCTTCGACATCCTCCTTGAAGTCGTAGGGGCGGTACCAGACGTCGGTCGGCGGATCGGCCATCCGGACGTGCCCCGTCTCGACGGCGAGCTTGGCGTCGCGCCAGGCCCGGAAGCCGCCCTCCAGGATCGCCGCCGGCAAGCCACCCGAAGCTTCGGCCGCTTCCGGGGCGGCAAGGGTGGCAATCTCGGCATCGGACGAGACCAGCACCACGCGTGTAACCCCGGCCTGCTTCTTCAGCATTTCCGGAATGGACCGGCCAAGACCGGCGCGGACGGCGAACCAGGCGCCCGGCACGTGGCCGTCGCGATATTTGAGGCTCGTGTCGAGGTCGATCACCAGGGTCGAGCTGAGCTGTTTGTGCAGATCGGCTGCTGATACGGCCGCGACCTTCGCCAGGGCGAAGCCTGCGGGAAAGCGCGGCTCGGCCTCGGTCGTGAGGTCGGACGCTGCCGGCTTGTGGTCGAGCACATAGGTCTCGGCCCAACCCATCTGCATCAACCAGTGCGCCGTCATGGTGGCGCGCACGCCATCGTTGTCATGCAGCACGATCGTCGCGTTGCGGGCGCCGACATACTGATCCGTCGCCTGCACCACCTGGCCGCCGGCGGCATGGCGGAACCCCTTGAGATGGCCTTGGGCGTACTCGGCCGGATCGCGCACGTCGAGACGGTAGAGCGGGCCGCCTTTGGCGATGAGCTTGTCGAGGCCGGCCTTGTCGATTTTCTTGACGCCCATGCGCTTGGCGACGTCGGCCGCCGCGGCTTGAGCGAACTTGGCGGCTTCTGGCCCCTGCGGACCGAAGCTCTTGGTCTCGCCGCGCGCGACCTTGAGGCCGGCGAGGTGCCAGCCCATCGTGCCGTTCTTGAGCGCGATGACCTTGTTGGGCAGGCCGGCATTGATCAGCGACTGCGCGCCGATGATCGAGCGGGTGCGACCGGCGCAGTTCACTACGACCAGCGTCTCGGGGTTCGGCGCGAAATCCTTCACGCGATAGACCAGTTCGGCGCCGGGGCAGTCGACGCCGCCTGGGATCGACATGTTGTTGAATTCTGGCATCGGCCGCGAATCGAGGATCACCAGATCGGTCTTGGCGTCGACCAGCTTCTGCAGGTCGCCGGCGTCGATGCGTGGCGTGTCGTTTTCATGCTCCACGACCTCGCCGAACGCCTTGCTCGGCACGTTGACGCCGGTGAAGACCTCGTAACCCGCATCGCGCCAGGCTTTCAGGCCGCCCTTCACGACGGAGAGATTGGTGTAGCCGAGCTGCGAGAGCTTGGCGGCGGCGCGGTTGGCGCGGCCGGCCCATTGCGGGTCGTGGGCGTCGTCGCCGCTGTCCATCAGGACGATGCGGGTGCCGGGATCCGGCAGCAACGCCAATGCCCGCGGCTCCAGCCGGGAGAGGGGGAGTGGCGTCGCAAACAGCGGATGGCCCTGGGTCGAGAACTCACCTTCCTCGCGCACATCGAAGAACGCGAAGACCTCACCCGACTGCAGCATTGCCTTGACCTGCTCCACCGAGAGAACCGGCGTCAGGATCTTGGCCTTGGCCATGAAGCGCTTGGACGTGCCGGCCGCCAGGTCGACGGTCACGCGGTCGGGAAGCTGTTCCAGGCTCAGCCCGTAGAAATGGAGGTGCAGGGCGTTGCCCGAGCCGACGGGCGTCTCGATGTGATGGAAGTCGTCCGGCAGGTAGGCGATCACGTCGCCGCGCTTCAGGGTCTTTTCCTTGGCCGGATCCTCGCGGAGCTGCACGAAGCCCTCGCGGGCGCCATTGTCGAGGCGCTCGTAGACCACGTTGCGCTCGGCGCCGTGGACTCCGGCGATGATCGCCCAGGTCGTGTGATTGTGCGGCGGGACCTTCTTGCCGGCGCCGCCGGCCGAGGCATAGAGGGCGAAACGGTGGTCGGGATCCTCGCTCAGGCGGTAGATGCCGCCGTCGGCCCCTAGCGGGAACTCTTCCTGCGGGAAAAGGTCGGCCCGGCTTGCCAGCGATGCCAGCAGCCCGCTGATTTTATCGAGATTGGCGTAGGTGACGCCGCCTTTTTCGATCTGCCGGGCCTCGTCGATCAAGTGCCGCACGGCCGCGGCGCGTTCCTGATGCAGGGTCATTTGCTCCTCCGTTTGGGTACAGTATAGCGAGGCGGGCGCTTGTCGCCCTAGGGCAAGTCAAACTACGGTGGGCCATGAAAACGATCGTTTCTGCCGTGATGATCGGTGCAGTCGCCTTGATGGCAGCTTCTGCCTCGGCACAGCCCGTGAACAAGCCCACCAAGCTGCAGGCCACCAAGCCTGCCGCGGTCAAGTCCGCCGCTGCCCGACCCGCGGCGCGGCCAGCCGTTCGTCCTGCGGCGGCTCGGGCGCCGGTCTTCGTGCCCCCGCCGCCCGTCATCGAGCTCGACGAGGCCACGGTCGTCGCCGATCTGCCGACCGTCCTCGACAACGAGAGCCGCGATCGCTACCGGCGCATCTTCCAGGCGCAGGCGAGCGGGAACTGGGGACAGGCCGACGCCGAGATCGCGCAGCTCAAGGACAAGCTGCTAATGGGCTATGTCGGCGCGCAGCGTCTGCTCGCTCCCAGCTATCAGGCCCGCTACGACCAGCTCGCGGCCTGGCTCCAGGAATATAACGACCATCCCGACGCGCCGGCTGTTTACCGACTGGCATTGGCCCGCCGCACACCGGGCGGACCGGAGCTGACGCCCGCGAGCTTCGTCGGCCAGGCCCAGCCGTCGCCGACCTTCGCGGCGGCCCGCACGGTGAGGGGCGCCGATGCAAGCCAGGCCGCCGAACTGCGTGCACGCCTGCAGAACATGGCCGACGATGGCGGCTTCAACGCCGCCTTCGTGCTGCTCGACCGCAAGTCGACGGTCGACGTGCTCGGCCCGCAGGAAGTCGAACTGTGGCGCGGCCGCATGCGCACCCGCCAGCTCGAGGCCGATCCGCAGCGTGGCGTGGAGGTTCCGGTCGAGGTCGGCATGCCGCCCGACGCCAACTGGACGGCTGCCCTCCAAGCCTTTACGCGCGGCAACATGGCGGAAGCCGCACGGCGCTTCGAGCTGGTGGCCGATGCTTCGCCCGATCAGGCGTCGTCATGGACCTTGTCGGCCGGCTCGTTCTGGGCGGCACGCGCCAATCTGCTGGCGGGCAATCCGCAGAAATACGCGCCTTACCTCAAGCGCGCGGCGCTGCATGGCCGGACCTTCTATGGCCTCGTGGCGCAGAAGGCGCTCGGCATGCAGATCCAGCCCGACTGGGACGTGCCGGCGCTCGATCGCAAGAAGGCCGACCTGCTGCGCAACGATCGCGCGGCGCGGCGCGCCCTGGGGTTGATGCAGCTTGGCGCCACAACGGCAGCGGAGCGCGAACTCTTCGCCGCCGCCATCGATAACGATCCCGCCTACATCGAGGCGGTAATGGCGCTGGCCGTCAAGGCCGACCTTCCCGCGCTGTCCGTGCGCGTCGGCAACGCCAATTGGGATCAACGCCACAACATCAAAGGCTACGACGGCGCGATGTATCCCATCCCGTCCTGGCAGCCGTCGGGCGGCTTCATCGTCGATCGTGCGTTGGTCTACGGCTTCATGAAGCAGGAATCGGCCTTCAATCCGAAGGCGCGCTCCTACGTCGGGGCGATGGGGCTGATGCAACTCATGCCGGCGACCGCACGTGCTGTCTCGGCGCGGTATGCGCCCGAGACAGCAGGCGCCAACCCCTGGGATCCGTCGACCAACGTGGCGCTGGGCCAAGCCTACATCTCGATGCTGCTCAACGAGGTCGACGGCAATCTTGTACGCACCGCGGCGGGCTACAACGGCGGGCCGGGTAACGTCATGCGCTGGGACAACTCGCTCAACGCCTCGCAGGATCCGCTGCTCTACATCGCCTCGATCCCGCTCCACGAGACGCGCGATTTCGTGCAGCGCGTGCTGACCAACTACTGGATGTATCAGATCAGGATGGGACAGCAGACGCCGTCGCTCGACCAGATCGCTTCGCACGACTGGCCGCGCTACGCGCCGCAAGACGGACGCCGCTAAGCTCTCTATAGAGCAAAGGAGCTAGGTGCTGAGTCAGGAGACGTAACAGGAAATGCAGCCGCTGTCGGGCGTGAGAGTTGTCGAGTTCTGCCAGGTTCTGGCAGGTCCCTATTGCGGCATGCTGCTGGCCGATCTTGGCGCCGAGGTGATCAAGGTCGAGCCTCCCGATGGCGACATGATGCGGCAGTGGCCGCCCATCACCGAAGGCGCCAACGGCGGCTACAGCGAGAACTTCGCCTCGATCAACCGCAACAAGCGCTCGGTGGTGCTCGATCTCAAGGATCCCGCACACAAGGCGGCGGCGCGTCAGCTCGTGCTGTCGGCCGACGTGGTGCTGGAGAACAACCGGCCCGGCGTGATGGATCGCCTGGGGCTCGGCTACGAGTCCTTTCGCGAAGAGAAGCCTGGCCTCGTCTATTGCTCGATCTCGGCATTCGGCCAGAGCGGCCCGCGTTCGGGCGAGGGTGGCTTCGACGTCACGGTGCAGGCGATGAGCGGCATCATGAGCGTGACCGGTGAACCTGAGGGTGCACCGGTGAAATGCGGCGTGCCGGTTTCCGACGTCGGCACCGGTCTCTACGCCGCCTTCACCATCGTCTCGGTCCTGCGTCGCGTCGCAGGGGGCGGGCAGGGCGCGCATATCGATGCCTCGATGCTGGGCTGCAGCCTCGGCATGGCGGCGCTGCAGACCAGCGAATTCTTCGGCACCGGCCGCGATCCCAAGAAGCTGGGTTCGGCGCATCCGCGCAACGCGCCCTATCAGGCCTTCAAGGCGGGCGATGGCTATTTCGTCATCGCCGCCGGCAACAACAAGCTCTGGGAGTCGGTGACCGAGGTCGTCGGCCGGCCCGATCTGCTGGCCGATGCGCGCTTCGCCACGACGCAATTGCGCGCCGCCAACCAGGTCGCCTTGAAGGATTTGCTCGAAGTCGAGTTCGCCAAGAAGGGCGTCGACCACTGGCTTGCCGCCTTCGAGAAGGCCGGCGTGCCGCAGGGCCGCATCAACAGCTACAGCCAGATCCTTGCCGACCCACAGGTTCAGCACATGGGCTGGATCGAGGAGATGGCGTTGCCGTCCGGCGTGAAGACGCGGACCTTCGGCAGCCCGGTTCGCATTTCCGGCACCGATCTCGCCAAGCGGCGCGATCCGCCGGCACTCGGTGCCGATACCGAGTCGGTGTTCGGCACGTCTCTCGTGAGAAAGGTCGCGCAATGACCATCGACCGTTTGCGCCGCTTCATCGGCGACATGACATCGCTCACCGGCGGCGCCTGGCAGGACAAGGACGAGGGGGCGATCGTCGAAGTCGGCGCCAAGCTGCTGGGCGAGCTGGTGAAGCACGACGACTGGCTGCCGGAAAGTGCCGCGAAAGTGCCGGCGCACGGCTACGCGCAGAACCTCTTGTGGTGCGATCCGTTCGAGCGCTTCTGTGTCGTGAGCTTCGTCTGGGCGCCGAGCGCCAACACGCCGGTGCACGATCATCAAATGTGGGGCCTGGTCGGCATGTTGCGGGGCTCGGAGACCTCACTTGCCTTCTCGCGCCATCCCGAGACCGGCGCACTGGTGCCGGGCAATCTCACCAAGCTCGAACCCGGCGACGTCGAAGTGCTGCTGCCGGCCGTTGGCGATATCCATCAGGTGACCAACGCCCTGACCGATCGCGGCTCGATCAGCATCCACGTCTATGGCGGCAATATCGGCGCGGTGCGGCGGCACACGTTCGACGTGAAGACGGGCGATCCCAATCTGTTCGTCTCCGGCTACACCAACCGCGAACAGCCCAACATCTGGGACCGTTCTGCCGAGGTCCGCGCCGGCGGCTGAGCCGCGCGAGGCAGCGCCATACGATAAGCCCTGTGGCGCCCGGCATTATCTGCGCGTCGCATATGGACGCAGGCGTTCGCGTACCGGTACGGCTCCCTTGACCCGTTGCGCCCGTGCCACGCACTGTCGCCGATAACCAGGGAGGTAAAAAATATGATGCGTCGTAGAACCGTGCTGCGCAGCGGCACCGCATTGGCGGCAATGACTGTCGCCGCGCCCGCCATTGCCCAGTCGAGCAAGTGGCCGAGCCGCGAGATTTCGCTGATCAATCCCAACGCGCCGGGCGCCTCGACCGATCTCACCGCGCGCATCATCGCGCAGGCGCTGGAGAAGCGGCTGAACGCCACGGTCATCGTCAAGAACGTGGTGGGTGGCGCCGGTGCGCTCGGTCCGACGACCCTGGCGCAATCGACTCCGGACGGTCACACGATCGGTCTGGTGGCGATCTCCAGCCATATCGCCGTGCCCAACATGATGAATGTCAGCTACGAGCCGTGGAAGGCGTTCGACATCATCGGTCAGGTCGCTGCCCTTCGCTACGGCATCGGCGCGCGTGCCGACGGTCCGATCAAGTCGATTGACGATCTGATTGCCCAGGCCAAGCAGAAGCAGCTCACCTACAGCTCCAACAACGTGACCAACGTCGTCGCGATGTTCCAGCTCGCGAAGCTGACCGGCGCCAAGTTCCGCTGGGTCGTCTTCCCGGGTGGCGTCGAATCGGTCACGGCGGCAATCGGCGGCCATGTCGATGCTGTCATCCAGACCGTTACGGAAATGCGGCCGCAGATCGAAGCCGGCAAGCTGCGCTTCCTTGCCTCGGCGGCTGAGGCACGCTGGCCCGACTATCCCGATGTGAAGACCCTGCGCGAGCTGGGCTTCAACGCCGTCACCAACGGACCGTTCGGCTATGCCTTCCCGGTCGGCGTCGATCCGGCGATCAAGGAACGCATGGACAAGGCGCTGGCCGACGTCATGCAGGACGAGTCGGTGACCAGCCAGATCACCAAGCTCGGCATTCAGGCGATCTATCGGAACGGCAAGGACTATGCCGCGCTCCTGAAGTCGCTCGAGACCGAGCTCGTACCGATCCTCAAGGAAACCGGCATGGCGAAGAAGCCGGCATGAGCCGGCTCGGCGGCGCGCGCATCGCCACGCTGGGACTGCTGGCGGCCGCATCGGTCGGCCTCTGGCAGGCCCTGCGGCTGGAGAGCTGGGGGTTCGACGGTCCGGGCCCCGGCTTCTTCCCGCAGCTCATGGCGGGCATCTGCGTGTTGCTTGCGCTGATCGTGCTGGTCTCTCCGGGCAAGGCCGGCGAGACCGAGGGCGGCGACACGGAGAATGCCGAGTCTACTGCCGAGACGCGCAGGTGCTTCGCGATCTACGCCGCCACTCTCGGCCTGCTCGCCGCGGGCGCCATGTACGCAGGTTTCGTTGTGACGACTATTGCCGTCACGGTGGTGATCGTGCGCTTCGCCGAGCGGCGCTCCTTGACGGCGGCGCTGGGCTACGGCGTGGCCTGCGCGGTCATCGGCCTCGTCTGCTTCGGCTGGCTGCTCAGGGTCGACCTGCCTGAGGGGCCGATCGAGCGCGCCTTCTACACCTTCGTTCACTGAGGCCCGCCGCATGGAAGCGCTGCTGGGCGGTTTCGCCGTCACACTCACCCTCGACAATCTGTTCTACTGCTTCATCGGTGTATTCCTCGGTACCGTCGTCGGCATCCTGCCGGGACTGGGGCCGCTCACCACGATCGCGATCCTGCTGCCGATCACGTTCAAGATGGACGTCACCTCGGCGATCATCATGCTGTCGGGCATCTATTACGGCGTGGCCTATGGCGGCACCGTGACGTCGGTGCTGATGCGCATTCCCGGCGAGGCCTCGTCCGTCGTGACCTGTCTCGACGGCTACGAGATGGCACGCAAGGGCCGCGCCGGCGCAGCACTCGGCATTGCCGGCATCGGCTCCTTCGTGGCCGGCACCGTGGGCGTCATCGGCATCACCTTCCTGTCGCCGCCGCTGGCCGAACTGGTCATTAAGTTCGGGCCGGCCGAGTACGCCATGCTGATGCTGGCGGGCCTCACAATGGTCACCTACATGTCGAGCGGCTCGCTGCCGCGGGCGCTGCTGATGGCGGCCTTCGGGCTGCTGCTCGGCACGATCGGCAGCGACCCCCTCAACATGACGCCGCGGCTCACCTTCGGCATCCTCGCGCTCGGCGACGGCGTGAACCTGGTGCCGCTGGCCATCGGCTTGTTCGGCCTCTCCGAGGTGCTGTTCATGGGACGGCAGAAGCTCGAAGACCTGAAGGTGCTGCCGCCGCCGTCGGGACTGCTCGGCTTCCTGCCGTCGCGCGAGGAGGCCAGGCGCTCGGTGGGACCCGTGGCGCGCGGTACAGTGATGGGCTTCCTGGTCGGGCTGCTGCCTGGCGGCGGCGCGGTGCTGGCTTCGTTCCTGTCCTACGGCATCGAGCGCAAGCTCTCGAAGAATCCCGAGGAGTTCGGCAAGGGTGCGGTCGAGGGGCTCGCGGGCCCTGAGTCCGCCAACAATTCCGGCACCGCCGGCGCCTTCGTGCCACTGCTCTGCATGGGCATCCCGGCCAACGCCGTGACGGCGCTGCTGCTCGGCGCCTTCATCATCCACGGCGTCACGCCGGGCCCAACCATCCTCGAGCGCCAGCCGGAGATTTTCTGGGGCGTCGTCGCCAGCATGTATATCGGCAACGTGATGCTGCTGGTGCTGAACCTGCCGCTGATCGGCCTGTTCGTGCGCATCCTCGATATCCCGCGGGCCTACCTGGCGCCGATGATCCTCGCGGTCTGCCTGATCGGCGTCTATTCCTCGAGCGGCAATCCCGCCGATGTCGTGATCGCCGTGATTTTCGGCTTCGTGGGCTATGGACTGCGCCGCCACGGCTTCGACCTCGGCATCGTCATTCTGGCCTACGTGCTGGGCCCGATCTTCGAGCGCTCGGTGCGCCAGGCGCTGGCAATCTCGGACGGCGATCCGTCGATCTTCCTGCACAGCTACCTGTCGACGGGCTTTGCCATCGTCGCGGTCGCGCTGCTGATCGCAGGGCTTTGGCCAAAGAAAAAGGCGCGGCCCGCCTGAGCGGCCCGCGCCTTCGTTTCGTTCTCTGGCCCGCGAAAGCCTAGTGCTTGTGCGGATGCGGGTGGGTCGGGTCGACCCAGTAGACCTCTTCCGGCTTCTCGACCGGCGCGATGTCGATGTTGATGGCGACGGCCTCGTTGTCGGAACGGACCAGCACGCATTCCAGCGGCTCGGTCTCGGAGGCGTTGATCTCCTGGTGGGGCACGTAGGGCGGCACGTAGATGAAGTCGCCGGGACCTGCCTCGGCGGTGAACTGGAGCTGGTCGCCCCAGCGCATGCGGGCGCGACCCTTCACGACGTAGATCACGCTTTCGAGGTGGCCGTGATGATGCGCGCCCGTCTTGGCGTGGGCGTGGATGGTCACCGTGCCGGCCCACAGCTTCTGGGCGCCGACGCGGGCAAAATTGATGGCCGCAGCGCGGTTCATGCCCGGGGTCTGGGCCGTGTTGGTATCGAGGGAGCCTGCGGGGATGACCCGCACGCCGTCATGCTTCCAATCGGTCATGGCTCCCATCTAGGCCCGCCGGCTCGCCTCGACAAGCGAGGAAAGATAGAATGTTCGCATGAACAGGATTGATGAGACGAAGCCCTTCAAGCCGGTGAACATCGCCGTGCTGACGGTGTCCGACACGAGGACGTTGGAGACCGACAAGTCGGGCGACACCCTGGTCGAGCGCATCGCGCGCGATGGCCATGTCCTGACCGACCGCGCAATCGTCACGGACGATATCGCCCTGATCCGCGCCCAGGTGAAAAAGTGGATCGACGACCCCAAGGTCGAGGTCGTGATCACGACGGGCGGCACCGGGGTCACCGGCCGCGACGTTACGCCCGAGGCGCTGGAGGCTCTGTTCGAGAAGCGTATCGAAGGTTTCGGCGAGACCTTTCGCTGGATCAGCTTCCAGAAGATCGGAACCTCGACCATGCAGTCGCGCGCCGTCGCGGGCGTGGCCAATGCCACCTACATCTTCGCACTGCCCGGCTCGACCGGCGCCTGCAAGGACGGTTGGGACGACATTCTGCGCCAGCAGCTCGACATCCGCTTCCGGCCCTGCAACTTCGCCGAGCTGATGCCGCGCCTCAACGAAGGCAAGATGCCGCGGAGTGGCTGACCTTCTCGACGCCATCCGCAGTGGCGAGACACTGCCGGCGACAGGCACGGCACACGGGCATGTGCGTCTGGCCAACGGATTGTTGGCGCGGATTGCCTATGCGCATGACGGCGATCCGGCAGCAGCTGCGCGCCTCTCGACGCAGGCCGAGGCTTTTCGCCATCTCGCGCCGGCGGGACGTACGCCGAAGTTGCACGACATCGTCGAGCCACAGCCGGGATTGCCCGGCGGCGCGTTGATCGTCGACTTTGTCGAGGGGCGACCGCCGCGTTTGCCGGACGACCTGCCGGCCTTGGCCGATACTCTGGTGCGTCTTCATTCTCTGCCGTTGCCTGCGGCAAGCTCGCTAATCCCGCGTCATAAGAACCCCTTTCTCGAAACGCTCGAAGCTGTCGAGCTGAACGCCATGCGGTTTCTCGACAAGGCCGTACCCGACTCAGGTGCGCGCGCCGAGATCGCCGAGGAACTGCGTCTGATGCGGGGCATCGCGCTGGCCTTCGCGCAGCGCAAGCAGCCGCTGTCGATCGCGCTCGCGGATACTCATCCCGGCAACTTCATCGTCGACGCGGCGGGGCTCGCCTGGTTCGTCGATCTCGAAAAGGTCCATGTCGGTTCACCGGCCATCGACCTTGCCCACGCAACGCTTGCCACTTCGACCTTGTGGCATCCCGACATCGGCAAGCTGCTGTCGCGCGACGAGGTCCAGCGCTTCTACGACATCTATCTCGACAAGGTCGGAAAGAAGCGCGCCGCCGAGCTGCAGCCTTGGCTGCTGCCGATGCGTCGGCTGACGTGGCTGCGCACGACCTTGTTCATGGCGCGCTGGCGCGTGCAGACCCGCAGTCCGCGCGACCCGTCTGATCCCGGTCAATGGAGCGACGCCGGATTGGAGCCTCGCATGAAGGCGCATATCGATGCCGCCATCGACCGCTGCTTCGACCGCGACTTCGTTCGCGCGGTCAGGGCCGAATGGCTATAGCGGCTTCACCAACCGGATCGTCTCCGGCCTGAAGCCGCCGTTCGTATAGAAGTCGACCGCCCGCTTGTTATCGGCATAGACGTCGAGGCTGAGGAAACGATAGCCGCAGCCGCGCGCCCAGGTTTCGGCCTCTGCCATCAGCTGGCGGGCGACGCCCGTTCCTTCGGCTTCTTTTCCCAGGGCGAGCAGCGAGACGTAACCGCAGGATTCGTCGGTGACGCCGTCCTTGCCGGGCCGCATATGGATGTAGCCGAGCCGCAGCCCCTCCGCGGACCAGGCGATCAACGTCCGTGAGCCTTCCAATGCAGTCGGAGCGAAGGTCGACGACATATAGCGGTCCTGGAAGCCTTCCATGGCTTCTATTGTGTGCCAAGTTGGTCCGGGGACATTCGCCAGACGTGGCGACAGGCTGGTCACGAAATCCATGTCGCTGGGCTCGGCGGGCCTGATCTCGATGCCTGACATTTCTGACGCTCGTCGAACGGGAAAGGGGCGGGAGCTATATCCCGATCTTGTGGCACAACAACCATTGACTCGTTCCTGTTTTGTTCTAAGAGTCGGCCCATGAGGCCGAAGGTTCCCCCCGACTATCCGGACGATGCGATCCCCGAGCCCGTACACAAAGGCCGTGGTGCGCTGTCGAACGAGTCCAGCCGCTACGACAGCGAGAAGCGGATTCGAACGCCCGACGGATGGGAACACGAGGCGTCGCCGGATCCGTCGGACGACGACGATCTGCCGCCGCTGCGCACGACGCTGACACGCGATGCCACGCGCACCATCCTGGCGCGCAATACCTCACCCGACGTGCCGTTCGACCGCTCGATCAATCCCTATCGCGGCTGCGAGCACGGCTGCATCTACTGCTTCGCGCGCCCGACGCACGCCTATCTCGGCCTGTCGCCTGGCCTCGACTTCGAGACCAAGATTCTCTTCAAGCCGGAAGCGGCCAAGCTGCTGATGGCGGAGCTGGCCTCGCCCAAGTATCGCTGCGACGTGGTGGCGATGGGCACCAACACCGATCCCTATCAGCCGGTCGAACGCGACCTCAAGGTGACGCGCCAAATCCTGCGGGTATTGAGCGACTTCAACAATCCGGTGGGCATCGTCACCAAGAACCACATGATCACGCGCGACATCGACATTCTGGCCGACATGGCCAAGCGCAATCTCGCCGAGGTCTTCCTGTCGGTGACGACGCTCGACCGCGATCTCGCGCGCGCGATGGAACCGCGGGCCTCGACGCCGCAGAAGCGGCTGGACGCCATCAAGGCGTTGTCGGCCGCCGGCATCCCGACGGGCGTCATGAGCGCACCGATGATCCCGGGCCTCAACGATCATGAGATGGAATCCATTCTCGATGCCGCGCACGAGGCCGGCGCCACGCGCGCGGGTTACACGGTTTTGCGCCTGCCGCTCGAGATCAAGGACCTGTTCGAAGAGTGGCTGCGCCTCAACCGGCCGGATCGTGCCGAGCGCGTGCTGTCGCTGGTCCGCCAGATGCGCGGTGGCGCGCTCTACCAGGCCGAGTTCGGCACCCGCATGAGGGGCGAGGGGCCGATTGCCCAGCTTCTCAGCGCCCGCTTCACGGCAGCCGTGAAACGGCTGGAGCTCAACCGCGTCCGCTATCGCCTCGACACGCTGCGCTTCGCCGTGCCGGACTCCGCGCGAACTGCGCTGGTCGACGCCAAGCGCGACGCCCGGCAGATGCGGCTGTTCTAGTCGAGAAAGACGACCTTCGGCCAAAGCTCGCGCCAGCGCTTGCTGGCGATGCGTTCATCGTACTCGTGACGCTTGGTGCGGCCGAATGGTGTCGGGCGGCAGCGCAAATTGAGCAGATCGTCGGTGCCGAGCGGCGCGATTACGGTGAGGGAATCGTCGGCCTCCAGGCGCACGCCGATGCCCGTCACGCTTTCCAGCCAGTAGATCATCGAATCGGCCGTATCGCGGTGCTGCGGCAGGTTCTTCCAGATGTGCATGCGCGCCTGGTTGCGGACCTGCCAGGGCAGGCCAGGCAGCAGGCGATCGAGCGCCGTTTCGTAGGCCTGCTCGCTCTCCTTCGAGAGATCGCTCGCATCATAGTAGATGAGGTCGATATCTGCAGGCGCGCGGGGTGGCACGATGCCGTGGAAGTGATCCCACACCCGATTGCGCACAAAGCCTGCGGCGATGCACCAGTCCGGCAGGCCGAGCGTGCGGGCCGCACGAAGCTGTTTCATAGCCACAGGGTCTTGAGCGATGATGTCGGCGATCAGGGACATCGCCGTATCTTACGCACGGCGGCAGGGGATATGCCGAGTTTTCGTTTCGAACTGCGTTGTGAGACCCAAGGCGCCGTGCGAGTTGCCGGCGTGGACGAGGTCGGGCGCGGGCCGCTGGCAGGGCCGGTGGTGGCCGCTGTCGCCGTCATTGATCGCGGCCGCGCCACGCGCAAGCTCCTGGGTCTGATCGACGATTCCAAGAAGCTGGATCACGCGCAGCGCGAGGAGGCCTACGAGGCCATGATCGCGTCGGGCGCCGTCCAGTTCGCGATCGCCGAGGCCAGCGTCGAGGAGATCGACACCATCAACATCCTGCAGGCGACCTTTCTTGCCATGCGCCGGGCGGTCCAGGCGCTGACCGAGCCGCCATGTTGGGTGCTCGTCGACGGGAATCGAGCGCCGCCGCAACTCGGCTGTCCGGCAGAGACCATCGTCGGCGGCGATGCGCATTCCTATTCCATCGCGGCAGCGTCGATCCTGGCCAAGGTGACCCGCGACCGGCAGATGGCGGCGCTGGCGACGGCTTTTCCCGGCTATGGCTGGGAAACCAATCGCGGCTACGGCAGCGCCAAGCATCTCGAAGCCCTCAAACTTCTCGGGCCGACCCCGCATCACCGTAGGAGCTTCGCACCGGTTCGCGAGCTAGTCTGAGCGGATGTTGAAGCTCTACTACGCCCCACGCACCTGTTCGCTCGCCACGCATATCGCCCTTGAAGACGTCGGTGCCGACTACTCGACGGTGCGGATCAGTTTTGCTGCCAACCAGCAGCAATCGCCCGACTATCTCAAGATCAATCCCAAAGGCCGCGTGCCGGCGCTGGTGACCGATCGCGGTATCCTGACGGAGACGCCGGCGATGCTGGCCTTCGTGGCGCAGAGCTTTCCGGCGGCACAACTGGCACCGCTCGACGATCCCTTTGCCTTCGCCGAGGTCCAGGCTTTCAACAGCTATCTCTGCTCCACCCTGCACATCGCGCACGCCCATCGCATGCGCGGCCACCGCTGGGTCGATGCCGACGACGCGGCCGCGATTGTGGCCATGCAGCGCAAGGTGCCGCAGTCGGTCACGGCCGGCTTCGAGCAGGTCGAGCACGACATGTTCAAAGGGCCCTGGGTGATGGGCGAACGCTACACGATCTGCGATCCCTATCTCTTCACCCTGGCGCAATGGTTGGAGGCCGATGGCGTCGACCTCGGGCGCATTCCGAAAGTCGTCGATCATCGCCGCCGCATGTCGGAGCGACCCAATGTGAAGAAGGCGATCGCACAGGAGCTCGCGCAATAGATCGGCGAGAGTAAGGGGACACATCTGCACGAAGGAGGTCGGAGTGATGCAACGAATCTTTCTGGCGTTGGCTGTTTGCGGAGCCATGGTCTCTCACGCTGGCCAGGCTCTGGCCGGCAAGGATCTCGATGCGGTCAAGGCGCGAGGCACGCTGATCTGCGGCGTGGCGGTGGGCGGCATCGCCGGTTTCATGACGGTCGACAGCCAGGGCAAGTGGACCGGCATGAACGTCGATATTTGCCGTGCCATTTCGGCCGCGATCTTCGGCGACTCGGAGAAGGTGAAGTATGTACCGCTGTCCGGGCAGCAGCGCTTTACGGCACTGCAGGCGGGCGAGGTCGATCTGTTATCGAACAACTCGACCTGGACCCTGACACGCGACAGTGCGCTCGGCCTCGACTTCACAGGTATCACTTACTATGACGGCCAGGGTTTCATGGTGCCAAAGAAGCTCGGTGTGAAGAGCGCCAAGGAGCTGAACGGCGCCTCGATCTGCGTGCTGTCGGGCAGCACGTCCGAGCTCAACATCGCCGACTATTTCCGCACCAACAAGATGACCTTCCGGCCGGTGCTCTTCGAGGACCCCGACCAGAGTCGTGCGGCTTTCTTCGGCGGCAGGTGCGACGCCTATTCCGGCGATCAGGCCCGCCTCTACGCCACGCGGGCGGCCAATGCACCCAATCCCGACGACTACATCGTTCTGCCCGAAATCATTTCGAAAGAACCGCTGGGTCCTGTCGTGCGCCACGGCGACAACCAGTTCGCCGACATCGTGCGCTGGGCGCAGTACGCCCTTCTGGAAGCCGAGGAGTACGGCATCACGTCCAAGAATGTCGACGAGATGCTGAAGAGTGAAAACCCGTCGATCAAGCGCATCCTCGGTGTCACGCCGGGCATGGGTAAGGCGCTCGGCGTCGACGAGAAGTGGGTCTACAACATCATCAAGCAGGTCGGGAATTACGGCGAGAGCTTCGACCGTAATGTCGGCAAGGACTCACCGCTCAAGGTCGAGCGCGGCCAGAATGCGCTGTGGACCCAGGGTGGCCTGCAATACGCCCCGCCCATCCGTTGAGGATGGCACCTGTCGTCAGGTGTCTGCCTTGTTGATCCCGTAGAAGGCCGCACAGGTGTCGCCGAGGATCAGGTCTTTCTCGCGCGCGCTCAGAAACGGGCAGTATCGCCTCACGTAGTCGAGCGACTGTTTGTATGTACAAAACCGTTCCACGTTCGGCATGTCGGAGCCCCAGACGAGCCGGTCGGCGCCAAGCTGATCGCGCATGTCCGCAATCAGCGTCTGCGCCTCCGGGTAGGGGTAGTCCCAGATCCCGCCGTAGGTGATCGGAAACACCACTTCCAACACCAGCGGCTCGTGGCGGTAGATGCGCAAAAGTTCTTCGGGGAACTCGTACCTGCCATTCTTGGCGAAGTAGGCGACGGGCGGACTCATCGCCAGATGCACGCGCAGGTCGGCATGTCGCGCGAGCACCCGGCCGAAGGCTGTGACGTGCGCCATGTAGCCCGCCATATCGTAGCTCGGCCCAGAGCTGAGTTCGAGGCACAGCACGATTCCCAGCTCCGCGATCTTGTCCCAGAACGCCTCCATCTGCGGTGCGTCGAGCGGCCAGGGGAAACCATGGCGGCTGAGCGAATCGACGTTGAAATAAAGTCCGCGCAGCTTCAGCACGTCGAAGGCATGGTCGATCTCGGCGAGCTGCTCGGGGTGCCCCGCCATCGCCTCGTCGACATGCATCAGACCGGTCATCTTCCCGGGAAACTGCCGTTCGGCGAATGCGTTCATCTCGGTCATCGCCCCATAGCCGCCGCCTGCCTGCAGGAGGCAGTGGTCGACGCCGGCGTTCATCATCTGGGCCAGCATGAGTTCCGGCGGTGCCGTCATCTCCTGCATGCCCACGGGCATGTATTGGATGGCGTAGTCTTCTCCGTCGTGCGTGAACTCGAGCTGCCCAAACCGGCCGACGCGGAAATCGACGTCCGCGAGGCCGCTCCATCCTTCGTCTCTAGTGCGGAACAGGGCCTTCGTGTCGGCGCGTGCGCCATCACGGAGTCGGAAAGTCGATGCGACCGTTCGGGTGACGACCCGCTGCAGGTAGCGCCTGTGAATGTCGCGCGTCGGATGTCCGCACGCGCCGATCCAGTGCGTGAACACATGGGCATGGCAATCGACGATCATGTTTCCCTCTCCGCCCGACAGCGCGCGTGCGCCGACGGGAAAGCCTCGCTGCCGTTCGAGACGCAGAAGATGTCAGGCGTGATCGCCCATGGGCTATCGAGACCTCGCTAGGGCTGGTGGGTCGAGCGTCGGACAAAGACTCGATCTAGTGTCTAAATGCTTGATTCAATTGACTTCTTGACCCTTCGTCTCTGTGGATTCATTTTCCACAGATGAACGGGGATAAGTTGGATCGAGTATTGGTGGGCGACTGCATCGAATTGATGCGCAGCCTGCCCGAAGCTTCCGTCGACATGGTTTTCGCGGACCCACCCTACAATCTTCAATTGGGCGGCGACCTGCTGCGTCCCGACAACAGCAAGGTCGATGCGGTCGACGACGATTGGGACAAGTTCGAGGATTTCGCGCGCTATGATCAGTTCACGCGCGCCTGGCTCGGCGCTGCGCGGCGCGTGCTGAAGCCCGAGGGTACGCTCTGGGTGATC
Organism: Reyranella massiliensis 521; assembly: GCA_943369775.1. GTDB lineage: Bacteria > Pseudomonadota > Alphaproteobacteria > Reyranellales > Reyranellaceae > Reyranella > Reyranella massiliensis_C. The sequence goes on from CALROF020000050.1 coordinate 18,308, forward strand.
GGCAGCTATCACAACATCTTCCGCATCGGTACGGCGCTGCAGGATCTCGGTTTCTGGCTGCTGAACGACATCGTGTGGCGCAAGTCGAACCCGATGCCGAACTTCCGCGGCAAGCGCTTCACCAACGCGCACGAGACGCTGATCTGGGCGGCGCGCGACAAGCGCGCTAAGCGCTACACCTTCAACTACGAATCGATGAAAGAGCTGAACGAGGGCATCCAGATGCGCTCCGACTGGCTCCTGCCGCTGTGCACCGGCGGCGAACGGCTGAAGGGCGAGGACGGCAAGAAGGCGCATCCGACGCAGAAACCCGAGTCGCTGCTGTTCCGTTGCCTGATGTCGGCGTCCAATCCCGGCGACACCATCCTCGATCCGTTCTTCGGCACCGGCACGACGGGTGCGGTGGCGCGTCGCCTTGGCCGGCACTTCATCGGCCTGGAGCGCGATCCCGACTATGCCGCGATCGCGCGCAAGCGCATTGCCATGATCCAGCCGCTAGCCGGCGAGGACGTGGCGCCCAAGCCCAGCAAGCGCAGCGAGCCGCGCATTCCCTTCGGCGTGCTGATCGAGGCGGGGCTGTTGCAACCCGGCACGGTGCTGAGCGACCAGAGCGGCCGCGTGCATGCGCGCGTGCGTGCCGACGGCACCCTGTCGGCGGCCAACGCGCTCGGCGAGCATCGCGGCTCGATCCATCAGGTCGGCGCGGCGGTGCAGGGTGCACCCGCGTGCAACGGCTGGACCTTCTGGCATATCGATGTCGCCGGCGCGAAACGGCCGATCGATCATCTGCGCCAGCAGGTGAGGGCGGGGCTGTAGAGACAGCCAACCGCCGCCAGGCTTGAGCGGCCGGGCCCTCAGGCTTTCGCTTCGTACTTCGACAGACGCAGTCTCAGTATCGCGATCATCTCGTCGCGCAGGGGATCGCGCGAGCCGCGCAGCCACGCCGCCGCGAGGGGAAGGAGTTTCGGGGCCGTCGTCTCTTTCTGGGCGAGCGGAATGAACCGCACGCCCGAGATGGCGAAACGCGAAGTCCATCGAGGCACGATCGCCAGGCCGACCTTGGCCGCGACGAGATTGACGATCGTCTGCTTCTCCTCGGCGACCTGGGCGATCGTGGGTTTCAGCCCGGCGCGCTCGAACAGCTTCATGGTGAGGTCGTGGCTATGTGGCCGAGACCCTCGGTCCGGCACGATGAGCGGCTGGCCGAGGAGGGCGGCGACGGTGAGGTGTCGGCGTTTTGCCAGCCTGTGCCGAGACGGCAGCGCGACAACCGGTGTCTCGTGGAACAGTTCCAGGAGCTCTATCCGCTTGTCGAGGTTCTCCGGTGGCCGCACGAACGCGAGGTCGAGCCGGCCGGACAGAAGCCGCGGCAGGAGCCGCACGGTCTTGTCCTCGACGAGCTGTACCGTGACCGACGCGTGCTGCTCGCGGAAGTCGTGCAGCAGGTCGGGCACCAGTCCCGCCGCAGCCGTGTCGATGGCGCCCACCCGCAGGATGCGTGAACGGCGTCGGCCACGGTCGCGGAACTGCTGGTCGAGCGCGTCGGCCTGCGCGAGCAGCGCGCGGACGTCGTCGAGAAGGGCAGCGCCGTCCTGCGACAGCGTCACGTTGCGCGTGGTCCGCAGCAGCAGCGGCATGCCGACCGAGTCCTCGAACAGCCGGATGTGGCGGCCGAGTGCCGAGGGCAGCATGTCGAGCCGCCGCGCGGCCCGGCCGAAGTGCAGCTCCTCCGCGACCGCGACGAAGCAGCGTAGCTGCGTGAGGTCCATCCGGCGATTATAGCCGGAATTTGTATAATCCAGTGACGATTGTGGTCGCGGCTCCACCGTCCTAGGGAGGAGGGAACCAAGAAACCTCTAGGGAGCCGCCCAATGACCTCGTTCCGTCGTACACTCGTCTCAGGCGCGCTGGCCTTCGCCGCAGCGTCGTTCGCCGTTCATGCCCACGCCCAAGGCTATCCGAACAAGCCCATCACCCTGGTCGTGCCCGCAGCCGCGGGCGGTCCGACCGACACGGTCGCACGTCTCATTGCCGAATCGATGGGCAAGACGCTCGGTCAGTCCGTGATCGTCGACAATACCGGTGGCGCCGGTGGCACGATCGGCATGGCCCGCGTCGCGCGCGCCGCGCCCGACGGCTACACTATCGCCGTCTGGCACATCGCGCAGGCGACGGCGCCCGCCCTCTATCCCGATCTCAAATACGACGTCGTCAACGACTTCGACTCGATCGGTCGCATCACCGACGTACCGATGACGCTCGTCTCCAAGAACGCGCTGCCCTCGAAAAACGTCACGGAGTTCTTCGCCTGGTTGCGCGCGGAGAAGGCCAAGGCGACCTATGGCCATGCCGGCATCGGCTCAGCGTCGCATCTCTGTGCGCTGATGCTGTTGAAGGACATCGGCTTCCAGGTCGAGGGCGTTGGCTATCGTGGCACCGGTCCTGCGATGAATGACCTGCTGGCCGGACAGTTTGATTTCATGTGCGACCAGACCACCAACACCACGGGTCACATCAAGGACGGCAAGATTCGCGGCTATGCCGTGACGACCAAATCCAAGGTCTCTTCGGTGCCCGACTTGCCGACGCTCGACAGCACCGTCCTGCCGGGCTTCGAGGTCTCGGCGTGGCATGCGATGTGGGCGCCCAAGGGCCTGCCGAAGGAAGCGACCGACAAGCTGGTCGCCGCCCTGCAGGCCGCGCTCAAGGACCCGAAGGTGATCGAACGCTTCGCCAGCCTCGGCACCGTTCCGGTCGATCAGTCGCTGGCTCAGCCTGCCCCGCTGAAGTCCTATCTCGAGGCGGAGGTGAAGCGCTGGGGCGAGGTCATCAAGGCCGCTGGCGTGAAGGGCAACTAGGAACAGAACCATGAAGACTTATGCGATCGCAGCCATCCCCGGTGACGGAATTGGCCCAGAGGTAGTCGATGCCGGCGTAGAAGTGCTGGAGGCCGTGGCGAAGCGCGACGGCGGCTTCGCTCTTCGCGTCGACCGGTTCGATTGGGGCGGCGAGTACTACAAGAAGCACGGCCGCATGATGCCCGAGAACGGCCGTGACCTGATCCGCAAGCACGATGCCATCCTGTTCGGTTCGGCGGGTCATCCCGACATCCCCGATCACATCACGCTCTGGGGGCTGCGACTCGCCATCTGCCAGCCCTTCGACCAGTACGCCAACGTGCGTCCGACCCGCGTGCTGCCGGGCATCACCTCGCCGCTGCGCGCCGTCGATGGACCCGAACTCGACTGGGTAATCGTGCGCGAGAATTCCGAGGGCGAGTACGCGGGAGTCGGTGGCAGGGTCCATCAAGGCTCACCGCTCGAAGCCGCCACCGACGTTGCCATGTTCACGCGCGCCGGCGTTGAGCGCATCATGCGTTTCGCCTTTGGCCTGGCCCGTTCGCGGCCGCGCAAGTTTCTCACGGTCGTCACCAAGTCCAACGCCCAGCGCCATGCGATGGTGATGTGGGACGAGATCGCCGCCGAGATCGCCGCCGAGTTTCCCGACGTGAAATGGGACAAGATGCTTGTCGACGCGATGACCATGCGCATGGTCATGCGGCCGCAGACGATCGACACGATCGTTGCGACCAACCTGCACGCCGACATCCTGTCCGATCTCGCCGCAGCTCTGGCGGGATCGCTCGGCATCGCGCCGACTGCGAACCTCAATCCTGAGCGCGCCTTTCCCTCGATGTTCGAGCCGATCCACGGTTCCGCCTTCGACATCATGGGCAAAGGCATCGCCAACCCGATCGGTACGTTTTGGTCGTCCGTCATGATGCTCGAGCACTTTGGCGAACAGGCTGCAGCCACCCGGCTCATGCGGGCCATCGAGAAGGTGACCGGAGACCGCAGTCTCCATACGCCCGATCTCGGCGGTACCGCGCGGACGGTGGACGTCACCGCCGCGGTCATCGATGCCATCCACGGGACGAACGTCTAGTAGTCCATCGGGGAGCCAAGAATTCCCCGCGGAACTTGGCCTAGACCCCCGTCTAACTTTTTACGGCGTGCGCGATCACCTTGCGCATCACCGTCGGCAAGGCACGTTCGGTAAGAGCATCGATCGGACACCAGACCGAGCCGGGCAGAGCGCGTTCGGCCAATCGCCCCGTCGTCGACGTGGCGCGCGCGATGGTGAGTTCCAGATGGAAGTGCGTGAAGGTGTGGCGCACCAGCCCCGCCAGCACCTGCCAGCGTGCCGGGACGGGTGCATCCTCCAAAGCCTTCCCTTCGTCGAGCGTGCCTTCGCGCCACGGACTCGACGGCACCTCGTCCATGCCGCCCAGCAAACCTTTGACCGGTCGCTTGCGCAGCAGGATCGCACCGTCCTTGCGCATCAGCACGAAGGCGAGGCCTCTGCGCGTGGGCTTCTCTGCCTTGGGCGCGCGACGCGGCAGCTCCTCGGCGATGCCGAGCTTGCTCGCCCGGCAGCCGGCGATCAGCGGACAGATGACGCAGCGCGGGCCGCGCGGCACGCAGACCGTGGCGCCGAGATCCATCATCGCCTGGGCATAGTCGCCGGCCCTCTGTGAAGGCACCAGCTTGGCGGCGTGTTCGTGGATCTCGGGTTTGACGTTGGGCAGCGGCGTTTCCAGCGCGTAAAGGCGGGCGATCACGCGTTCGACATTGCCATCGACGGCCGAAGCGGGACGGTCGAAGGCGATCGCCTGGATTGCCGCGGCCGTGTAAGGGCCGATGCCGGGCAGGGCCCGGAGCCCTGCCTCGTCCTCGGGGAAACGACTTCCATGCGCTTCGGCTACGACTTGGGCGCAGGCATGCAGGTTACGGGCGCGTGCGTAGTAACCGAGGCCTGCCCAGGCCGACAACACCTCGTCTAGGGGCGCCGCTGCCAGGGCTTCGACCGTGGGCCAGCGCTCGACGAAACGGCGGAAATACTCACCCACCGTGGCGACGGTGGTCTGCTGCAGCATGATTTCCGACAGCCAGACGCGGTAAGGCGCCGTGCGCTCTCCCGGCGGGGCCCGCCAGGGGAGGGTGCGACGATGTCGATCATACCAGGCGAGCAGTCGGTCGGCGTGAGTCATGGTCAGGCAACGGGGCGTGGCCTACCATACGGAGCGGAGTTTGAAAGGGTCCATGCGGGAAAACGGCTTCCGTGCGATCGGCGGTCTGGCCCAGAAGCTGACGTCCGGCATGGCGAAAGGCCGCGACGCGTCGGTCGTGCGACTGAAGGCGGAGTGGTCGGCCATTGTCGGCCCTGACCTCGCGCGCGTCACCCGGCCGGATGCGCTTCTCTCCGCCCGCGGCGCCCGCAGCAGTCGATCCGGAAGCGGCAAGGTGCTGCGCCTCAAAGTGTCCGGTGCTGCCGCGCTCGAGGTCCAGCACAGGAGCAGTCAGATCGTGGAGCGTGTGAACGCCTATTTCGGGCACCGGCTGATCGACGAACTACGCCTCGTCCAGGGCGTGATCGCTGCCCCTCCCGCCAAACCCAAGGTTAAGCGCCCCGACGCTGCCGTCGAGCGCGACATCGCAAACAAGGTTGCTGACGTGAAAGATCCTGAACTGCGGGCTGCCCTGGCGCGGCTCGGTGCGCGTATCACGACGGGACGGCGCAGCCTGTTGATCGGCGGCCTTGGGGCGCTCTTCCTGGGCGATGATCTTCGGGCGCAATCGGCGGCGAAGTTTCTCGACCCGCTGCCGGACGATCATGTGCTGGGCAAGCCCGACGCGCCGAACGTCCTGATCGACTACGCCTCCTTCACCTGCCCGCACTGCGCCAACTTCAATGCCGCCGTGATGCCGGTGTTGCGCCGCGATTGGATCGAGACCGGCAAGATGCGCCTGATCCATCGCCACTTCCCATCGGACGGGGTGGCGACGCGGGCCAGCGTGCTGGCCGAGTGCAGCGGCCCTGACAAGTTCTTCGACGCAGTCGATACCCTCTTTCGCACTCAGGTCCAGTGGATGACCGCGCCCGATCCCGCCACGGAGCTGCTGACGGTGCTGGCGGATTTCGGGGTGACGCCGGAGAAAGCGGCAGCCTGTGTCGCGAACGACCGGCTTTTGGACAAAGTCATCGCCGACGTGCAGTCCGGCCAGATGTTGGGGGTTCGGTTCACCCCGACGGTTTTCATCAACGAGCAGAACTACGGCAATCCCGGCGGTGCCGACGCCATCGCAGCAATTTTAAGTCAGGTGGGGCGGTAAACGTTTGACTCCCCACAGGCGTAATTCCCAAGATGTAGTGGAGAGGAAGACGGAATGCGGAATATCTTGATCGTCGCCGGCGGGGTCGTGGCGGTGGCCGCGATTGCGGCTGGCGCCTATTTCGGCACCCGTCCTGCAACCACGGGCACGGCGCCCGTGGCCGCCGTGGCGACCCCGGATTCGTCCGCTTTGGCGGCCGTTCAGCCCGGCGACCATGTCCTGGGCGACCCCAAGGCCCCGATCACCGTCATCGAATATGCCTCGCTGACCTGCTCGCACTGTGCGCAATTCCACACCCAGGTCCTGCCCGAGATCAAGAAGAAGTGGATCGATACCGGCAAGGTGAAGCTGGTCTACCGCGACTTCCCGCTCGACCAGGTGGCGGCCAAGGCCGCCCAGATCGCCGAATGCGCCGGCAACGACCGCTATTTCGGCGTCCTCGACATCATTTTCCGCGGCCAGCCGCAATGGGCGGCCTCGTCCGACCCGCTGACCGAACTCGCCAAGCCGCTGCGTATCGCCGGCATGGGCGAGAATGAAATCAAGGCCTGCCTTGCCAACGAGGCGATGAGCAACGCCGTGATCAACGACTACAAGGCCGGCGAGCAGATGGGCGTCAACTCGACGCCGACCCTGTTCATCAACGGCCAGCTCTATCGTGGCTCGCGCTCGGTCGAGGATCTCGACGGCGTGTTCAGCAAGCTAGCCAAGTAAGTAACAGACAGGCGTGGTGTAGATGGTTCAGTTCGACAAGCTCCGGCTCTCCGGCTTCAAGTCCTTCGTCGATCCGACGGAGCTCGCGATCGAGCCCGGAATGACCGGAATCGTCGGGCCCAACGGCTGCGGAAAGTCGAACCTCGTCGAAGCGCTCAAGTGGGTGATGGGCGAAACCTCCGCCAAGCAGATGCGTGGCAGCGAGATGGAGGACGTCATCTTCGCGGGCGCCGGCACGCGGCCGGCGCGCAACATCGCCGAGGTGATGCTGTCGCTGGACAACAAGACCCGCACCGCGCCGGCTCTGGTGAACGACACCGACCAACTCGACGTCACGCGCCGCATCGAGCGTGGCCACGGTTCGGCCTATTCGGTGAACGGCCGCGAGATTCGTGCCCGCGACGTGCAGACGCTGTTCGCCGATGCCGCCACGGGTTCGCGCTCGACGGCTCTCGTCAGCCAGGGCCGTATCGGGACCCTGATCAACGCCAAGCCGGCCGACCGCCGCATGGTCATCGACGAGGCGGCCGGTATCACCGGTCTCTATGCCCGCCGCCACGAGGCCGAGCTGCGCCTGCGCGCCGCCGAGCAGAACCTCGCCCGCGTGCAGGACGTGCTGGTGGCCCTCGAAGAGCAGCACAAGGGCTTGAAGCGCCAGGCGCGCCAGGCCAGCCGCTACCGCAACCTCTCCGACCACATCCGCCGCGCCGAAGCCTCCGTGCTGGCGCTGAAGCTCGCCAATGCCGAGCGCGAACTGGCTGAGTCGGGCGAGCGGCTGAAGGAAGTCGAGGCGCAGGTCGCCGATCTCACGCGTCTGGTTGGTCTCGCGACGACGGCGCAGGCCGAGGCAGCCACGGCACTGCCGCCGCTGCGCAACGACGAAGCCGCTGCGGCTGCCGCGCTGCAGCGCCTGCGCGTGGCGCACGATGCGCTCACGGCCGAAGGCGAGCGTGTGGCCGCCGCCCAGCTCGAAGCCGAGACCCGTCTTCAGCAGACCGAACAGGACCTTGCCCGCGAGCAGGGCCGCAAGGGTGACGCCGAGACCGCCATTGCCGATCTCGACAGCCAGCGTGGCCGCCTGGAAGAGGAGCAGGTCGGCGAAGAGGATCGCGCCGAGGCCGCGCAGGACGCGCGCGACACGGCTCAGTCCGAGACGGCCACGGCCGAGACCGAGCACGATCAGCTGACCCGCCAGATTGCCGCCGACGAGGCGCTGCGCCAGAGCGTCAGCCGCGAACTGTCCGAGCTGCAGGATCGCCTGCGCCGCCTGACGGTGCGTCGCGACGAGGTCGCCACGCAGCAGCAGCAGATCGAGAACGAGCTGGCGAACCTGCCGGCGCTGCCCGAGGTCGAGGAAGCCCTCGAAGCCGCTCGTGTGGCTTTGGAAGAAGCGCGTTACCAGGGCCAGGAAGCGATCGAAGCCGCCCGCGAGGCCGAACGCTACGAATCCGAGGCGGCCCGCACCGCGGTCGCCAAGGCCGAGGCTGAGCGCCAGGACATGGAGCGTGCCCGCGCGGCCGAACGACAGGCCGCCGAAGGCAGCCATGCCACCGCGGTCGAGACCCTGCAGAAGACCAACGCGCGCCTGACCAAGCTGCGCGCCGAGGAAGCAGGCGTCGCCGCTGCGCTCAAGTCGGCCGCTGACTCGCTCTGGCCGCCGCTGCTCGACGCGCTGACCGTCGAGCCGGGCTTCGAGAAGGCGCTGGGTGCGGCGTTCGGCGACGAGCTCGAAGCCTCGTCGGATCGCGGTGCGCCGGTGCACTGGCTGCCGTTCGAGCCGCTGGCCGATGCGCCTGCGCTGCCGGAAGGCGCGACGCCGCTCGGCGCCCATGTCCAGACCCTGCCGGAACTCGCCCGGCGCTTGGCCTTCATCGGCATCGTGGCGGATGACGCCACGGGTGCTGAGCTGCAAGCCGGCCTCAAGCCCGGCCAACAGCTCGTCAGCCGCGAAGGCGCGGTCTGGCGCTGGGACGGCTACACGATGCGGGCCGGCGCCCCCTCTACCGCCGCCGTACGTCTCAGCCAGCGCAACCGCCTGGCCGAGATCCGTCTCCAGATCGACGGGGTAGTCGTCGAGCAGACAGCCGAACAGGCTCGCGTCGACGCCGAGAAGATCTGGCTTGCCGCCGCCCGCGATGCCGAGAAGACCTGCGTCGAGCAGGCACGCGCGCACGAGCGTCAGATCGCCGAGGGATCGCGCCGCAAGGCACAGGAAGCAGGCGAGGCGACACGCGCGGCCGAGCGGGCCTCGCAGTCGGCGATCTCTGCTGCCGAACGCTATGCCACGCAGGCACGCGATCGTCATGTCGAGGTGGCGCGCCGCACGGATCAGCTGCGGACACGCCTGAACGGCATCGAGCAGGTTCGTACCGAAGTGACCGGCGACATCGCCGACGTCGAGATGCGTCGCACCTTCCGCGAGGCGCGCCTGTCGTCGATCTCCGACACGCAGGCCGACCGAGTCGAAGCCGGCCAGCTCCGCGCACGCATTGCCGAGCTGCGGTCCGCCCTCGTCGAAGCCGAAGGCCAGTGCAACCGTCTCGCACGCGAGGCGGCGATGCGGGTTGAGCGGCTGGCGCAGATCGCGCACGATCGCGACGGCTGGGCCAAGCGCCTGGGCGATGCCGACGGCCAGATCGTCGAACTCGACGCCCGCCGCGAACAGACTGCTGCGGCTATTGCCGAGCTGGCGGCCAAGCCGGAAGAGATCGAGGCCAAGCGCGAGACGCTGGCCGACGAGATCGCCAAGGCCGAGGTCAATCGCCAGGAAGCCGCCGACCGGCTGGCCATCGGCGAGACGCGGCTCGGCGAAGCGGACAAGGCGCTGAGGCAGGCCGAGACCGAGATGGGTCAGGCGCGCGAGAGCCGCGTGCGCCGCGAGGGCCTGATGGAGCAGGCGACCAAGGATCGCGAGGCGGTCGTCGAGCGTATCGTCGAGCGCCTGCGCTGCGAGCCCGACGGCGTGCTGGCGCTGGCCGAGGTCCAGACGCTGGACGAACTGCCCGAACTCGACAAGGCGGAGCATAAGCTCGAACGCCTCGTGCACGAGCGCGAGACCATGGGCGCGGTGAACTTGCGTGCCGAGGAAGAAGCCAACGAGCTCGAGCAGCAGATCACCGGCATGACGACCGAACGCGACGATCTGGTCGCAGCCATCGGTCGCCTGCGCCAGGGTATCCAGAGCCTGAACCGCGAGGGCCGCGAGCGCTTCCTCGCCGCCTTCGAGCAGGTCAGCGGTCATTTCCAGCAGCTCTTCACCAAGCTGTTCGGTGGCGGCAAGGCCGAGCTTCGGCTCACCGAGTCGGAGGATCCGCTCGAGGCCGGCCTGGAAATCCACGCCAGCCCGCCGGGCAAGAAGCTGCAGGTCATGTCGCTGCTCTCGGGTGGCGAGCAGGCACTGACGGCTCTGTCGTTGCTGTTCGCGGTGTTCATGACCAACCCCGCACCGATCTGCGTGCTGGACGAGGTGGACGCACCGCTGGACGATCTGAACGTCGAACGCTTCTGCGGCCTGGTGAACGACATTGCCGGCCGTACCGACACGCGCTTCCTGATCATCACCCACCATCGCGTCACGATGGCGCGCATGGATCGCCTCTACGGCGTGACCATGGCCGAGCAGGGCGTGTCCCAGCTCGTCTCGGTCAACCTCATGGAGGCCGACCGACTGGTGGCCTGAGTAGAGATTAAGCAAGCAAGACTATCTTCCTCTCAAATGACTGGGCGCCGGCGGGCCTGAGCCGGCGCCCTTCTCTTTGGAAGGGGGGGGATGTAGTGTCCGGCAATGCCCGATACCCTGGCTCCGAATGTCACTGATGTCGTCGAACTGACGCGCGCCCTGGTCCGCTGCGAAAGCGTGACGCCGAAGGAAGCGGGCGCATTGCAGCTTCTGGAACGCACGCTGGAACCGCTGGGCTTCCGCTGCGAGCGTATGGATTTCACGCAGGCCGGCACCGACGACGTCGCCAACCTCTATGCCCGAATCGGGACTGGCGGCCGCCATTTCTGCTTCGCCGGGCATTCCGACGTGGTGCCGGTGGGCGATCTCTCCTCCTGGACGATCGGTCCTTTCGCGGCCGAGCTGTCGGGCGGCTATCTGTTTGGCCGTGGCGCCGCCGACATGAAGGGCGCGATCGCGGCTTTCACCGACGCCGCTGCCCGTTTCCTCGGCCGTCGTGGCCGTGACTTCGGCGGCTCGATCAGCCTTCTGGTCACCGGCGACGAGGAGGGACCTGCGGTCAACGGCACCGTCAAGATGCTGAAGCGTCTCGCCGAGCGCGGCGAGACCATTGATGCTTGCGTGGTCGGCGAGCCGACGAGTTCGCGGCGTTTCGGCGACATGATGAAGATTGGCCGGCGCGGCAGCATGACGGTCGACCTGACGGTGCGCGGGGTGCAGGGCCATGTCGCCTACCCCGAGCGGCTCGACAATGCCGTCCATCGCCTGTCGGCCATCATCGAAGCGCTGGTGCGCGAGCCGATCGACAAGGGCAGCACGCATTTCCAGCCGACGTCGCTGCAGTTCACCACTGTCGATGTCGGCAACAAGGCGACCAACATTGCACCGGGCGTCGTGCGCGCCCGCTTCAACACGCGCTTCAACGATCTCTGGACCTCCAAGACGCTGCTGGCGCACCTGCAGGAGCGCATCGAACGCGCCAGCGCCGCGATCGGCGGTAACGGTACGATCGAATACGAGGTCTCGGTCTCGGGCGAGTCGTTCTACACGCCGCCGGGGCCGCTCAGCGATCTCGTCGCCGGCGCGATCCGCGACGTAACGGGTGTCGAGGCAGAGCTTTCGACCACTGGCGGCACGTCGGATGCGCGTTTCATCCGCAGCTACTGTCCTGTCCTCGAATTCGGTCTGGTTGGCGAGAGCATGCACAAGGTCGACGAGAAGAGCGCTATCGCCGACTTGAAGACGCTCGCCCGCGTCTACGAAACGGTGCTCGACCGCTACTTCGCGGCCTGAGCGGATCGTGCTGAGCGCCGGGGAAATCGCCCGCGGGATGCAGGGGGCGCTGGCCTTCCTGCAGCGTGATCCTGCGGCACCGTCCTATTTCGACAACACCGCCGAAAGCTGCCTGCGTTCGTTCCAGGTGATGATCCTGGTAGCGCCACTTTACGTCGTGGTCCTGATGCTTCTTTACTCGAACGTCACGACGACGGCCGAGGGATGGGAGATCGTCGCCGTCGAGGCGCTGCGCTACACCGTCGATTGGCTGTTGTTCCCCGTCATCTTCTTCGAGATCGCCCGACGCCAGAACTGGGTCGGGCTCTATCCGCGCTATATCTCCGCCCTCAATTGGGTGAACCTGCCGCTCATGATCGTGGCGGTGGTAGCCGTCATCTTGGCGTCGATCCTGCCGACGGCGGTCGCTGTCCTGATCCAGCTCGGACTCTACGGTCTGCTCTTCTACTGGTTCCTTGCGGTGACGCGGTCGGTTCTGAAGGCGAGCTGGCTGCAGTCGTTCATGCTGCTGCTGGTCAACTGGGTGCCGTCGCGCTTCCTGTCACTGATCGTCGACCGTTTCCTCGGCATCGTTCCGGCGATTAGCACCTAGGTCGTAACGCACTTCCATGAAGCAGAGGCCCTGCGGCGGCGCCGTCGGGCCGGCGCGCGTGCGGTCGCGGGCGGCCAGTGCCTGTTCGACGTCACGGCGGCTCCATTGGCCGCGGCCTACGAAATGCAGGGTACCGGCCAGGATGCGCACCTGATTGTGCAGGAAGGAGCGGGCACCGACATCGATCGTTACTTCGTCGCCGTTGCGATTGACCTCGAGCAGATCCAGCGTCTTCACGGCCGAGGGCGCCTGGCAGGAGGTCGAGCGAAAGCTGTTGAAGTCGTGGTGCCCCACCAGCACCGAAGCCGCATCGGCCATCGCTTCGGCATCGAGCGCGACGGGAACATGCCAGAATTGTCCGCGATCGAGGGCGGGCGGTACCCGACGATTGAGGATACGGTAGCGATAGCGCCGCCAGGTCGCCGAGAAGCGCGCGTGGAAATTCGCAGGCGCCAGTTCGGCCTGCAAGATGACGATAGGGTTTGGCTTCAGGTGAAAGTTGAGCGCCGACCGTATCGTGTCGGTCGGCTTCTCCGTGGTGAGGTCGAAGTGAGCCACCTGGCCGCGGGCGTGGACGCCGGCATCGGTCCGGCCGGCGCCGACGACGGAGACACGTTCGCTGCAGAAAGCGAAGACGGCATCCTCGAGCGCACTCTGTACGGAAAGACCATTGTGCTGGCGCTGCCAGCCGACGAAGGGCTCGCCGTCATACTCGATGGTGAGCTTGTAGCGCGGCATGGCGTCAGGTCGGCAGGCGCACGACCGCGGGCGATGCCAGCACGGTTCCGGCGCCGAGGGCGAAGCCGCGCAAGAAGGCATCTGCGGATTGCGCCGACTTGCCGGGCCGCTGCAGCTTCAGGAGCTTCAGGCCACCCACGCCGCAGGCCACGACGGGAAAGCCATCGCGGGCGACGGTGACCGTGCCGGGCGTACCACCGGCCAGGGTGAGGGTC